>NZ_JBEZMM010000004.1:0-311057 GCF_040652715.1 Streptomyces sp. NPDC048196 | reverse complement strand
GGTTGATAGGCCAGATATGGAAGCGCCGTAAGGTGTGGAGTTGACTGGTACTAATAGGCCGAGGGCTTGTCCTCAGTTGCTCGCGTCCACTGTGTAGGTTCTGAAGTAACGACCGTTGAGTCATGATTCCGGTTGGTTAA
This sequence comes from Streptomyces sp. NPDC048196, assembly GCF_040652715.1. Taxonomy (NCBI): domain Bacteria; kingdom Bacillati; phylum Actinomycetota; class Actinomycetes; order Kitasatosporales; family Streptomycetaceae; genus Streptomyces; species Streptomyces sp. NPDC048196. The sequence continues at coordinate 310,917 of NZ_JBEZMM010000004.1, read as the reverse complement.
CTTCATAGTGTTTCGGTGGTCATAGCGTTAGGGAAACGCCCGGTTACATTTCGAACCCGGAAGCTAAGCCTTTCAGCGCCGATGGTACTGCAGGGGGGACCCTGTGGGAGAGTAGGACACCGCCGAACAATTCTTCAGCTCCGGTCCCTGAACCCTCGTGGTTCAGGGACCGGAGCTTTTTTGTTCCGATTTTCGGGGGGTGGGCGTAACTCGACGTTCACCTCATCTGACAAGGATCCGCCCCATGCGGACTGTGGGAACGCTCAAGTCGGCCGGTGTGCGGACCGGGGATGAGGTCGTGGTGCCGGCGTACGGCAACGCCGAAGTGGCCCGGGCCGTCGTGGAGTTGGGCGCGGTGCCGGTATTTGCCGACGTGGACGCGGACAGCTACTGCCTGGACCCGGCGTCGGTGGCCGACGTGGTGTCCAGTCGGACCGTGGCGGTCGTGGCGGTCCACAAGTTCGGGCGGCCGGCGGAGGTCGGGCGGCTGCGTGAAGTGGGGCAGCGGCACGGGTTGTTGGTGCTGGTGGAGGACGAGGCCGGGGCGGATCCGGCGGGTACGGAGCTGCGTCGGGCGCATGCGGCGTATCTGGACGAGCGGCTCAGCGGGGTCCGGACGCCGGCGCCGGCGTCGGGGCACCTGTACGCGCAGTACGTGGTGCGGGTGCCGGGGAACGGCCGGCCGGACCGGGATGCGTTCGCACGTACCTTGCGGGCCAAGGGCGTTGGGTGCCGGGTGCCGGTGCAGGCGCCGGTGTACCGGCTGCCGGGGCTGCGGCGGGACGTGTTCCTGCCGGAGACCGAGCGGGCGGTGGACGAGACGTTGACGCTGCCGGTGCACGCCGGGATGTCGCGGCGGGAGCTGCAGAAGATGGTCGGTGCGTGCAATGCGTTGGGGGGATTGCTGCAGCCGGCCTTTTAGGAGCGGGCCGGGGTGGTTCGTGAGCGCCGCGGAGTTGGGGTAATATTCTTTCTGTTGCCGGCCCCAATAGCTCAGTCGGCAGAGCGTCTCCATGGTAAGGAGAAGGTCTACGGTTCGATTCCGTATTGGGGCTCAAGAGGCAAAGGCCCTCGCCGAATGGCGGGGGCCTTTGTCGTATGTGGCCGCGGGTGAGGGGCCTCAAGTCGCCTCAATTCCGTGCGCGATATAGGCCGGGCCCTGTGGGGCCCGGGCGGCCGTGGGGGTGTGGGGCGGGGCACCACGGTGGGTGGCCCGCCCCGGGGTCAGGCGGTCTGGGGCTGGGGCTCGGGGACGCGCATGGCGAGGATGGCCATGTCGTCGGAGGCCGGTTCGGCGGCGAAGCGTTCCACGGCACGCAGGACGCGGGCGGCGACGGCGCCGGCGGTCAGGCCGGTGCAGGTCGTCAGGACGTCGGTGAGGCCGTCGTCGCCGAGCATGCGGGCGCCCTCGCGGCGTTCCGTGACGCCGTCGGTGACGCACAGCAGGACATCGCCCGGGTCGAGGGTGACGGTCTGTTCGTACAGCTCGAGGTCGTCCATGACGCCCAGCAGGGGCTGGGGTTCGGCGGCTGGTTCGACCGTGCCGTCCTGGCGCAGCCGGAGCGGCAGCGGGTGGCCGGCGCAGACGACCTTGAGGAGGGCGCTGCCGTCTTCCTGGGGCCAGAGCTCGCCGTAAAGGAGGGTCAGGAAGCGGCTGCGGGCTCCTTCGTCGAGGATGGCGGCGTTGAGCCGCTCCAGGACTGCGGGGCCGCCGAAGCCCTCGCGGGCGAGCAGGCGCAGGGCGTGCCGGGCGAGGCCGGTGACGGCGGCGGCTTCCGGGCCGGTGCCGCAGACGTCACCGATGGCGAAGCCATAGGCGCCGTCGCGGATCGGGAAGAGGTCGTAGAAGTCGCCGCCGACCTCGTTGCCCTCACCGGCCGCGCGGTAGATGACCTCGACCTCGACGCCGGCGATGTCGGGCAGCTCCGGGGGCAGCAGGCTGCGCTGGAGGGACTGGCTGATGGCCGTGCGCTCGGAGTAGAGGCGGGCGTTGTCCAGGGCGAGGGCGGCCCGGCGGGAGAGGTCCTCGGCGAGTTCGAGGATCTCCTGGCGGAAGTGCTCCTCGGTGGGCTTGCCGAGGGTGAGCATGCCGATCACGCGGTTGCGGGCGACCAGGGGGAGGACGACGGTCTCGCCGCCGACCGCGGAGGCGGTGGCGAGGGTGGCGCCGGGGCCGCTGGAGGGGCGTGCGGCGTTGCCCAGGCCGAGGCTGCGCATGGAGGTGCGCAGTGCGGCGTCGTGGGCGGCGTCGCTGGGGGCGGTCCAGACGCGGGCGCCGGGGGTGGGGACCGGCTCGGGCGGGTCGACCTTCATCAGGAGTGTCTTCAGCCCGTCGATGCGGTCCTCGTCCTCGTGCAGGACGTACGACAGCTCGGGTTCGGAGGCCTGGTCGGCGACGGTGTAGACCGCGCACCAGGTGGCGAGGGTGGGGACCGTCATCTGGGCCATCAGGGCCAGGGTCTGGTCGCGGTCGAGGGTGCCGGCCAGCAGGTCGGACGCCTCGACCAGGAAGGACAGCGAGCCGCGGCGGAGCTTTTCGAGTTCGGTCAGCCGGGCACGTTCGACGGCGAGGGCGATGCGGTCGGCGGCGAACTGGAGGCGGAGGGCCTCTTCGTTGGTGTAGCGGCCGGGGTTTTCGGCGGCCACCCCGAGGGAGCCGGTCAGCCGTCCTTCGACCTTGAGGGGGACGGTGACGACGGAGCGCATGCCCGTGCCGCTGAGCAGGGGGACGGCGCCGGGGACGGCGGTGAGGTCCTCGTGGACGGCGGGCATCCGGGCGGAGCCGTAGCGTCCGGAGCCGGCTTCGACGGGGACGCGGGCGAAGCGCTGGCGGGCGGAGGGCAGGCCCGTGGAGGCGCGGACCTCCAGTTCGGTCTCGTCGTCGGTGGCGAGCAGGAGGTAGGCGGCGTCGCCGTCGAGCATGTCGCGGGCGCGTTCGACGGTGCGCTGGAGCAGGCCGTCGAGGTCGTCGGGGGCCGGCGAGCCGATGAAGACCTCGAACGGGTCGGAGGGGTGGGCCGCCGACTGGGCGGCCTGGCCGGTGTGCGAGGCGGTGTCGCCGGCGGGGGTGCGCTGGGGGCTCTGGAGGATCGCGCGTTCGTGGTCGCGGACCAGCAGGCAGACCGTGGAGGCCTCGCCGTCGGCGTCGCGGACGCGCAGGTGGGAGGCGTAGACGGGGATGACCCGGCCGTCGGCGCCGCGCATGCCGTAGGAGCCCTCCCAGCGGGACAGCTGGAGCGCCTCGGCGATGCCGGTGCCGGTGCCGGGGGTGTGCGGCCAGGCGGCGAAGTCGGTGAGGGGTTTGCCGATGACCTGCTCGGGATCGTAGGCGAAGAGGTCCTGGGCGTCCTCGTTCCAGAAGCTGATGCAGCCGCCGCGGTCGATCTGGATCACCGCGACGCGGACCCGGCTGTCGGTGACCGGGAGGGCGTCGACGGGGAGGGCGGGGCCGGCGGAGCGGGTGCCGGCGGGGCGCTCGGGCAGGTCGAGCTGGAACCAGACGTATTTCTGGGCCGCGCTGTATTCGACGCCCCAGCGGGCGGCGAGGGCGCCGCACAGGAGCAGTCCCCGGCCGCCCTCGCGGTCCGGGTGGACGATGACCTGGCCGGCGTTCTGGAGCGGAATTTCCCGTTCGGGGTAACGGTCGGCGACGGAGATCTTGACGCCGTCGTCGTCGCGCTGGCACAGGACGTCCGCGGCGGTGCCGGCGTGCACGACGGCGTTGGTGACCAGCTCGCTGGTGAGGACGACGGCGTCGTCGATGATGTCGGCGCAGCCCCAGCCCTGGAGGGTGTCGCGGACGAACGCACGGGCGGTGGCGACCGAGCGCCCGACCGGCTCGAAGGTTGCGGCGGCCCGCGCGGTGATCACTGGTCTCCTCATGCGTGTGTCGGTGATCTGCTCCCCCATGGTCGCGGCGCCCCTCCGGAAATACCTGGTGTGCTCGTGCCCCCGCCCGTACGCGAGGTCACGGGGGCGGGTGGACAGCCGTATGCCAGGTTACTTACCTTCGCCGCGGCCGAGGATGCCGGTCACGTGTGTTTCCGCCCCAATCGTGACGTGGGACGGTGTGCGATGCTGCCGAACTGTTATGGCCTGGTTGGGCCATGGTGAAACACTGGGCAAGTATCAAGAGAAAGCCCGGGTAGAACGGTCGACCCTGCGGGAGGGACACGGTGGAGTCTGGCGCAGCGGCGCGGGGCGTAAGCACGCGCGCGAAAGGCGGACGTTCCCGGAGCAACGGGACGACCGAGGTGGATACGGCTGCGCTGAATCGGCTGTTGGTCGCTCTGGTCGCCATGCGGGACGGGAACTTCCGCAAGCGGCTCACGGTTTCCGGCGACGGCGTCATGTCGGAGATCGCGGCGGTCTTCAACGAGGTCGCGGACCGCAATCTGCATCTGACGGGCGAGCTGGCGCGGGTGCGCCGGGTCGTCGGACGTGAGGGAAAACTCACGGAACGGCTGGAGGTCGGCGCCGCCGAAGGCTCCTGGGCCGCGGCCATCGATGCCTCGAACGCGCTGGTCGACGACCTGGTACGGCCGGTTTCCGAGGTCGGCCGGGTGCTCTCGGCGGTGTCCGAGGGCGATCTGGAACAGCGGATGGATCTTCGTTCGCGCAGTTCGGACAGTTCTTCGGAGCATCCCCTGCGCGGTGAATTCTTGAAGGTCGGCCGGACGGTCAACGGCCTGGTGGACCAGCTCTCCGCGTTCACCGACGAGGTCACGCGGGTGGCCAGTGAGGTCGGCACGGAGGGCAAGCTCGGCGGCCAGGCGCGGGTGCGCGGAATGTCGGGTTCGTGGAAGGACCTCACGGAATCCGTCAACACCATGGCGTCCCGGCTGACCGCACAGGTCCGGGACATCGCGCTGGTCACCACGGCGGTCGCCAAGGGTGATCTGTCGCGCAAGGTGACGGTCCATGTCGCCGGCGAGATGCTGGAGCTGAAGAACACCGTCAACACGATGGTGGACCAGCTGTCGTCGTTCGCCTCCGAGGTGACCCGGGTCGCCCGTGAGGTCGGTACGGAGGGCGAGCTCGGCGGTCAGGCCCAGGTCCCCGGTGTGGCCGGGGTGTGGAAGGACCTGACGGATTCGGTCAATCTCATGGCCGGCAACCTCACCGCTCAGGTGCGCGGGATCGCCCAGGTCACCACGGCCGTGGCCAACGGCGACCTGTCACAGAAGGTGACGGTCAGCGCGCGCGGCGAGGTCGCCCAGCTCGCCGACACGATCAACACCATGACCGAAACGCTGCGGACCTTCGCGGACGAAGTGACGCGGGTGGCGAACGAGGTCGGGGCCGAGGGGCAGCTCGGCGGGCAGGCGCAGGTGCCGGGAGCCGCGGGCACGTGGAAGGACCTCACCGATTCGGTGAACAACGCCTTCCGGAACCTGACGGCCCAGGTGCGGGACATCGCGCAGGTGACGACGGCGGTCGCCAACGGCGACCTGTCGCAGAAGGTCACCGTCGATGTGGCCGGGGAAATGCTGGAGTTGAAGAACACCGTCAACACGATGGTGGACCAGCTCTCCGCGTTCGGTGCCGAAGTGACGCGGGTGGCACGGGAGATCGGCGTCGAGGGTGAGCTGGGCGGCCAGGCGGCGGTGCCCGGGGCGGCGGGGACCTGGAAGGACCTCACGGACTCCGTCAACACCGCGTTCCGCAACCTCACCGGTCAGGTGCGCAACATCGCGCAGGTGACGACCGCGGTCGCCAACGGCGATCTGTCGCAGAAGGTCACCGTCGACGTCTCCGGCGAGATGCTCCAGCTGAAGAACACCGTGAACACCATGGTGGACCAGCTGTCGTCGTTCGCCGACCAGGTCACGCGGATGGCCAGGGACGTCGGCACGGAGGGCCGGCTGGGCGGACAGGCCCGGGTGGACGGCGTCAGCGGCACCTGGAAGGAGCTGACCGACTCCGTCAACTTCATGGCGGGGAACCTCACCTCGCAGGTGCGGCAGATCGCCCAGGTGACGACGGCGGTGGCGCGCGGTGACCTGTCGCAGAAGATCGACGTGGACGCCCGCGGCGAGATCCTGGAGCTGAAGAGCACCATCAACACGATGGTCGACCAGCTCTCCGCGTTCGCCGAGCAGGTCACCAGGGTCGCCCGGGAGGTCGGTACGGACGGCCGGCTGGGCGGTCAGGCGCAGGTGCCCGGTGTGGCCGGCGTCTGGCGCGATCTGACCGACTCCGTGAACGGCATGGCCGGCAACCTCACGGCCCAGGTCCGCAACATCGCGCAGGTCGCCACGGCCGTCGCGCGCGGTGATCTGTCGCAGAAGATCGACGTGGACGCCCGGGGCGAGATCCTGGAGCTGAAGAACACCCTGAACACCATGGTCGACCAGCTCTCGTCCTTCGCGGAGCAGGTCACCCGGGTCGCCCGCGAGGTGGGCACCGAGGGCATCCTGGGCGGTCAGGCCGAGGTGCAGGGCGTCAGCGGCACCTGGAAGGACCTCACCCAGTCCGTCAACTTCATGGCGAACAACCTGACGTCGCAGGTGCGCAACATCGGCGAGGTGACGACCGCGGTCGCCCGCGGTGACCTGTCGAAGAAGATCACCGTCGACGCCAAGGGCGAGATCCTCGAACTGGTCACGACCGTCAACACGATGGTCGACCAGCTGTCGCTGTTCGCCGAGCAGGTGACCCGGGTCGCCCGTGAGGTCGGTACGGAAGGCCAACTGGGCGGCCAGGCACGGGTCCCGGGCGTCACCGGCATCTGGAAGGACCTCAGCGACAACGTCAACCTGATGGCCAACAACCTGACCATCCAGGTGCGGAACATCTCGCAGGTCTCCGCGGCGGTCGCCAACGGCGATCTGACGAAGAAGGTCACGGTCGAGGCGCGCGGCGAGGTCGCGCAGCTCGCGGACACGGTCAACACGATGGTCACGACGCTGTCGTCGTTCGCCGACGAGGTCACGCGAGTGGCCCGCGAGGTGGGCACCGACGGCATCCTGGGCGGTCAGGCCCGTGTCCCCGGCGTCGCCGGGACGTGGAAGGACCTCACCGAGTCCGTGAACTCGATGGCCAACAACCTGACCGGCCAGGTCCGCAACATCGCGATGGTCACCACCGCCATCGCCAAGGGTGATCTGACCAAGAAGATCGACATCGACGCGCGCGGCGAGATCCTCGCGCTGAAGACCACCATCAACACCATGGTCGACCAGCTGTCGTCCTTCGCCGAGCAGGTCACCAGGGTGGCCCGCGAGGTGGGTACGGAGGGCCAGCTGGGCGGTCAGGCGCAGGTGCGGGGCGTGGCCGGCACCTGGCGGGACCTGACCGAATCCGTGAACGAGATGGCCGGAAACCTGACCCGGCAGGTGCGCGCCATCGCCGCGGTCGCCGCGGCAGTGACCCTCGGCGACCACAACGTCCGGATCGACGTGGACGCGGCCGGCGAGATCCTGGAGCTCCAGGACAACGTCAACACCATGATCGCCACGCTCCGCGAGACCACCCTCGCCAACGAGGAGCAGGACTGGCTCAAGGGCAACCTCGCCCGGATCTCCGGTCTGATGCAGGGCCGGCGCGACCTCAAGGACGTCGCCACGCTCATCATGAGCGAGCTGTCGCCCGCGGTCTCCGCGCAGCACGGCGCGTTCTTCCTTGCGGCGCAGCCGGACAGCCAGGAGATCGGCGCGGACGGCGGCGAGTCGGGCGAGTACGAGCTGCGGCTGATGGGCTCGTACGGCTACTCCGGCGGCAATATGCCCACCACCTTCAAGCCCGGTGAGACGCTGATCGGCACGGCCGCCGAGGAGAAGCGCACGATCCTGGTGGAGAACGTGCCCTCCGGCTACCTCAAGATCGCCTCGGGGCTGGGTGAGGCGCCGCCGGCGAACGTGATCGTGCTGCCGGTGCTGTTCGAGGACAAGGTGCTCGGCGTGATCGAGCTGGCGTCGTTCCAGCCGTTCACCCAGATCCAGAAGGACTTCCTCAGCCAGATCGCCGAGATGATCGCGACCAGCGTCAACACCATCTCGGTCAACACCAAGACCGAGGTGCTGCTCAAGCAGTCGCAGGAGCTGACCGAGCAACTCAAGGAGCGCTCGGGCGAGTTGGAGAGCCGGCAGAAGGCGCTGGAGCTGTCCAACTCCGAACTGGAGGAGAAGGCCGAGCAGCTGCGGGCGCAGAACCGCGACATCGAGGTCAAGAACACCGAGATCGAGGAGGCCCGGCAGGTCCTGGAGGAGCGCGCCGAGCAGCTCGCGGTCTCGATGCGCTACAAGTCGGAATTCCTCGCCAACATGTCGCACGAGCTGCGCACCCCGCTCAACTCGCTGCTGATCCTGGCCAAGTTGCTGGCCGACAACGCTGAGGGGAACCTCTCCCCGAAGCAGGTCGAGTTCTCCGAGACGATCCACGGCGCGGGCAGTGACCTGCTCCAGCTGATCAACGACATCCTGGACCTCTCGAAGGTCGAGGCAGGCAAGATGGACGTCAGCCCGACGCGGATCGCGCTGGTCCAGCTCGTCGACTACGTCGAGGCCACCTTCCGGCCGCTGACCGCGGAGAAGGGACTCGACTTCTCCGTACGGGTCTCGCCGGAGCTGCCGGCCACGCTGCACACCGACGAGCAGCGGCTGCTGCAGGTGCTGCGCAACCTGCTGTCCAACGCGGTGAAGTTCACCGACACCGGCGCGGTCGAGCTGGTCATCCGGCCGGCCGGCGCGGACGTCCCGGTGGCCATCCGCGAACAGCTGCTGGAACACGGTTCGCTGCGCGACCCGGACGCCGAGATGATCGCGTTCTCCGTGACCGACACCGGCATCGGCATCGCGTCCAGCAAGATGCGGGTCATCTTCGAGGCGTTCAAGCAGGCGGACGGCACGACTAGCCGCAAGTACGGCGGTACCGGTCTGGGCCTGTCCATCAGCCGGGAGATCGCCCGCCTGCTGGGCGGCGAGATCCACGCCCAGAGCGAGCCCAACCGCGGCTCCACCTTCACGCTCTACCTGCCGCACAACCCGGGCGGGCTGCCGCCGCAGGGCTACCCCCAGCTGGTCGCCGGCGGGCTGGCGATGGACGCGGAGGCGCGCGAGACGGAGGCCGGGATCCAGGAGACGGAGGAGCCGCCGCGCCGGGAGGTGGGCGGCGGCAGCCTCAACCGGCGCCGCCGGCGGGCGATTTCCGGGTCCCAGCGGCGGTTCGCGCTGCCCGGCCAGCAGCCGTCCGGCCCGCCGCAGCCCGCCCCGCAGGCGCCCGCGCAGCCGGAGCGGCAGCCCGCCGAGGAGCCCTGGCTGGGCAACGGCCAGGACCTCGTCGAGCCGGGCTTCGCGGGCGGCTTCCAGGGCGAGAAGGTGCTGATCGTCGACGACGACATCCGCAACGTCTTCGCGCTCACCAGCGTCCTGGAACAGCACGGGCTGTCGGTGCTGTACGCGGAGAACGGCCGGGAGGGCATCGAGGTCCTGGAGCAGCACGACGACATCGTGCTGGTCCTGATGGACATCATGATGCCGGAGATGGACGGCTACGCGACCACCGCGGCGATCCGCCGGATGCCGCAGTTCGCCGGGCTGCCGATCATCGCGCTGACCGCGAAGGCCATGAAGGGCGACCGGGAGAAGAGCATCGATTCCGGGGCCTCCGACTACGTGACCAAGCCGGTGGACACCGACCATCTGCTGTCGGTCATGGAGCAATGGATGCGCGCGGAGTGAGAGGGCGTCCAGTATGGAGCCGGAATGAGGATCATCGCGTGCTGACGGAGTGTGGCGGCGGACGTGTGGAGGCCCCGGATCCGGGGAACCTTCTCGTCTCTGTCTGCGTTTCTGCTACGTGCACAGTGACATCGCGGTGACAGGGTGTGGCGACAGGCGGGGTGCAGCTACCATGACCGGCACAAGGACGGGCGGCATGACGGAGTCGTCCCCTGGGGCGGCGTCCGGTTCACTGCCGGGGCGAGGAGGACGGGCCATGGTGCAGAAGGCCAAGATCCTCCTGGTCGATGACCGGCCGGAGAATCTGCTGGCGCTGGAGGCGATCCTCTCCGCGCTCGATCAGACACTGGTGCGGGCATCGTCCGGGGAGGAAGCGCTCAAAGCACTGCTCACGGACGATTTCGCGGTGATTCTGCTAGATGTGCAGATGCCGGGCATGGACGGTTTCGAGACCGCCGCGCACATCAAGCGGCGCGAGCGCACCCGTGACATCCCGATCATCTTCCTCACGGCCATCAACCACGGTCCGCACCACACCTTCCGCGGCTACGCGGCCGGCGCGGTGGACTACATCTCCAAGCCGTTCGACCCGTGGGTGCTGCGCGCGAAGGTCTCGGTCTTCGTCGAGCTGTACATGAAGAACTGCCAACTGCGGGAGCAGGCCTCCCTGCTGAGGCTGCAGCTGGAGGGCGGCCGGCCCAGCGCCGACGAGGCGAGGGAGTCGGCGGGGCTGCTCGCCGAGCTGTCCGCGCGGCTGGCGGCGGTCGAGGAGCAGGCGGAGGCGCTGTCCAAGCAGCTGGACGAGACCGCGGACGCCGCGGCGGTGGCCACCGCGGCCCATCTGGAGCGCAAACTCACCGGGCTGCGCCGGGCGCTGGACGCCCTGGAGCCGGGTGCCGGGGCCGCCACGGGGTGAGCGCGGGGCGGCCGCCGGGCTGCTGACGCCCCCTCATGAAACGGGCGCGCGACACGGATGGGTGAAGGGCCGTGCGCTCGTGTCATGCCCGCGATCGCCTGTAATCTCGTCGCCATGGCCTCACGTACGTCCGGCAAGGGAACCCAGAGCACGGCGGGCCCCTCGAAGCAGCGCGCCGGACGGTCCGGGGGCGCGGCCAAGAAGACCGCAGCGAAGAAGGCGCCCGCGAAACCGCCCGCCAAGAAGGCCGCGGCGAAAAAGGTCCCGGCCAAGAAGGCCCCGGCCAAGAAGGCGCCCGCCAAGAAGGCCCCGCCCAGACCGGCACCGTCCCCGACCGGCGGGGTGTACCGCCTGGTCCGCGCCTGCTGGCTGGGGATCGCCCACGCCATCGGAGCGGTGTTCCGCGGGATGGGCCGCGGCGCGAAGAACCTCGACCCGGCGCACCGCAAGGACGGTCTGGCCCTCGGGCTGCTCGGTCTGGCACTGGTGATCGCGGCCGGCACCTGGTCCAACCTCTCCGGTCCGGTCGGCGACCTCGTCGAGCTGCTGGTGACCGGCGCGTTCGGCCGTCTCGACCTGGTCGTCCCGATACTGCTCGGCGGCATCGCGGTGCGGCTCATCCGGCACCCGGAGCAGCCGGAGGCCAACGGACGGATCGTCATCGGGCTGTCGGCGCTGGTCGTCGGCGTCCTCGGGCAGGTCGCGATGGCCTGCGGCTCGCCGGGGCGCGGCGATGGTTTCGCGGCCATACAGGACGCCGGCGGCTACCTCGGGTGGGTCGCCTCCAAGCCGCTGATCTTCACCGTCGGCCAGACCCTGGCCGTGGCGCTGCTGGCGCTGCTGACCGTCTTCGGGCTGCTGGTGGTCACCGCGACCCCGGTCAACGCGATCCCGCAGCGGCTGCGGGCGCTCGGCGTGCGGCTGGGCGTGGTGCACCCCCTGGAGGAGGTGGACTTCGACGAGGCCGAGGAGTACGCCGACGACTGGCGCGAGCAGCCCGCGCCCGGCCCCCGTCGCCGTCCCTCCGCGGCGCCCGTCCCGGCCGACCCGGACTCCCTGGAGGAGGCGGCGCTGGCCAAGCGGCGCCGGCCGCGCCGGAGCTCGGTACAGCCCGCCGCGGACCGGCCGATGGACGCGGTGGACGTGGCCGCCGCGGCCGCCGCCGCGCTGGACGGCGCGGTGCTGCACGGCGTCCAGCCCTCCCCGCTCGTGGCCGGGCTCAGCAGCGGCATCTCGACCGAGCACCGCGAGCACGGCGGCGCGGACACCGCGGGGGAGAGCGGTACGGTCCCGCCGGCCCGCGGGGCCGCGCCGAAGCCGGAGCCGACGCCTGCCGAGGAGCCGCCCACCGCGTCCGTCCCGGACTTCACCAAGGCCCCGCCCGAGCCGTCCGGCGAGCTGCCGCCGCGCGCCGAGCAGCTCCAGCTGTCCGGGGACATCACCTATGCGCTGCCGTCGCTGGACCTGCTCTCCCGGGGCGGGCCGGGCAAGACCCGCAGCGCCGCGAACGACGCCATAGTGACCGCGCTGACCACGGTCTTCCAGGAGTTCAAGGTCGACGCCGCGGTCACCGGCTTCACCCGCGGCCCGACGGTCACCCGCTACGAGGTCGAGCTGGGCCCGGCCGTCAAGGTCGAGAAGATCACCGCGCTGGCGAAGAACATCGCGTACGCGGTGGCCAGTCCCGACGTCCGGATCATCAGCCCGATCCCGGGCAAGTCCGCGGTCGGCATCGAGATCCCCAACACCGATCGCGAGATGGTCAACCTCGGCGACGTGCTGCGGCTCGCGGACTCCGGCGAGGACGACGACCCGATGCTGGTGGCCTTCGGCAAGGACGTCGAGGGCGGGTACGTCATGCACTCGCTGGCGAAGATGCCGCACATGCTGGTGGCCGGCGCCACCGGCTCCGGCAAGTCGTCCTGCATCAACTGCCTGATCACCTCGGTGATGATGCGCGCCACCCCGGAGGACGTCCGGCTGGTGCTGGTCGACCCCAAGCGCGTCGAGCTGACCGCCTACGAGGGCATCCCGCACCTGATCACGCCGATCATCACCAACCCCAAGCGGGCCGCCGAGGCGCTGCAGTGGGTGGTGCGCGAGATGGACCTGCGCTACGACGACCTGGCGGCCTACGGCTTCCGGCACATCGACGACTTCAACGAGGCGGTGCGCGACGGCAGGATCAGCGCGCCGGAGGGCAGCGAGCGGGAGCTGTCGCCCTACCCGTACCTGCTGGTGATCGTCGACGAGCTGGCGGACCTGATGATGGTCGCGCCGCGCGACGTGGAGGACTCCATCGTCCGCATCACCCAGCTCGCCCGGGCCGCCGGCATCCATCTGGTGCTCGCCACCCAGCGGCCGTCCGTCGACGTGGTGACCGGCCTGATCAAGGCCAATGTGCCCTCGCGGCTCGCGTTCGCCACGTCCTCGCTGGCCGACAGCCGGGTCATCCTCGACCAGCCGGGTGCCGAGAAGCTGATCGGCAAGGGCGACGGTCTGTTCCTGCCGATGGGGGCGAACAAGCCGACCCGAATGCAGGGCGCGTTCGTCACCGAGGCCGAGGTCCACGCCGTGGTCAAGCACTGCAAGGACCAGATGGCCCCGGTCTTCCGGGACGACGTGACGGTGGGCAGCAAGCAGAAGAAGGAGATCGACGAGGACATCGGCGATGACCTCGACCTGCTGTGTCAGGCCGCTGAGCTGGTGGTTTCCACCCAGTTCGGGTCGACGTCGATGCTCCAGCGCAAGCTGCGGGTGGGCTTCGCGAAGGCCGGCCGGCTGATGGACCTGATGGAGTCGCGCAACATCGTCGGGCCCAGCGAGGGGTCGAAGGCTCGTGACGTTCTTGTGAAACCTGACGAACTGGACGGAGTGCTGGCGGTGATCCGGGGGGAGGCTACGGAGTAGCACAGACATCCGGGTCACCCGTACGGGAGACGCAAGCAACCGTTTCTCCTGCCGACACGTCAAGTTGAGGGAGGCGAGGGAACGATGCTTCATCCTCTACCCGCACGGCACCCCCGCGGGGCGTTCTGATGGCGTACAAACCGAGCTCTCCCGCTTGCCCGACCCTTTCGCTCCACCCCTAGACTGAGCTTCCAGCAGGTGGCTACACGCTCGAAAGGCGCCGCCCGTGTCCATCGGCAACTCCCCCGAAGCTGACCGGCCTTCCGTCGGTCGCGCCCTCCAGCAGGCCCGTGTCGCCGCGGGACTGACCGTCGAAGAGGTCAGTACGACGACACGGGTGCGCATCCCCATCGTGCAGGCGATCGAGCAGGACGACTTCTCGCGCTGCGGCGGTGACGTCTACGCCCGGGGGCACATCAGAGCGCTCGCCCGCGCCGTCTCGCTCGACCCCGGCCCGCTGATCGCGCACTTCGACGCCGAGCACGGCGGTCGGCCGACGCCGACCGATCTGGCCGCCCCGATCTACGAGGCGGACCGGATCCGCTCCGAGCCGCGCCGGCCGAACTGGACGGCGGCGATGGTCGCGGCGATCGTCGCGGTGGTCGGTTTCGCCGGCTTCACGCTCTTCACCGGCGGCGACAAGAGCGACAACAGTCCGATCGCGTCCGATTCGCACGCCAAGCCCGCGCCGGCGCCCACCCGCCACCCCTCGACGATCAAGCCGCCGCTGCCGGAGCCGTCCGACAGTGCGGTCGCCGGGCTGCCGAAGGACAAGGTGACGATCAAGGTCACTGCCAAGGACGGCCAGAGCTGGGTCTCCGCCAAGGACGCCAACGGCAAGCTGCTGGAGGACAGCCTGCTCAAGCAGGGCGAGTCCAAGACGATCACCGACAAGAAGCGGATCGACCTGGTCCTCGGCAATGCGCCGGTCGTACAGCTGTACGTCAACGGCAAAGAGGTCAAGGAGATCGGTGAGAAGGGGCCCGTCGAGCGGCTCAGCTACACGCCGGGGGACCCCCAGGCGGGCTGAGCGCCGCACTCCGGACCGCGTCCGCCGCCCGGCGCGGGGCCCCTGGGCCGCGGCGGCGGAGACCTGCGCGAAGGGGGTGTCCGGGACGAAGTAGGCTGAGCCCTATGCCCGAACGCCGTACCGTCGCCCTTGTCACCCTTGGCTGCGCCCGTAACGAGGTGGACTCGGAGGAGCTCGCAGGCCGCCTGGCGGCGGACGGCTGGGAGCTGGTCGAGGAAGCCGCCGATGCCGATGTCGCCGTCGTCAACACCTGTGGATTCGTCGAGGCCGCCAAGAAGGACTCCGTCGATGCCCTGCTGGAAGCCAACGATCTGAAGACCGCGGCCCGTGAGGGCGGCGGCAGAACCCAGGCCGTGGTCGCCGTCGGCTGCATGGCCGAGCGCTACGGCAAGGAGCTCGCCGAGGCGCTGCCCGAGGCCGACGGCGTGCTCGGTTTCGACGACTACGCCGACATCTCCGACCGGCTGCAGACCATCCTGAGCGGCGGCGTCCACGCCTCGCACACCCCGCGCGACCGCCGCAAGCTGCTGCCGATCAGCCCGGCCGAGCGACAGGGCTCCGCCGGGGTCGCGCTGCCCGGCCACGCCCAGGCCGAGGCGCCGGCCGCCCCGCCCGAGGACCTGCCGGAGGGCATCGCGCCCGCCTCCGGGCCGCGCGCCCCGCTGCGCCGCCGCCTCGGCAGCAGCCCGGTGGCCTCGGTGAAGCTGGCCTCCGGCTGCGACCGGCGCTGCACGTTCTGCGCCATCCCGTCCTTCCGCGGCTCGTTCATCTCCCGCCGGCCCTCCGATGTGCTCGGCGAGACCCGCTGGCTGGCCGAGCAGGGCGTCAAGGAGATCATGCTGGTCTCCGAGAACAACACCTCCTACGGCAAGGACCTCGGCGACATCCGCCTGCTGGAGACGCTGCTGCCCGAGCTGGCGGCCGTCGACGGCATCGAGCGGATCCGGGTCAGTTATCTGCAGCCGGCCGAAATGCGACCGGGTCTGATCGACGTCCTGACCGGGACCGACAAGGTCGCGCCCTACTTCGATCTTTCCTTCCAGCACTCGGCGCCCGGTGTGCTGCGGGCGATGCGGCGCTTCGGCGACACCGACCGCTTCCTGGAGCTGCTCGCGCAGATCCGTACGAAGGCGCCGCAGGCCGGTGTCCGGTCCAACTTCATCGTGGGCTTCCCCGGGGAGAGCGAGGGCGACCTGGCAGAGCTGGAGCGCTTCCTCACCGAGGCCCGGCTCGACGCCATCGGCGTCTTCGGCTACTCCGACGAGGACGGCACCGAGGCCGCGTCGTACGAGAACAAGCTCGACCCGGACGAGGTCGCTGAGCGGCTGGCGCGGGTGTCGCGGCTGGCCGAGGAGCTCGGCGCGCAGCGCGCCGAGGAGCGGATCGGCGAGACGGTGCGGGTGCTGGTCGACCGTGACGACGAGGAGGACGGTCTCGTCGGGCGGGCCGCGCACCAGGCGCCGGAGACCGACGGCGTGACCCTGCTCTCGACCGGCCAGGAGCTGGCGCCCGGTCGTATGGTCGAAGCAAAGGTGGTGGCGAGCGAGGGCGTGGACCTGGTGGCGGAGGTGCTGTCGGTGGACGGCACGTCGTGTACCGAGGAGGCGGCCAGATGACCGGAGTCCCGGCTTCCGCAGCGGGTGGCCCGCGCACGTCGCCGGCCGTCCGGCAGGCCGGGCTGTGGAACATCGCCAACGTCCTGACGATGCTGCGGCTGGTGCTGGTCCCCGCCTTCGTGCTGCTGCTGATGCACGACAACGGGACCGATCGGGCCTGGCGTGCCTTCGCCTGGGCCGCCTTCGCGATCGCCATGATCACCGATGTCTTCGACGGACATCTGGCGCGCACGTACAACCTGGTCACCGACTTCGGCAAGATCGCCGACCCGATCGCGGACAAGGCGATCATGGGCGCGGCGCTGATCTGCCTGTCGGTGCTCGGTGATCTGCCCTGGTGGGTGACGGGCGTGATCCTCTTCCGGGAGCTCGGCATCACGCTGATGCGCTTCTGGGTGATCAAGCATGGTGTGATTCCGGCCAGCCGTGGCGGCAAGATCAAGACATTGGCGCAGGGCACCGCGGTCGGGATGTACGTCCTGGTCCTGACCGGGCCGCTGGCGACCTTCCGCTGGTGGGTGATGGCGGCGGCCGTGGTGCTGACGGTCGCGACCGGACTCGACTACGTCCGGCAGGCCGTCGTGCTGCGCCGGGCCGGGCTGGCGCGGGAGCGGGCCGCCCGGGCCGAACAGGACACCGTCCGGTGACCGGGCCGGGTTCTGCCGCGGCCGGGGCGCTGGAGCTGCTCGCCGGGCGGGGACAGAGCCTGGCCGTGGCGGAGTCGCTGACCGGCGGCCTGGTGGCCGGCACGCTGACCGCGGTCCCCGGGGCCTCGCGGGTGCTGCGCGGCTCGATCACCGCGTACGCAACCGACCTCAAGCGGGACGTACTGGGCGTCGACGGCGCCCTGCTGGCCGCGCGCGGAGCCGTGGACGGCGAGGTCGCCCGGCAGATGGCGGCCGGTGTGCGCAGGGTGCTGGGTGCCGACTGGGGCATCGCCACGACGGGCGTCGCCGGACCCGATCCGCAGGACGGGCAGCCGGTGGGCACCGTTTTCGTCGCGGTGCAGGGACCGGACGGTGCCGGCGAGGTGCGCCGGCTGGCGTTCACGGGGGATCGTGACCGGATCCGCCGGGACACCATTGACGCGGTGCTCGCACTGTTGTTGAGCGAACTGACAGAAAATGCGCGGGCACAGGATACGGAACAACACGGGGGGAATGGATGTTTGCAGCCCTGAGTGAACACGTACTTGCGCCCGGCACGGCCGCGGCCCGAGGCGGTACGGTGGGGCGAGAAGGATCCGGATCCGAGGTCCGAGGAGGGAGCCAGCGATGATTCTGCTTCGTCGCCTGCTGGGTGACGTTCTGCGCCGACAGCGTCAGCGCCAGGGCCGAACCCTGCGCGAGGTCTCGTCCTCCGCCCGGGTGTCGCTCGGCTATTTGTCCGAGGTCGAGAGGGGGCAGAAGGAGGCTTCCTCCGAGCTGCTCTCGGCGATCTGTGACGCGCTGGACGTGCGCATGTCCGAGCTGATGCGGGAGGTCAGCGACGAGCTGGCGCTCGCCGAGCTGGCCGCGTCCGCGGCCGCGAGCGATGCGGTGCCGGCACCGGTGCGGCCGAAGCTCAATTCGGTGTCCGTCACGTCCCTGGCCGGCGTCCCGGAGGAGCGCGTGACGATCAAGTCCCCGGCCGACGTCGTGGATGTCGTCGCGGCCTGACACACCTGTTCACAGGCGTTCCGGAGCCCCGGCGGGCAGCAGCCCGCCGGGGCTCCGTGCTGTCCGGGGAGGCCCGGCGGATCACCCGGCCCGCTCAGAAAGCTCGATTCATTTGTACGATGGCTAAATCGGACAAATGGTCCGAATTGCTGTCGGGATCGCCCCTGGGACGCGCCCACCTGGATCGATCACCCGGACCGGTCGGCCGCATCGGTCACCCGGACCGGTCATCCGGACCGTGCGCGGCTCGATCGGGTCCGGTCGGGCTCGATCCCCGTTTGAACAGGAGTATCTGGATGTCTGTCGTCAAGAGCACGCTGTCCGACGAAGCCCGCGGCATCGTGGGGACCGCCCTGCAGGGCGCCCTCGTCGACCTGGTGGACCTCTCCCTCGTCGCCAAGCAGGTCCACTGGAACGTCGTCGGCCCGCGGTTCCGCTCCGTGCACCTCCAGCTGGACGAGGTGGTCGCCAGCGCACGGACGCATATGGACACGGTGGCCGAGCGGGCGGCCGCGATCGGGGTGTCCCCGGACGGCCGGGCCGCCACCGTCGCCAAGACCAGCGGCATCAACGAGGTGCAGGACGGCTGGATCAAGGACGGCGACGTGGTGCGGGCCATGGTCAACGCCCTGGGCGCGGTCATCGGGCGGATGCGCGAGCGGATCATCGCCACCGACGAGCCGGACCCGGTCACCCAGGACATCCTGATCGGCCTGACCGCCGACCTGGAGAAGCACCACTGGATGTTCCAGGCGGAGGCCCACTGACGGTGCCCGTGGTGGTTCCGCGCGCCGCAAACGCGCCGGTGCGCTCTCCCCGCCGACGGCGGGCCCGTCTAGCGTCGGCCGGAGGAGGCAGCCATGGCGTGGCGTGGAACCGCGGCCCGCGGACCGGCCGGCCGGCTCCCGGAGGGTGAGCCGGCCGGCCGTCGTCCGTGGGCCGTCCCGGGGCGCCGGATATCCGCGACCCTCGTCGGGGGGCTGTGGTGGTGCGCCGTGCTCCGGCTGGCGTTCTGGCCGCAGACGGCGGGCCTGGTCGAGGGCGCCGTGGCGCTCGGCGGCTGGGGCCTGAGCCTGCTGCCGGTGCACTGCGTGCCGTGGACGGGCCGGAACGAGTCCCGGCGCCGGCGGGCCGTGCTCCGGCGGGCCCGGATGGCGTTCACCACGGCATGGCGACGCCGCCGTTGGGGCGGAGGATCTGGCCGGTCGTGAAGGACGAGGCGTCCGACGCGAGGTACAGCACGGCGTGCGCGACCTCCACCGGCTCTCCCACCCGCCCCAGCGGTGACATCCGGATCATCGGCGCCTCCGCCCGCCGCTGCGCCTCCTCGGTGGGGCGGTCGGTCATCGGGGTGCGGATCCAGCCCGGCGCGACGGCGTTGACGCGGATGCCGTGCCGGCCGACCTCGGTGGCCAGCGTCCTGGTCAGTTGCACGACGGCGGCCTTCGCGGCCCCGTAGGAGAGCAGGCCGGGTGCGCCGGTGTCGATCGCACCGGAGGCCATGGTCACGAGGGAGCCGCGGGTGCCGGTGGCGATCATCGCCCGGGCGGCCTCCTGGCAGCCGTACAGCACCCCCTTGAAGTTGGTGTTCCACACCCGGTCCAGGTCCTCGTCCGCGGTTTCCAGGACGGGGGCGGAGTGCATGATTCCGGCGATGTTCGCCAGCACGTCGAGCCGGCCGGAGGCCGAGCGGGCCGCATCGACGACGGCGGCGACCTCGGCCCGGCGGGTGACGTCGACGCGGTGGGCGTGCGCGGTGCCGCCGGCTGCGGTGAGTGCCGCGGCGGTCGCCTGCGCGCCCCGTTCGTCGAGGTCCGCGCAGTGCACCGTGGCACCGGCCGCGGCGAGGAGCGCCGCGGTGGCACGGCCGATACCGTTCGCCGCGCCGGTCACGATCGCGGTGCGGCCCGTGAGGTCGTACGCGGGCAGGGGCATGTCGGGAGGGTAGGCCCGAGCTGACGGGTCGTCAATTGTCTGTGTCGGGCTGGCAGCGAGGGCACCAGTAGGTGACGCGTTCCTCGGCCGCGGGGTCCTGGTCGGCGGAGCGGACCGGTGTACCGCAGCGCAGGCAGGGGCGGCCGGCCCGGCCGTAGACCCACAGCCGGCGGTCCGGGCGGGCGCTGGGCGTGGTGGTACGCGCCGGGCGCCGCTTGTTCGCCTCCAGCAGCTTCTTGGCGAGCGCCGGCGCCCGCTCCGGCGCCGGCAGCTCGCCCACGGGCAGCCAGGGCGAGGCGCGCAGCAGGAAGCACAGCTCCGACTTGAAGACGTTGCCGATGCCGGCCAGATTGCGCTGGTCGAGCAGGGCCTCGCCGAGCGGCCGCCGCGGGGCGTCGAGCAGCCGGCGCAGCGCCTCCGTGGCATCCCAGTCGGGGCCCAGCAGATCGGGCCCCAGATGACCGACGACCCGCCCTTCCTCGGCCGTCGGCAGCAGATCGAGGACCGGGAGACGGTAGCCGACCGCGGTGCGCTCCGCCGTGCCGAGGATCGCCCGGATCTGATGGGCCGGCCCGCCGCGCCAGCGCTCGGCGGGACCGTAGATCTGCCAGGCCCCGTCCATCCGCAGATGGGAGTGGAGGGTGAGGCCGCCCTCGAAACGGGTCAGCAGATGCTTGCCGCGGGAGACCACCGCCTGCACCTCGCGGCCGGTCAGGTCCACCGTCGCGAGCTTGGGCACCCGCAGGTCGCAGCGGGTCAGCGGCCGGCGGGCGAGCGCTTCGTGCAGCCGCTGCGCCAGCCGCCAGACGGTGTCACCTTCGGGCATGCCCCCATCATGCCGGTCCGCCGGCGCCGTCAGCCGCGCAGCCGCAGCCCCCGCGGCGTCGGGTGGAAGCCCGCGGACTCCAGGACGGCGGCGAACGGGGAGGTGAGGGCCGCGGTGCCGTTGATGCGCTCGGTGGTGATCGTGCCCAGCGCGCCTGCCCGGGCGGCGTCGGTGAGCGCCTCCACCGCGGTCCGCAGCCGGGGGTCCGTCGCGGCCCCGGCCGGGTCCTGGCCCAGCGGCCACATCAGCAGGGTCTTGCCGCCGCGCTCCATGTAGAGCGTCAGCTCACCGTCGACCAGGACCACCATGGAGCCCGCCTTCCGGCCGGGCTTGTGGGTCGAGCCCTCGGGCGGATCGGGCCAGGACAGGGCGGCGCCGTAGGCATTGGCCGGATCGGCGGCGGCCAGCACCACGGCCCGCTGCGGACCCCCGCGCCGCTGCGGACCGCCGTCCGGCAGCGCCTCGTCGACGGTGCGCTCCCGCTGGGTGTTCACCGCGCGCAGCCGGTCCACCGCACCGTCCATCGCGAACTGGGCGGCGCCCAGCCCCTCGACGACATAGCCGCGGCGGGCCTGGCCGGACTCCTCGAACGCGGCCAGGACGCGGTACGCCGCGGAGAAACCGCCCTCGACCCCTTCGGCCGCGACCGCCCCGCGGGTGACGATGCCGTGCCGGTCCAGGAGCGTACGGGCCAGGGCGTGCGCGCGGTGGGTGGGGTCCGGCTCGGGAGCGGGGAGCAGCGACCAGCGGCCGCCGACGGTCGGCGGGCCTGACCGCGACGCCGTGGGCCGGCCGCCATGGCCCGCGGCCATGGCCAGCGAGCCGTACCGCCCGCGGGGGACGGCGCGCCGGGCGCGGTGCGCCGTCGAACCGGCCGTACGCCCCGAGCCGAGCAGCGCCCGCAGCGGGGCGAGGGTGTCATTGGTCAGCCGGCCCGACCAGGCCAGGTCCCAGAGCGCGTCGGCCAGTTGGGGATCGGTCACCTCGGGGTGGGTGGTCGCCCGGACCTGGTCGGCGAGCTGACGGAAGAACAGGCCGTACCCGGGGGCGAGCGCGGCCAGCAGCGACTCATGGAGGGCGGTCAGCTCCAGCGGGAGCGGCGGTGGCAACAGCAGCGGAGCCGTGTCGGCGAGATGCAGCGAGAGCCAGCCGTCCTTGCCGGGCAGCGCACCGGCACCGGCCCACAACACCTCACCGGTCGCGGTCAGTTCGTCCAGCATGGCCGGGGTGTACCCACCGACGCGGGACGGCAGCACCAGCTTCTCCAGGGCCGAGGCCGGCACCGGCGCGCCCTGCAGCTGTTCGACGGCGCGCACCAGCCCGTCGATGCCGCGCAGGCTGTGCGACGCTCCGCCGGACGGCGCCGGCGGGCCGCTCACCGGGGCCGGGCGCGGCGCGGCGACATGCTGCCACTGGGGCAGGAACGCGGCGAGCGCCGCCGGCGGCACCGGCTCCAGCTCCTCGCGCAGCGCGGCCAGCGAACGGCGGCGCAGTCTGCGCAGCACCTGGGCGTCGCACCACTCCTGGCCGATGCCCGCCGGATGGAACTCGCCCTGGACGACGCGGCCGGCGGCGGCGAGGCGGTGCAGCGCGCCGTCCGTGACCGCGGTGCCCAGCCCGAAGCGGGCGGCCGCCTGCTCGGACGTGAACGGGCCGTGCGTACGGGCGAAGCGGGACAGCAGATCGCCCAGCGGATCCTTGACCGGTTCCGTGAACGACTCCGGGACGCCGACCGGCAGCGCCGTGCCGAGGGCGTCCCGCAGCCGGCCGGCGTCCTCGACCGCGGCCCAGTGGTCGGCGCCGGCGATCCGCACCGAGATGGCCCGCCGGGCGGCGGCCAGCTCCCGCGGCCAGGCCGGATCCGCGCCGCGCTCGACCAGCTCGGCGTCGGTCAGCGGCCCCAGCAGCCGCAGGACGTCGGCCACCCCCTCCGCGTCCTTGACCCGGCGGTCCTCCGAAAGCCACTGCAGCTCGCGCTCCAGCTCGGCCAGCACCTCGGCGTCCAGCAGCTCGCGCAGCTCGGCCTGGCCCAGCAGCTCGGCGAGCAGCCGCGAGTCCAGCGACAGCGCGGCGGCCCGCCGCTCGGCGAGCGGGGAGTCGCCCTCGTACAGGAACTGGGCGACGTAGCCGAACAGCAGCGAGCGGGCGAACGGGGACGGCTCGGGGGTCGTGACCTCCACCAGGCGGACCCGGCGGGCTTCGAGGTCGCCCATCAGCTCCGTCAGACCGGGCACGTCGAAGACGTCCTGGAGGCATTCGCGGACGGCCTCCAGCACGATCGGGAACGACCCGAACTCGCTGGCCACCTGGAGCAGTTGGGCCGCGCGCTGCCGCTGCTGCCACAGCGGGGTGCGCTTGCCGGGGTTGCGGCGCGGCAGCAGCAGGGCGCGGGCGGCGCACTCGCGGAACCGGGAGGCGAACAGCGCCGAGCCGCCCACCTGGTCCGTGACCAGCTGATCGACGTCGCCCGGATCGAAGGCGACATCGGCGGCCCCCACCGGGGACTGCTCCGGGTCGTACTCCGCGCCGCGCGCACCCAGCCCCGGGTCGCCGGCCGCGCCGAACCCGCCGTCCCCGTCGAGGAGGTCGAGGCCCATCAGGTCGGCGTCCGGCAGACGCAGCACGATGCCGTCGTCGGCGTGCATCACCTGGGCGTCCAGGCCGTAGCGCTCGGCCAGCCGGGAGCCGAGGGCCAGCGCCCACGGGGCGTGCACCTGCGCGCCGAACGGGGAGTGGATGACCACCCGCCAGTCGCCGAGCTCGTCGCGGAACCGCTCGACGACGATCGTGCGGTCATCGGGGACATGACCGCAGGCCTGCCGCTGCTCGGCGAGATAGCCCAGCACATTGGAGACCGCCCAGTCGTCCAACCCGGCCGCGGCCAGCCGGCTCCGCGCCTCCTCCGGGTCGGCGGCCCCGATCTCCCTGAGGAACGCGCCCAGCGCCCGCCCCAGCTCCAGGGGGCGGCCCAGCTGGTCGCCCTTCCAGAACGGCAGCCGGCCGGGCACTCCGGGGGCGGGCGTGACCAGCACCCGGTCCCGGGTGATGTCCTCGATCCGCCAGGACGTCGTACCGAGCGTGAAGACGTCGCCGACCCGGGATTCGTAGACCATCTCCTCGTCGAGCTCGCCCACCCGTCGCCCACCACCACCCCGAGTGGAGGCGCTGCGCGCCGCAGTGTCCGATGGGCGCCCGCCGCCCCCCTTGCCGGAGTCGCCGCCCGCCAGGAACACGCCGAACAGGCCGCGGTCCGGGATCGTGCCGCCCGACGTCACGGCCAGCCGCTGGGCCCCGGGCCGCCCGGTGACCGTCTGGGCGACCCGGTCCCACACCAGGCGCGGCCGCAGCTCGGCGAACGCGTCCGAGGGATAGCGGCCGGCGAGCATGTCCAGCACGGACCGGAACGCCGACTCCGGCAACGCGGCGAACGGCGCCGCCCGCCGGACGACGGCCAGCAGCTCCTCCACGTCCCAGGTGTCCATCGCCGCCATCGCCACGACCTGCTGGGCGAGCACGTCCAGCGGATTGGCGGGCACCCGCAGCGCCTCGATGGCGCCGGTCCGCATCCGCTCCGTCACCACGGCCGCCTGCACCAGATCGCCGCGGTACTTCGGGAACACGATGCCCGTCGACACCGCCCCGACCTGATGGCCGGCCCGGCCCACCCGCTGCAGACCGGACGCCACCGACGGCGGCGACTCCACCTGCACCACCAGATCGACCGCGCCCATGTCGATGCCCAGCTCCAGACTGGACGTGGCGACCACGGCCGGCAGCCGGCCCGCCTTCAGGTCCTCCTCCACCTGGGCGCGCTGCTCCTTGGACACCGAGCCGTGGTGCGCCCGCGCCAGCAGCGGCGGCGCGCCCTTCGCGGCACCGGCCTCGGCCATCAGCTCCGCGGGGGAGTGGTGCTCGGGCGGCGCCGTCCCGGTCGTCCGCTCGTAGGCGATCTCGTTGAGGCGGTTGCACAGCCGCTCCGCCAGGCGGCGCGAGTTGGCGAAGACGATCGTCGAGCGGTGCGCCTGCACCAGATCGGCGATCCGCTCCTCGACCTGCGGCCAGATGGACGGCTTCTCACCGGTCTCGCCCTCCCGGACCGGGGCGCTGCCCAGCTCGCCCATGTCCTCCACCGGGACGACCACCGACAACTCGAAGCGCTTCCCCGACGGCGGCTGGACGATCTCCACCCGGCGCCGCGGCGACAGATAGCGGGCCACCTCCTCCACCGGGCGCACCGTCGCCGACAGCCCGATCCGGCGCGCCGGACGGTCCAGCAGCTCGTCCAGCCGCTCCAGGGACAGCGCCAGATGCGCCCCGCGCTTCGTGCCGGCGACCGCGTGCACCTCGTCCACGATCACCGTCTCGACGCCCGCCAGCGCCTCCCGCGCCGAGGACGTCAGCATCAGGAACAGCGACTCGGGCGTCGTGATGAGGATGTCCGGCGGGCGGTTGGCGATCGCCCGGCGCTCCGCCGGGGGCGTGTCCCCGGAACGGATCCCGACCCGGATGTCCGGCTCCGGCAGGCCCAGCCGGACGGACTCCTGCCGGATGCCCGTCAGGGGGCTGCGCAGATTGCGCTCCACGTCGACGGCCAGCGCCTTCAGCGGCGACACGTACAGCACACGGCAGCGCTTCCTGGGCTCCGCGGGCGGCGGTGTGGACGCCAGCGCGTCCAGCGACGCCAGGAACGCGGCGAGCGTCTTGCCGGAGCCCGTCGGCGCGACCACCAGGACGTCCGAGCCCGCGCCGATCGCCTGCCAGGCGCCCTCCTGCGCGGCGGTGGGCGCGCGGAACGCCCCGGCGAACCATTCGCGGGTCGCCGGCGAGAACGAGTCGAGCGCTGCCTTGGCCATGTTCCCCATCGTGCACCGGACCACTGACAACGCGGCCCCACCGGTCGCCGGCGGACCGCCCCGCCCGCCGTCCACGCCTCGGACCCCCAGGTCACGGGCGTGCGATCCGGACGCAGAATGGAGACATGATCACGGTCAGCGGCGACGACGCGACCGCGGACGGCGCACCCGGCGCCGACGCCACACCGCGGGCGCGCGGGGAATGGGCCCGGCACTGGCGCTACCCCGGCCTGCCCGGCCTCGACCTGCTGCGCGCCCGCTACGTACGGCACGCCTTCCCCCGCCACGCCCACGACGGCTACGTCGTCTGCGCGGTCACCTCCGGCATCGAGGAGGTCGGCCTCCAGAAGGGCACCGTCCGGGCCGGCCACGGCGGCATCATCATGATCAACCCCGAGGTCGCCCACACCGCGCGGGCCGGCGCCCCCGAAGGCTGGACCTACGCCACCCTCTACCCGTCGTCCGACATCGTCGCCGAGATAGCCGACGAGACCACCGCCCTGCGCGGCACCGCCGGCTTCACCGAAACCGTCGCCGAGGACCCCCGGCTCGCCCGCATGATCACCGACGTCCACCGGGCCGCCGAGGCGGGCAACGCGCTCGCCGCCGACAGCCTGCTGCGCCTCACCGTCGCCCGGCTGCTGCGCAGCTACGGAGGCCCCCTCCCGGCACGCACCCCGCGCAGCGCGGGCGCGCGCACCGCGGTCCGCGCCCGTGCCGTACTGGAGGACCGGATGGCCGACCCGCCCACCCTGGAACAGCTGGCACACGATCTCGGCACCAGCCCGTTCGCCCTGCTGCGGGCCTTCAAGGCCGCCTACGGAATGCCCCCGCACACCTGGCTCACCGACGCCCGGGTCCGCCGGGCCCGCACCCTCCTGGAGGCCGGCCACCCGCCCGCCGACACCGCCGTCGCGGTCGGCTTCACCGACCAGCCGCACCTGAACCGCCACTTCACCCGGATCGTCGGGGTACCGCCCGGCGCGTACCGCAAAGAACGCGCCCTCTGAGCCGCCCGCGCCCGGCAGGAGGCGCAAGAACGTACAAGACCACCGGGAACGCCCCCGCCTAAGGTCCCGGACGTGGCAGAACAGACAGACATACGCCCCACCGGAGAGGCCGCGCCGCCGGAACCGGCACGGCCCGCCAAACCCGACTCCGCCGTCATCCGGGACGCCCTCGGCGTCGGCATCGCCGTCGGCCTCTCCGGGTTCGCCTTCGGCGTGACCTCGGCCGGCGCCGGCCTCACCCTGCTCCAGACCTGCGCACTGAGCCTGCTCGTGTTCACCGGCGCCTCACAGTTCGCCCTGGTCGGCGCACTCGCCGCGGGCGGCAACCCGCTCACCGCCGCCGCCGGGGCCTTCTTCCTCGGCGTGCGCAACGCCTTCTACGGACTGCGGCTCTCCGCCGTCCTCGGCCACCGGGCGGCGGTCCGGCCCTTCGCCGCCCACTGGGTCATCGACGAAACCACCGCCGTCACCCTGGCCCAGCCGGACCGCCGCAGCGCCCGGCTCGGCTTCACCGTCACCGGCCTGAGCCTCTACGCCCTGTGGAACCTCACCACCTTCATCGGCGCCCTCGGGGCCGAGGCGCTCGGCGACACCGACGCCTGGGGCCTGGACGCGGCCAGCCCCGCGGTCTTCCTGGCACTGCTCGCACCGATGCTGCGGAGCACCGTCGAGCGGGTGGCGGCCGGCCTCGCCGTCGTCCTGGTCATGACCACACTGCCGCTGCTGCCCACCGGGGTACCGGTCCTGCTCTCGGCGCTCGCCGCCCCCGCCGTCCTCGTCGTACAGGGCCGCCGCGCACGGACGAAGGGCGCCGACGACGACACGACACACCCGGGCGACGCGCAGGGCCGCCCCGCCACCGAGGAGAAGCGGGCATGAACGTCTGGATCGCCATCGCCGCCACCGCCGTCGGCTGCTACCTGGTCAAGTACCTCGGCCTGTCGGCGCCCGCCGGCGTCCTGGAACGCCCGCTCGTCAAGCGGCTGGCCGCGCTGCTCCCGGTGGCCCTGCTGGCCGCGCTCACCGCACAGCAGACCTTCAGCGACGGCCACCACCTGATGCTCGACGCCAAGGCCGCAGGCGTGGCCGCCGCGGCCGTCGCGCTCGCCCTGCGCGCGCCGTTCCTGCTGGTCGTCGGCGTCGCCGTGGCCGTCACGGCAGGCGTACGGGCACTGGGCGGCTGACGCCCCGGGCCGGCGGACGCGCCCTTCGCCCGGGCGGCGGGCGCACACAGCAGCGGGCGGCCCCCGGGGGAGGGGCCACCCGCATGCTCACCCAAGAGGTCCGGGCCCGGCAGGGACGACCGGCCCGCACCGGTCGCTCAGTCCAGCTGCCGGCCGTACGCCCGCAAGGTCCGCAGCGCCTTCAGCGTCACCATCGGGCGGCTCTCCAGCGCCGTCCCCGGCGCCCAGACCCGCCAGTTCACCGGCCAGCCGCCGTCCTCCTCCTGGAGCGCCAGGAGGTGGTCCAGGGCCCGGTCCATCTCCTCGTCGGAGAACCAGCCACGGGCCAGGGAACCGGGTGACGGCGCATAGTCGTACGCGAAGTGGTGCTCCCCGGGCGCGTACCCCGGCGCCACCGGGACATCGGCCGCCCGCCCCGGATCCAGCAGCACCAGGCCCTCCTCCCTGACCAGCCGCCCCAGCCGCTCGGCCGCCGCGGCGGCCCGCGGCCGGTCCGGCGCACCGTCCAGGAACGCCAGCGCCGCCTCCACCTCGTACGGATGGGTGCCCTTCAGCGACTCCACCGCCGCCCAGCAGTAGTCCGTGGCCCGGAAGAGCCAGGCGTGCCACACCTCGTTGCGGTGCAGCGTGCCCACCACCGGGCCGGTCGCCAGGAGCGCGCTCGGCGGATCGTCGACCACCGGGATCCACGGGGCGGCCGGGTAACCACGCTGGGAGGGGTGCAGCGCGGGCAGCGCTCCCTCGGGAGTCGAGATCTTCGTCAGATAGCGGCAGATCCGCTCCACCTGACGGCCGTCACAGCGCCCGATCAGATCCAGGATCTTCAAGGCGTGCGCGGTGTGCAGCGGCTGGCTCACGGGCCCGCGCAGATCGGGCTGCAGGGCGTGGCCGAAGCCGTCGTCGTCGTTGCGGTACGCGGCGAGCGCGGTCTCCACCGGGTCCGCACCGCCGCCGAGGAAGTCGTACTCGAAGAGCCGCTGTTCGAGCACCCGGGCGGTCAGCCAGATGAATCGCTCCGCACGCGCCAGGGGAGTCGAAGGAGGTCTTACGTTTTCGGCCATGGCCCGACCGTAGGGGCGAAACCCTCCGGCGGCACCGGCTCGGGCATCCCTGCCAGCCCAGGGCGGGATACTGGAGGCATGCGGTTGACGGTCTTCTGGCAGCGGATGGCGGATCATTTCGGCGCGACGTACGCCGACTCCTTCGCGCGCGACTACGTGATGTCCGATCTCGGCGGCCGGACCGTCCACGAGGCGCTCAACGCCGGGTGGAGCGCCAAAGAGGTGTGGCGGGTGGTCTGCGCCGTCATGGACGTGCCGCCCGAGAAGCGCTGAAGCGGCTGTACCCGAACACGGCCGGAGCAGTCGGCGCGGTGCGCGACACTTGGCTTCGTGCCTGTGTCTGATGAGATCACCAGCAACGACGTCCCCCGCTCCGAGGACCGGCCGGACGCCCGGTCCGACGCCCGGATGCCGCGCTGGCTGCCGCGCGCCATGGTGCTCGCGCTCGCGCTCGTGGCCTGCTTCCAGCTCGCCACCTGGGGATTCCACCAGCTCATCTCGCTGCTGCTGAACGTGCTGATCGCGTTCTTCCTGGCGCTCGCCGTCGAACCGGCCGTCTCCTGGATGGCGGCCCGCGGTATGCGGCGCGGCCTCGCCACCGGCCTGGTCTTCCTCAGCGCCCTCGTCGCCGCGGCCGGCTTCTTCGCGCTGCTGGGCTCGATGCTCGCCGGCCAGATAGCCACCATGGTCGAGGAATTCCCGCAGTACCTCGACTCCGTCATCAGCTGGATCAACAGCACCCTGCACACCCACCTCTCCCGGGTCGAGGTGCAGAACAACCTGCTCCGGTCCGACTGGCTGCAGAAGTACGTCCAGGACAGCGCCAACAACGTCCTCGCCGTCTCCGCGACCGTGCTGGGCAGCCTGTTCAACCTCCTGACCGTCGCCCTCTTCTCGTTCTACTTCGCCGCCGACGGCCCCCGGCTGCGCCGCGCGCTGTGCTCCGTCCTCCCGCCCCGCCGCCAGGAGGAGGTGCTGCGCGCCTGGGAGATCGCCGTCGCCAAGACCGGCGGGTACCTCTACTCGCGCGGCCTGATGGCCCTCATCTCCGGCCTTGCGCACTACGTCCTGCTGGAGCTGATGGGCGTGCCGTACGCCCCGGCGCTGGGCATGTGGGTGGGCCTGGTCTCCCAGTTCATCCCGACCATCGGCACGTACCTCGCGGGCGCGCTGCCGATCCTGATCGCCTTCACCGTCGACCCCTGGCACGCCCTGTGGGTCTTCGGCTTCGTCGTGATCTACCAGCAGTTCGAGAACTACCTCCTCCAGCCGCGGATCACCGCCAAGACGGTGGACATCCATCCCGCCGTCGCCTTCGGATCGGTCGTCGCCGGCACGGCCCTCATGGGCGCGGTGGGCGCACTGATCGCCATCCCGGCCACGGCCACCCTGCAGGCGTTCCTCGGCGCGTACGTCAAGCGCTACGCCGTGCCCGACGACCTTCGGGTCCACGGCAAGGCCCGCCGCCGACGCGCCGCCGACCTCCTCGCCCGCGTGCGGCACGCCGCCGAGCGCAACGAGGAACGGCCCGACGGGATGGAGCCGGCGGGCCAGGACAAGGACTCGGCCGACGGGGACGCCGCCGCACAACAGGGCACGCCCGACGCGGGCTGACATCGCGGACCGCGGGCACATGGCGGGGCGTGGCGCTTGACACAAAAATCGAACAGCTATTCTCATGGGAGATCCGGCCCGTGATTCCGGGGTTTTCGCGAAGTTATCCACAGGCCGGAGCCGGGTCCGGGCGCATTGTCAGTGGCAGGCGTTAGCGTCATGGACGTGAAGCGATCGACTCAAGCAAATCGGGTGGAACCCATGGCAGGCACTGACCGCGAGAAGGCGCTGGACGCCGCGCTCGCACAGATTGAACGGCAATTCGGCAAGGGCGCAGTGATGCGCATGGGGGAGCGGTCGAAGGAGCCCATCGAGGTCATCCCCACCGGATCCACCGCCCTCGACGTCGCCTTGGGCGTCGGCGGCCTCCCCCGAGGCCGCGTCATCGAGGTCTACGGCCCGGAATCCTCCGGTAAGACGACCCTGACCCTCCACGCGGTCGCGAACGCCCAGCGGGCCGGCGGCTCCGTCGCGTTCATCGACGCCGAGCACGCGCTCGACCCCGAGTACGCCAAGAAGCTCGGTGTGGACACCGACGCCCTGATCCTCTCCCAGCCGGACAACGGCGAGCAGGCCCTGGAGATCACGGACATGCTGGTCCGCTCCGGTGCGCTCGACCTCATCGTGATCGACTCCGTCGCCGCCCTGGTGCCGCGGGCCGAGATCGAGGGCGAGATGGGCGACTCCCACGTCGGCCTCCAGGCCCGGCTGATGAGCCAGGCCCTGCGCAAGATCACCAGCGCGCTCAACCAGTCCAAGACCACGGCGATCTTCATCAACCAGCTCCGCGAGAAGATCGGCGTGATGTTCGGCTCGCCGGAGACCACGACCGGTGGCCGGGCCCTGAAGTTCTACGCCTCGGTCCGCCTGGACATCCGCCGCATCGAAACCCTCAAGGACGGCACCGAAGCCGTGGGCAACCGCACCCGCGTCAAGGTCGTCAAGAACAAGGTCTCGCCACCCTTCAAGCAGGCCGAGTTCGACATCCTCTACGGCCAGGGCATCAGCCGCGAGGGCGGCCTGATCGACATGGGCGTGGAGCACGGCTTCATCCGCAAGTCCGGCGCCTGGTACACGTACGAGGGCGACCAGCTCGGACAGGGCAAGGAGAACGCCCGCAACTTCCTCAAGGACAACCCCGATCTCGCCAACGAGATCGAGAAGAAGATCAAGGAGAAGCTCGGCATCGGCGTCAAGCCGCAGGACCCGACGGCGGAGCCCGGCGCGGACGCCGCGGGCGCGGCGACCGACGCGGCCCCGGCGGCTCCGGCCGCGGCGACGAAGAGCGCCAAGGGTTCCAAGGCCGCCGCGGCCAAGAGCTAGCCCGCCATGACACGGCGAACGGAATGGCCGGGCAGCGCGGAGGGGATCCACAGCGCTGCCGGTGACGCCGAGACCCGTAGCGGCCGCAGGGGCGGCCGCGGCCGTGAGAACGGCGGTGGTTCCGCTCTCGCCTCCGGCGAGGGCGAACCCGCCTCGTCGAGGGCCGAGGCGGGACCACCGCGTACGCCCGAGGAGCAGGCGCGGGCCATCTGCCTGCGCCTGCTCACCGGGAGTCCGCGTACCCGTAAACAGCTCGGCGATGCCTTGCGCCGGCGTGGCATCCCCGATGAGGCCGCGCAGGACGTGCTGTCCCGCTTCGAGGACGTCGGACTGATCAACGACGCGGCCTTCGCCGACGCCTGGGTGGAGTCCCGCCATCACGGGCGCGGCCTGGCCCGGCGGGCCCTGGCCCGGGAGCTGCGTACGAAGGGCGTGGACTCCGCACTGATCGATGAGGCGGTCGGCCGCCTCGATTCCGAGCAGGAGGAGTCCACCGCCCGCGAACTGGTCGACCGCAAGCTGCGCACGACCAGGGGCCTGGACCGCGAGAAACGCCTGCGCCGCCTGGCGGGCATGCTGGCCCGCAAGGGCTACCCGGAGGGCCTGGCCCTCCGCGTGGTGAGACAGGCCCTGGAGGAAGAGGGCGAGGACCCTGACCTCCTGGAGGAGCATCTGCGGGAAGACTGATCGGGGCTGGACCGGGCCGGGCCGAGCCGGAGCCGACCGAGCCGGAGCCGACCGGGCTGGGCCGGGCCGGAGCGGACTGGGCTGGGCCGGAGTGGAGCGGGCCGGAGCCGACCGAGCCGGAGCGGACCGGGCTGGGCCGGAGTGGAGCGGGCCGGGCCGCCGGAGCGGGCCGAGCCGGGGCGGAGCGGGCCGGTGTGGGGCGACGTGGAGCGGACCTGAGCGAGGCCTACTCCTGGCCTGACCTTGAGTGTCATGACCTTGCGTATCACGACCTGGAGTGTCGTGGCCTGGAGTGTCGTGACCCTGAGGTGAGGTGGGGTTCGGGGACGGTTGGGCTTCGGATGTGATCAGCGCTGAGGGATGGCCGTGGGATCTGGCACCGCCACCGCCACCGCCAGCGACCTGCGTCGGTCACGCCTGCGTGCGGAAGTGGGGGAGGGGGAGCGGGGTGGGTGGGGGCGGGGCGGGGCCCCCGGGGAGAGGAAGGCCCGCATCCCCCACCCCCTCATGAAGCGCCCCCTACCGAAGCCCCGCTCTCACCTGCCCCGCATCACGGCTCGTGCGGCCCTCATCCTCCACCTCATCTCGGGTTTTCATCCTCCATCTCATCTCGCGTTCTCGCCCTCGACCGGCAGGCCGGCTGCGCGCCAGGCTTGGAAGCCGCCGGTGAGGTCGGTGGCTCGGTGGAGGCCGAGGTGGCGGAGGGAGAGGGCGGCGAGGCTGGAGGCGTAGCCCTCGTTGCAGATCACCACGACGGGCAGATCGTGGTGGGTCGCTTCCGGGGCCCGGTGTGCGCCGGTGGGGTCCAGGCGCCACTCCAGCTCGTTGCGTTCCACGATCAGGGCACCGGGGATGGTGCCGTCGCGGTCGCGTAGTTCGGCGTAACGGATGTCGACGAGCAAGCCGCCCGCCCGCTGGACGGCGGCCGCCTCCTCCGGGTCGATCCGTCGGCCCAATTGGCGGCGGGCATCGGCGAGAAGGGCGTCGATGGCGCTCATGTCCACTCCTCCGGGCGCTCGACCTCTTCCAGGCGCAGTACCTGGCCGGTGCGGCTATAGCGGCGCATCAGCGGCAGCGGTGGGTAGTAGGCGTGCACGGAGACCGCGTGGGTGTCCGGCGAGGTGTTGAGGACCTGGTGGACGTGGTGCGGGCCGAAGGCCCGGCCGCGGCCGTCGCCGAGTGTGCGTTTCCGGTCGACGCCGTCGGCGAGTTCCAGGGTTTTCCAGCCCTCGGTGGGCAGTTGGGCGGCGAGCGACTGCTCCGTCAGCTCGCCCGTCGCCGTGGCGAACGCACCGTGTGAGCCGCCGTGGTCGTGCCAGCCGGTGCCGGTGCCGGGCGGCCAGCCGATCAGCCAGGCCTCGCTGCCGCCCGGCCCGTCCAGCCGGATCCACGTCCGGCCTTCCGGGTCGAGCGGCAGCGAGGCGATGAGTGCCGGGTCCGCGGCGGTACGGCGGACGAAGTCGAGGAGGGCGGAGGCGCTGGGTCCGCTGTCCTTGTCGGCGATGTAGTTGGTGGGGGTGTCATCGCCGGGGGTGTGCGGGCGCGCGGAGGTACGTACGTCGGGCACGGAAACCGTCCTGAGTGATCGCGAAGAGGCGCGGCTGCCGGACAGGGGCAGGCGGCCGCGCGGGGGAGAAAATG
This sequence comes from Streptomyces sp. NPDC048196, assembly GCF_040652715.1. Taxonomy (NCBI): domain Bacteria; kingdom Bacillati; phylum Actinomycetota; class Actinomycetes; order Kitasatosporales; family Streptomycetaceae; genus Streptomyces; species Streptomyces sp. NPDC048196. The sequence continues at coordinate 276,973 of NZ_JBEZMM010000004.1, read as the reverse complement.
CGGATCAACAGGACGGACGACACATGCAGCCCGCATAGCGGACCAGGTCCAGATGGACCCTCCGCCAGAATCGCGAGCTGTGGTCAGTCATTCTCGGAGTGAAGCACGCTGGTTCGGAATGGGTCAACCGCACGAGTCAACTGCAGGAGTCAACTGACGAGTCGACTGCGCAAGTCACATGGCTGAGTCGGCTGGGCAGACCAGCTGGATAGACCAGCTGGACAGGCCAATTGGACGGGTCGACTGATCGGGTCCACTGGTGGGGTCGACTGGCGGGGGGAACCGGGAGATCGGGGTGGCTCCCTGCGTCGGTGCTCAGTCCGTGGCTCCCTCGGGCGCCCGCTCAGGTGTCCACCCCGGTGCTCGCTCCCGGACCCCCGCCGGCGCTCGTTCCCGGGTCGGTTCCAGGAGCGGTTCCGGAGTCGGGTCCCGGGGCGGCCCCCGAGTCGGTTCCGGGGTCGGTTCCGGCACCGGAGCCCGGCTCGCCCCCGTTCCCGTCTGCGCCTGCCCCTCCGGCCGTTCCCCAGTACTCCTCCTCGACCCGAGCACCCTCGCCAACGCCGGCACCGTCCCAGGCGCCATCTCCAACGCCGGCATCCTCGCCAGCGCCGGCACCCTCCCAGGGGTCGTCCCCAATGCCGACACCGTCGCCAGCGCGGACCCCCTCCCAGGCGTCATCCCCAACCCCGGCACTCTCGCCAGCCTGGGCACCCTCCCAGGCGCCATCCCCAACTCCGACACCCTCCCCAGCCTGGGCACCCTCCCGGCCCCCACCCCCAGCGCCGGCACCATCCCCAGCGCCGCCACCATCCCCAGCGCCGCCACCACCCCCAACGCCGCCACCACCCCCAGCGCCGCCACCCTCCCGAGCCCCGGAACTCCCCCCAGATCCGACCCCAGATCCGCCCCCGGAACCGCCCCCCGCATCGGCACCCCCAAGCACCCCCTCAACATCCCCCACCCTCTGCACACCCACCGACCCCACCGACCCTGCAGACCCCACCGACCCTGCAGACCCCCCAGCCCCCACCGAACCCACCGACCCCGCAGGCCCCCCAGTCCCCACCCGCCCGTAAGCCCCCGCGACGCCCGAGTCGCCGTCAGGTGTGCCGCCCCGGACCGCTTCCGCGCAGGCGTGGAGTTCGGTCGGGCGGATGCCGGGGGCGAGGGCGGTGGCCAGGTGGCCGTCGGGGCGTACGAGGAGGACGGTGTGGGCGGCGGCGCCCGGGTAGGACTCGGTGACCAGGACCTCGGCGGGCATCGGGAGCGCCGCGGCGGCGCTGCTCAGCCGGGGCATGAGGCCCGCCGACTGCCAGTGCCGGCGGTCCCAGACGGTGGTGCCGGGCGCCACGAGTACCACCAGCAGCCCGCGCCCCAGGCGGGTGCGCAGCCGTACCACCGAACCGTCCGGTGCGGTCACCGGGACGTCCGTCACCGGTGCTCCCGGCGGTGTCTCGACGAGTGGTCCGGCGGTGTGCGGGGCGGGCGGTGCCAGCGGCGTGCGGGCGTACACCGGTGGGGCGCCCAGCGGGCCGCGGCCCAGGTGGCCGTCGGTCAGCAGGGTGCTGCGGCCGCGCGCGGCGCCGGGCAGGACGGTGCGCCAGCGGGCCGAGCGGCCGTCCCGCAGCAGCGGCAGCGCCTGGTCGGCGGCGCGCAGCCGGGCCGCGACCGCGCCCCGCCGCTCGGCCTGGTAGCTGTCGAGCAGCATTTCGGTGGCTCCGTGGTGCCAGGCCAGCCCCAGCTTCCAGGCGAGGTTCTCGGCGTCCCGCAGCCCCTCGTCCAGCCCTTGGGTGCCGAGCGCGCCCATCAGGTGCGCGGCGTCCCCGGCGAGGAAGGCGCGGCCCTGCCGCCAGCAGCGGGCCAGCCGGTGGTGCACGGTGTGGACGCCGGTGTCGAGGAGTTCGTACGGGGGGACCAGCCGGCCGTGGCCGGAACCACGGGCGCCACCCCCGTCCACGCCGGATCCCGGGACGACGTCGCCGGCCTCGACCGGGTATTCGGTGGTCCAGCCGGCCAGCGAGTCGCGGATCCGGGCGACCAGGGCGTCCGGGGTGACCAGTTCGCGGCCCGGCGGAAGCAGCCAGTCCAGCCGCCAGACGCCGTCGGCCAGCGGACGGGCGGAGACCTCGCTGCCCGGTGTGCCGCCCTGCCGGGGTGGTGAGCGGTGCAGCAGGGCCTCGCCCGGCCAGGGGAGTTCGCAGCGCAGGGCGGCCACCGCATGCCGCTCGACGGCCGTCCGGCCGGGGAAGCGGATGTCCAGCAGCTTGCGCACGGTCGACCGCGGGCCGTCGCAGCCGATGAGGTAACTCCCGCGCCACCACGTCCCGTTGGGGCCACGGGTGTGGGCGCTGATGCCGTGCTCGTCCTGTTCGAGGTCGGTCAGCCGGCTGCCGGTGACGACCTCGGCGAGCTTCTCGCGTTCCAGTGCGGCGCGCAGTGCGCGGGTGAGGGCGTGCTGGGGGAGGTGCACCGGGGAGGTGGCGGCGGGGCCGGCCGCGTCGTCGGTGGTGTGCGGGGCGAAGGCGACGCGTTCCACCAGGCGCCGGCGGCGCATGATCCGCCAGGCCGTCCAGCGGGTGCCGGCGGACTCCAGAGTGGCGGCGCAGCCGAGCCGGCCGACGAACGCCGCGGTGTCCTCGCGGAGGACGGCGGTGCGGGCGGGCCGGGTGTCCTCCTGGCCGGAGGTCTCGTCGAGGACGATCGAGGGAACGCCGAGCCGGGCGAGGGCGAGCGCGAGGGAGAGGCCGACCGGGCCGCCCCCGGCGACGATCACCGGGTCCACGGCGCTGCTCCCCGGGACCGCTGGTACGTACGGGACATGCGGGGACTGGCAGTTGGAGCCCGGTGCGTGATCACACAGCGTATGCAACCCACTGCGGCCGCTCGCGTCAAGTGACGGAGGCGGTGGCGCCGTTGCCACCGCCTCCGGACGGTTCCGTACCGGCCGCGCGGGCCGTCGTACCGTCAGTCCTTCGCGTCCGCCGGGACGTCGGCCGGAGCCGCGGTCTCCAGGGCGTCGGTGGCGGTCACCGGCTCGCCGGCCGCCGCCACGCCGATCCCGGTCTTCGCCCGCCGGCCGCGCCGCTCGATCCAGTTGGCGAGGGCGGACAGCGCCAGGCACATCGCGACGTAGAGGGAGCCGGTGACGATGATGAACGGGACGTAGGTGTCCTCGCCGTTGACGAGGATGTTGGTGCTCATCAGGCGGGCGGTGTAGAGCAGTTCCTCGAACGTGATGATGTAGCCGAGGGAGGTGTCCTTCAGCGTCACCACGAGCTGGCTGATGATCGTCGGCAGCATCGCGCGGACGGCCTGCGGGATCAGCACGGTCGTCATGACCTGGGTCTTGCTCATGCCCAGGGCGTAGGCGGCCTCACTCTGGCCCTTGGGTACGGAGTTGATGCCGGCCCGGAGCACCTCGGCCTGGACCGAGCCGTTGTAGACCGTCAGTCCGATGACCAGGGCCCAGAACTGCGGCTGGTCGCCGGAGAGGCCGAGCGCGTCGCGGTTGGTGAGCAGCAGGACCCAGATCACGTAGATGGTGATCAGCAGCGGGACGGCGCGGAAGAGTTCGATGAACCCGGTCGCCAGCCAGCGCACGGGCTTGTGGTCCGACAGCCGCCCGACCGCCAGCAGGATGCCGAGGAGCAGGGAGAGCACCGCGGCGACCGCGAAGACCTCAAGGGTCGTCAGCAGGCCGTTGCGGATGTTGGTGCGCACCCCCGCGTTGTTGAAGATGTCCCACCGCTCGGGCTCGAACTGGCCCGTCGCGTTGAGCCGCATCACGACGAACCCGATCAGGGCGAGTACCACGAGCCCACCGAGGACGGTGTAGACGCGGTTGCGCACCTTCGCCTTCGGCCCGGGGACGTCGTAGAGAACGCTGGCCCCACTCATGCCGTTACCTCACTTCGTTCCGCCCCGCCTGCGCGTGGCACCCACGTGCTGTCGTTCCTGCCCCGGTCTACGGCCGGGGGGACCCCCATGTCGCGTCCGTTCACCGGGCGACCCCCATCCGGCGCTCCAGCAGCCGGAAGGCACCGCTGATGGCGAAGGTGATGACGAGGTAGGCGAGTGCGACCCACAGGAAGATCCAGGCGATCGCGTACCCCTGGTCGCTGAGCAGCTTGGCGAAGCCGAACAGCTCGGTGACGCTGAACGCGCCCGCGATGGCGGAGTTCTTCGTGAGCGCGATGAAGATGCTGCTCAGCGGCGGCAGCACGGTGCGGGTGGCCTGCGGCAGGACGATCAGGCGCAGGGTCTGCGAGAACGTCATCCCGAGGCTGCGCGCGGCCTCCGCCTGCCCCAGCGGCACGGTGTTGATGCCGGAGCGCACCGCTTCGCACACGAACGAGGAGGTGTAGAAGCCCAGCGCCAGCATGGCCAGCACGAAGGGGCTCAGTCCCTTGAAGAGCACCTGGGGCACGACGAACATCGCGACCAGGAAGAGCAGCGTCAGCGGGGTGTTGCGCAGCAGCGTGACCCAGGCCGTTCCGAACGCGCGCAACGGCGGGATCGGAGAGACCCGGAATCCGGCTATGAGGACGCCGAGCACCAGGGCGATCACCGCGCTCGCCGCGGTGATCGCCAGGGTTCCGAGGAACCCGTCCCGGAACTCGGGCAGATGATCGAGGAGTACGTTCATGGGGTCTCCGCGGTAGCGGTCATCGGGTCGACGGCGGGGAAGGGAAGGACGGGGTGAAGACAGCGCGCCCCGCACACCCGGCCACGGCGGGCGTACGGGGCGGCGCGGTCAGGAGGAGCGGTCCGGCGCCTCAGTACCGCGGCAGCGGCGTCTGCGGGGCGACGTAGGCCGACCCGGACTTGCCGAGGGTGCCCTGGTAAGCCTTCTTGTAGTCGCCGTTGCTGATGTGGTTCTCCAGCGCCTTGGTGATCGCGTCGCGCAGGGCCTTGTCGTTCTTGTCCATGCCGACGCCGTAGGGCTCCTTGGTGAACGGCTTGTTCACCACGCGGAGCTTCGTCGGGCGCTGGGCCGCGTAGCCCTTGAGGATCGCGTCGTCGGTGGTGACCGCGTCGACGTCGCCGTCGATCAGCTTCTTCACGCAGTCCGAGTACTTGCCCAGTTCGATCGTCTTGGCGCCGTACTTGAGCTTCTTGATCTCCTGGAGCGGCGTGGAGCCGGTGATCGAGCAGACCGTCTTGCCGCGGAGCGTGTCGGGGCCGGTGATGCCCTTCTCGTCCTTGCGCACCAGGAGGTCCGCGCCCGCGGTGTAGTACGGGCCCGCGAAGCCGACCTGCTTCTTGCGCTCGTCGTTGATCGTGTAGGTGCCGACGTAGTAGTCGACGTCGTGCCCGGAGATCTTGGTCTCACGGACGTTGGAGTCGACCGTGCTGAACTTGATCTGCTTCTCCGAGAAGCCCAGGTCGGCCGCGACCATCTTGGCGATCTCGATGTCGAAGCCGGAGTACTTGCCCGACGAGGGGTCCTGGTAGCCCAGGAACGGCTGGTCGGCCTTGACGCCGATGACGATCTGGCCCTTCTGCTGGGCCTTCTTCAGCACCGCCGAGTTGACCTTGACGTCCTTGGCGACCTTGTACGTGCCGCTGTAGACCTCACCGCCGGCCGGCTTGTCGCCGGCCGTTCCCGACTCGCCGCCGCAGGCGGTCGCCGTGGCCGCCAGCGCGAGCACCACCGCACCGGCCGCGGCCGTCTTGAGCATCCTCATGGTGAACATCCTTTGGTTCAGCAAGTGTTGGCAATAATGGTGGCCCAACTACGGCCTCAGTGGTGGAGGATCTTCGACAGGAAGTCCTTGGCGCGGTCGCTGCGCGGGTTGTTGAAGAACTGGTTCGGCTCGGCCTCTTCGATGATGCGGCCGTCCGCCATGAAGACCACACGGTTCGCCGCGGAGCGCGCGAAGCCCATCTCATGGGTGACCACGACCATCGTCATGCCGTCCCGGGCGAGCTGCTGCATCACGTCCAGCACCTCGTTGATCATCTCCGGGTCCAGCGCGGAGGTCGGCTCGTCGAACAGCATCACCTTCGGGTCCATGGCCAGCGCGCGGGCGATCGCCACCCGCTGCTGCTGCCCGCCGGAGAGCTGTGCGGGGTACTTGTCCGCCTGGGTGCCGACACCGACCCGGTCCAGCAGGGCGCGGGCCTTCTGCTCGGCCGCCGCCTTGTCCGTTTTGCGGACCTTGGTCTGGCCCAGCATCACGTTCTCCAGCACCGTCTTGTGTGCGAAGAGGTTGAACGACTGGAAGACCATGCCCACGTCCGCGCGGAGCCGGGCCAGTTCGCGGCCCTCCTGCGGCAGAGGCTTGCCGTCGATGGTGATGCTGCCGGAGTCGATGGTCTCCAGGCGGTTGATGGTGCGGCAGAGCGTCGACTTGCCGGAGCCCGAGGGCCCGATCACGACGACGACCTCGCCCCGGTTGATCGTCAGGTCGATGTCCTGGAGCACGTGCAGCGCGCCGAAGTGCTTGTTCACGTTGTCCAGCACGACCAGCTGGTCACCCGCCGGCGGGGAACCCTCGGCGTTCTTGGTCACCGATACTTCACTCATCGGCGTACAGCTCCGTCCTCCTCGGTTGGGAGGACCCTAGTGACGCCCCGCGACCAGCGTCATTACATCTGAGGGGAACTTGAGCATAACGATCCGGTCGCAGCGGGACACTCAGGGTGAAGTGGTGGGGGAGAGGGCGAGGCGCCGGCGTCCGTCGTGGCGCGGTGCCGGCGGCGTACCGGCTGGGTAACGGATGGCGGCCGGGAGGTGGCCTCCTCTTGACGCGCGCACCCGCCATCGCCGTAGATGCCCTGTGGCCTGTCCGTACGCACCCGGGAAGGAGGCCCGATGAGACTGCTGCTGGTCGAGGACGACGATCACGTCGCCGCGGCGCTGGCCGCCGTGCTCGCCAAGCACGGCCTGTCCGTCGTCCACGCGCGCAGCGGTGAGGAGGCGCTCAAGGCCCTGCTGCCCGATGCCGCCGAGCCGTTCGCGGTGGTGCTGCTCGACCTCGGGCTGCCCGACCAGGACGGCTTCGAGGTGTGCGGCCGGATCCGCAAGATCAGCACCACCCCGGTCATCATGGTCACCGCGCGCTCCGACGTCCGCTCGCGCATACACGGCCTCAACCTGGGCGCGGACGACTACGTGGTCAAGCCGTACGACACCGGTGAGCTGCTGGCCCGGATCCACGCGGTCAGCCGGCGCAACGCGGTGCCGTCGGCCGGCGGTGCGGAGCAGCCTGCCGAGGAGGGCGCCCCCGAGGCGCCGCTGCGGCTCGGCGCGGTCACCGTCGAACTCTCCACCCGCCAGGTGTCCGTGGACGGCGCAACGGTGCCGCTGACCCGCAAGGAGTTCGATCTGCTGGCACTGCTCGCCCAGCGGCCCGGGGTGGTCTTCCGCCGGGAGCAGATCATCAGCGAGGTGTGGCGGACGAGTTGGGAGGGCACCGGCCGGACCCTGGAGGTGCACATCGCCTCACTCCGCGCCAAACTGCGCATGCCCGCCCTGATCGAGACCGTACGCGGCGTCGGCTACCGCCTGGTCGTGCCGGCCGCCCCGGCCGCCCAGGCTCCCTGAAGGCCGCCGCGGGCACGTGCGTACCCGACTCCTTCCGCTCCTCATCGTCCTGATGGCCGGTGTGCTGCTCGCGCTCGGCCTCCCGCTCGGCGTCATCACCGCCGGCGTGGAACAGCAGAAGGTGGTCGTCGACCGGATCGACGACGCCGCCCGGTTCGCCTCGCTCGCCCAGTTCGTCACCGCCCGCCCCGCTGCCGACCCCAAGGACAAGACGCCCGAGGAGGACGAGCGGCGCGCCACCCTCCGCTCGGAGCTGGCGCGCTACTACGGCCTGTACGGGATCCGGGCCGGCGTCTTCTACCGCGACCGCTCCCCGATGGCCGCCGCCCCCGGGGACATGCCGGTGCCCCGCGACGGGGAGGGCGCCCGGGCCTTCAGCGAGGCGCTGGCCGGCCGCCGCAGCCACGACCCGCACCAGATCTGGCCGTGGGACGACGACGGCCGCATCCCGGTCGCCTCGCCGGTGATCCGCGACGGCGACGTGGTCGCGGTGGTCATGACCGATTCGCCCACCGGGCAGATGCGCGCCCGGATCCTGCACGGCTGGCTGCTGATCGCGGCCGGCGAGTGCGCGGCGATGCTCGTCGCGGTCGGCGCGGCCTTCCGGCTCACCGGCTGGGTGCTGCGGCCCGTACGGGTCCTGGACGCGGCCAGCCACGACATCGCCACCGGCCGGATGAAGTCCCGGGTCGCCGGCACCGCCGGGCCACCCGAACTGCGCCGGCTGGCCCGCTCCTTCAACGAGATGGCCGACCACGTCGAGGAGGTGCTGGAACAGCAGCGCGCCTTCGTCGCCGACGCCTCCCACCAGCTGCGCAACCCGCTGGCCGCGCTGCTGCTGCGGATAGAGCTGCTGGCCCTCGAACTCCCCGAAGGCAACGAGGAGATCGCCTCGGTGCGCACCGAGGGCAAACGGCTGGCCCGGGTCCTGGACGATCTGCTGGGCCTCGCGCTGGCCGAGCACACCGCCGCCGACCTCCAGCTCACCGACGTGGCCGCGCTGGCCGCCGAACGCGTCGACTCCTGGCGCCCGATGGCCGACGACAAGGGCGTCCGGCTGACCTACGAGGGCCAGCCCGCGGTCACCGGCTGGGCCGATCCGGTCGCCCTCTCCAGCGCCCTGGACGCGGTCGTCGACAACGCCCTCAAGTTCACCCCGGCCGGCCAACCCGTGACCGTACGGGTGGCGCCGGACGGCGCGCAGGTGCGGATCACCGTGGCCGACCGCGGCCCCGGGCTGACCGAGGACGAACTGGCGCGGATCGGTGACCGCTTCTGGCGCAGCAGCCGCCACCAGAACGTCTCCGGCTCCGGGCTCGGCCTGTCGATCACCCGCGCCCTGCTCGCCGCGGGCGGCGCCACCATCGCCTACGCCCCGCACCCGCCGCACGGGCTGGAGGTCACCGTCACGCTGCCGCGCAGCGCGCCCTGAACCGGCCGGCCCGTCGGCGCCGTGTGCTACCGTCGAAGGACGTTGCAGTTGTGGTACCCATGAACGTTGTGTGCGCCCGGAGGCTGGTAGCCCCGGGCGTTCCTGTTTTCCGGAGTTTTCCGGGCCGTTTCCGGTGTGGGGCGATGATCGCGGCGAAGGGGACCGCACAGTGCGGTTCCCGGTTTGCCCCATGAATGGAGAAAAACATGGCTTCCGGCACCGTCAAGTGGTTCAACTCGGAAAAGGGCTTCGGCTTCATCGAGCAGGACGGCGGCGGCCCCGACGTCTTCGCCCACTACTCGAACATCCAGGCTCAGGGCTTCCGTGAGCTGCTGGAGGGCCAGAAGGTCTCGTTCGACGTGACCCAGGGCCCGAAGGGCCCGCAGGCGGAGAACATCATCCCCGCCTGACGCCCCGCGCGTCTGCCCTGGCCTGCGACGGCACCGTCCGTCGCAGGCCAGGGCGCTTTTTTGGGGCCGGGCCCCGCACGGCCGCGCGGTCCGATGCCCTCAGGGCTTCACGGACACGTAATAGCGCCGGGCGCCCTCGTGCAGCTGCAGCGGATCGGTGAACACCGCCGTCCGCAGGTCCACCTTCTGCGCGGCATGCACCTGACGCCCGATCCAGTCCCGGCTGTCGATCACCGTCCGGGTGATGCCCTGCGTCAGCGCCGCGTCCTCCCGGTCCGTCGTGACCAGCAGGTTCGCCACGGCGATCGTCTTCACCGCCTGCCCGTCCTGGGCCCGCGGATAGGCGTCGGCGGGCATCACCGCCGCCCGGTAGTAGCGGGTGCGCTCGCCCTGCCGGTGCAGCCCCTCGGTGAGGTCCCCGAGCTGCACCAGCCGTACGGGGAACCGCTCCGCGAGCCGCTGGACCGCCGTCGTCGGCAGCCCGCCCGACCAGAAGAAGGCGTCCAGCTTCCCCTGCTCCAGCAGTTTCGGCATCCGGTCGATGCCCACGCGCACGGGCCTGATGTCCCGGTCGAAGTCCAGTCCGGCCGCCTCCAGCAGCCGCCGGGTGATCAGCTGCACACCCGAGCCGTCGGCCCCGACGCCCACCCGGAGCCGCCGCAGATCCTTGGTCGAGCGCACCGCCGACCGTTTGGGCACCACCAGCTGCATGTAGTCGTCGTACAGCCGCGCACAGGCCCGCAGCCGGTCCGCGCCCGGCTCGCCACGGAACTGGTACGTGGCGACCGCATCAGCCGTCGCGATGCTGAACTCCGCACGCCCGGACACCAGTTGCCGCAGATTGTCGATCGACCCCTCGCTACGGGTCAGCCGCAGCCGCACATCCGGCATGTCGTGCGCCAGGTCCTGCTGCAGCAGCTCCCCGTAGCGCGCGTACACCCCCGTCGGCACGCCCGTCGCCATCGTGACCTGGCCGCCCGGTGCGGGCGCGCTCCCCATGGACAGCAGCCACCACAGCGCCAGCCCGAGCACGACCAGCGCCGCGACGCCTGCCTGAGACACCCGGCGGCCCGGGCGGGGGAGTGCGGTGACCATGCGCGGGATCCTGCCAGGTGCGGGGCTCCGGCGGGAGGGGGGAGGGGCCCTGTGGTCCACTACGCTCCGCTCGGCCCGTGATCCTTGACCGGCGGGCCTGCGGTGGGCGCGCGGGGCGGGGAGCGAGGGACGAAGCATGGGCGACGGGGCACTGGTAGCGGCCGTACGGAACGGGGACGTGACGGCGCTGGACGCGCTGCTCGCTGCCGGCGGCGACCCGGACACCGTCGACGGACACGGCACGCCCCTGCTGTGCCTGGCGGTGGATGCCTTCGACCTGCCGGTGGTGGAGTCGCTGAGCGGGGCGGCGCGGTTGGACCGGGTGGCCCCCGACGGCCGCACCGCCCTGTTGCGGGCGGTCGACCACGGGGCGTACGAGATCACGGAAACGCTCATCTGCCGCGGCGCGCAACTCTGGCACAAGGACGGCGCGGGGCGCGATGCCCTGGCGCTGGCCCGGTACTGGCACGGGAGCGGCGCCGTGGCCGAATTGCGGCGCAGGAGCGGGAAGGTCGGGAGGGCCGGGAGGAGCGGGCCGGTGGAGCCGGTCCGGCGCAGGACCGTCCGGGGCGCGTTCGGGACGACCTGCGAGGAGCTGTCGCTGGGCGGGCTGCGGGTCCGCACCGGGCACGCCGCGATCCTCACCGTGCTGGAGCCGCGGTTCGGGGTCCGGCCCGCCTTCGAGGAGTTGCTGTCCCGCGCCCTGGCCGAACCGGACGTCGACCACGAGGTGTGGTGGGCGACGACGTCCGCGGCCCAGCAGCGGCCGGAGCAGGCCGTCCGGGAGGCGGCCGCGGCCCTGCGGGGCCGCCCGGACCCGTTGGAGCGGCACTTCGGCGCGGAGGTGCTGCGTCTGATCGACCTCTTCGAGGAGGGTCACGAGGAGACTGACGAGGCGAGTTGAGGAGAGTTCCGGGGAGATCGAAGAGGCCCCGCCCGCCGGCCAGGGAGCGGGTGCGGACGGCCCTTCCGGCCCGCGGGGAGAAGGCTTCTCCGGCGGGCCCTTACCCTTGAGGAATGACCAGCAGCACCGACCGCAGCCACGTCGTGGGCGTGCCGAAGACCTATGAGATCCGCACCTACGGGTGCCAGATGAACGTCCACGACTCCGAGCGGCTGTCCGGCCTGCTGGAGGAGGCCGGGTACGTCCGTGCGCCCAAGGGGGGCGAGGAGGCCGACGTCGTCGTCTTCAACACCTGCGCGGTGCGGGAGAACGCCGACAACCGCCTCTACGGCAACCTCGGGCAGCTCGCCCCCAAGAAGGCCGCGCACCCCGGGATGCAGATCGCCGTGGGCGGCTGCCTCGCCCAGAAGGACCGCGACACCATCGTCAAGAAGGCCCCCTGGGTCGACGTGGTCTTCGGGACGCACAACATCGGCAAGCTGCCGGTGCTGCTGGAGCGGGCCCGCGTCCAGGAAGAGGCGCAGGTCGAGATCGCCGAGGCGCTGGAGGCGTTCCCCTCCACGCTGCCGACCCGCCGCGAGAGCGCGTACGCGGCCTGGGTGTCGATCTCCGTCGGCTGCAACAACACCTGCACCTTCTGTATCGTCCCGGCGCTGCGCGGCAAGGAGAAGGACCGCCGGCCCGGCGACATCCTCGCCGAGGTCGAGGCGCTGGTCGCCGAGGGCGTCAGCGAGATCACCCTGCTCGGGCAGAACGTCAACGCCTACGGCTCCGACATCGGCGACCGCGAGGCCTTCAGCAAGCTGCTGCGCGCCTGCGGGAACATCGAGGGCCTGGAGCGGGTGCGCTTCACCTCCCCGCACCCGCGCGACTTCACCGACGACGTGATCGCCGCCATGGCCGAGACGCCCAACGTGATGCCGCAGCTGCACATGCCGCTGCAGTCCGGCTCCGACCGGGTCCTCAAGGCCATGCGCCGCTCGTACCGCCAGGAGCGGTTCCTCGGCATCATCGAGAAGGTGCGCGCCGCCATGCCGGACGCCGCGATCTCGACGGACATCATCGTCGGCTTCCCGGGGGAGACCGACGAGGACTTCGAGCAGACCCTGCACACGGTCCGCGAGTCCCGCTTCGCCCAGGCCTTCACGTTCCAGTACTCCAAGCGCCCCGGCACCCCCGCGGCCGAGATGGACGGCCAGATCCCCAAGGCCGTCGTCCAGGAGCGCTACGAGCGGCTGGTCGCCCTCCAGGAGGAGATCTCCTGGGAGGAGAACAAGAAGCAGGTCGGCCGCACCCTCGACGTCATGGTCGCCGAGGGTGAGGGCCGCAAGGACGACGCGACCCACCGGCTGTCCGGCCGGGCGCCGGACAACCGCCTGGTGCACTTCACCCGGCCCGAGGAGCCGGTCCGCCCCGGCGACGTGGTGACCGTCGAGGTGACCTACGCCGCTCCGCACCACCTCCTCGCGGAGGGCCCGGCCAAGGCGGTCCGCCGTACCCGCGCCGGTGACGCCTGGGAGAAGCGCACCGCCGCCCCGGCCGACAAGCCCAAGGGCGTCCTGCTGGGCCTGCCCACCATCGGCGCCCCGGCCCCGAGCCCGGCGCCCACCGCGGGCTGCGGCTGCGACTGACCGCAAGGACGGCGGGCAGGGGACGTTACGCTGCGTGGCATGCTCGTAGCCGCCGCCATCTGCCCCTGCCCGCCGTTGCTCGTCCCGGAGGTCGCCGCCGGCGCGGCGCCCGAGCTGGAACCGCTGCGCGCCGCCTGCCTCGACGCGATCGGCCTGCTCGCCGCGGCCCGCCCGGACCGGCTGGTCGTCGTGGGCCCCGCCGACGAGGCCACCCGCGGCCCGCACCCCGAGGGTGCCGCCGGCTCGTTCCGCGGCTTCGGGGTGCCGCTCGATGTGACGCTGGGCGCCGCCGAGACCGCCACCGAGCGGCCGCTCCCGCCGTCCCTCTCCGTCGGCGCCTGGCTGCTGTCCCGCGCGGACTGGGCCGACGCCCCGGTGGAGGGCCTGGGCCTGGATCCGGCGCTGCCCGCCGAACGGGCCCTGGCGGCCGGCCGGGAGATCGCCACCCGTGCGCCCCGGGTGGCCCTGCTGGTGATGGGCGATGGCAGCGCCTGCCGGACGGTCAAGGCGCCCGGCTACCTCGACGACCGGGCCGAGCCCTTCGACGCCGCCGTGTCCCGCGCGCTGGGCGCCGCCGACGTCGTCGCGCTGAGTGCGTTGGACGCCCAGCTCGCCGCGGCCCTGCAGGCGTCCGGGCGGGCCGGCTGGCAGCTCCTGGCGGGCGCCGCCGAGGGCGCGGGCCTGGGCGGCCGGCTGCTGCGCGAGGAGGCCCCGTACGGGGTCGGGTACTTCGTCGCCACCTGGTCGTAGCCCCCGCTGCGCCGGGCCGGCCGGTCACCGGCGGCCCGGTGGCACGCCGGCCCTCCCGAGGGGGTCGGTCCGGCGGCGACCGCTCCGTGGTGGATACGACACGACGGCCGCGAGGTGGTGAGCCACCCCGCGGCCGTCGTGCGCCGCCCGTCTTCCGACGCGCGCGAATTACCCGTGCCTCACTTCCGTGCGGCCTCGCCGGACTCGCTGTCCGCCGTGGCCCGGACCGACTGCTGCCGGGGAATCCCGGCGCTCTCGGCGGTCTGCTCCGCGGCGCCGTGCGGCTCCCCTTCGGCGGCCTGCTCGGCGGCCGGTCCGGGAGACGTCTCCGCGGCCCGTTCGGCGGTCGCCTCGGCGGTCTCCGCACGCTGTCCGTCATGCGTCTCGTCACCGGACACCTCCGGGGCCGCCGCTTCCGCCGTGTCGTCCGCCACTCTTTCCGCCACCGCGTCCGCCGCGGTCCCGTCGCCGGCCGCGGCCTCCCCGGCGCCCGCGGACTCCCCGGACTCCGCAGACTCTTCGGCTTCTCCGGCCCCCCGGGCTTCCTCGGCGCCCTCGGCCTCCGCCGAAGCGGCCGACTTCGCCGGCTCCTCCGCCTCGGCCGTCACCGACGTTGCGGCGCTCTCCTCCGTCAACGCTTCGGACTTACGGCGGCGAAACCGCGAAAATACGCCCATAACTGCTCCTACGCTCTTCATGTGGGCGAAATCCCCTGCCGCCCGGAGCGGACCGATGCGCCGCCCACGGGCGCCGGTGCTGCACCGGCTCTCTCGGGACCTCGCAACAGGCAACGACCTCACCGGTGGCCCGTCACGTCGCTCGTTCGAGAGGGGCCACCGATGTTTGGGAGACTGACGGGGTGAACACCGCTGTCCCCGCTCCGCGGGTCATCGCCGTCGTCGGCCCCACCGCGGCCGGAAAGTCCGATCTGGGCGTTGCGCTCGCCCGACACCTGCGTGGCGAGGTCATCAACGCCGACTCCATGCAGCTCTACCGCGGCATGGACATCGGGACCGCCAAGCTCACGCCCGAGGAGCAGCAGGGCGTCCCGCACCGCCTCCTGGACGTCTGGGACGTCACCCGCGCCGCCAGCGTCGCCGAGTACCAGCGGCTGGCCCGCGCCGAGATCGACCGGCTGCTCGCCGAGGGCCGCACCCCGGTCCTCGTCGGCGGCTCCGGCCTGTACGTACGCGGTGCCATCGACGCCCTGGAGTTCCCCGGCACCGACCCGGAGGTGCGCGCCCGCCTGGAGGCCGAACTGGCCGACCTGGGCAGCGGGGCCCTGCACGCCCGGCTGGCCACCGCCGACCCGGAGGCCGCCCGCGCCATCCTGCCCGGGAACGGCCGCCGCATCGTGCGTGCCCTGGAGGTCATCGAGATCACCGGCCGCCCCTTCACCGCGAACCTCCCGGGTCACGAGGCGGTCTACGACACCGTGCAGATCGGGGTCGACGTCGCGCGCCCCGAACTCGACGAGCGGATCGCCCGGCGGGTCGACCGCATGTGGGAGGCGGGCCTCGTCGACGAGGTGCGCCGCCTGGAGGCCGAAGGGCTCCGGGAGGGCCTCACCGCCTCCCGGGCGCTCGGCTACCAGCAGGTGCTCGCGCAGCTGGCGGGGCAGTGCACGGAACAGCAGGCGCGTGACGAGACGGTGCGCGCCACCAAGCGCTTCGCGCGCCGTCAGGACTCGTGGTTCCGCCGGGACCCGCGCGTCCACTGGCTCAGCGGTGCGGCCGAGCACCGGGCGGAACTCCCTGAGCAGGCGCTGGCCTTGCTCGAACGACCGGTCACAGCCTGATCACGTCATGGCATCGGGACGCTCCGGCCGTCATCAGGGCCCCTGAGGGCGTGTCATCATCGACCTTCGATCGAGGCATGCATGCGGCAGTGGGGAGGGCGCGTGGCAATGGAGGCCGGCCCTCGCAACCGAGCCCAGCAGCCGGACAACGGCGCTGACACGGACACCGCCGCGGATACCGCTGCGGACACCGCCGCGGCACCGCTGACCGCCGACGGCCCGGACGTCCGGAACGAACCGCTCGGGGACGACCCGCTCGGGGACGCCCCGCTCGGGAACGACACGTCCCGGAACGACACGTCCGTGAACGATCCGTCCTGGAACGACCCGGACCGGAACGACCCGGACCGGGATGACGCAGCCCGGAATGACCCGGGCCTGGATGACGCGGCCCACGGCGGCCGTTCGCACCACGGTCTCTCCCAAGGCGGCCGGCCGCACGGCGACCTGTCCCACGACGGCCTCGCCGAGGACGGTCCGTCCGGCGGCGACAGTCTCGGCAGCGGCCCACTCGCTTCGTCCGATGCCCTCGACCCGTCCGATCCCCTGGGGACCTCCGACCCCATGGGCCACTCCGATGCCCTGGGCGCCACCGGGGCGCTGGACGACTCCGGTGCGCTGGACGACTCCGACGGACCGGACGCCGTCGGCGGGACCGGCGAGGGTGGCGAGTCCTTCCGCGAGCTGCGTCCGCCGCGCCGGCTGCGGCTGTGGCAGCTCGCACCGATCGTCGGGCTGGCGGCCCTCGGCTCGCTGATGTTCGCCTTCCCGCTGGCCTTCGAATTCGGCGGCGACGGTGGCGCGGTGATCGCGATGCTCGGCCTGCTGCTGTGCTGCTGCGCGGCCGGCTGGGGCATGATGGCCGCCCGCCGCGTCGGCCACACCTGGCCCGGCCTGCCCGCCCGCGGCTCCGGCCGCCGCGCCAGCTGGCGGGTGGTCCTCCTGTACGCCTTGGTGGTGGCCGTCCCCGCGGCCCTGGCCATCTGGCGCGTGGCCCGACTGCGCTGACGCGCTCCCGCCTCCCCCGGGCCGCGCTGACGCAGTCCCGCCCGGGCCGCGCCGACGCGTCCCACCCAGGCCGCGCTGACGCGGTCCCGCACGGGCCCCGCTGATGCGCTCCTGCCTGGGCCGCGCTGACGCGTCCCACCCAGGCCGCGCGGACGCGCTTCTCTGTCGGGCTCGGGCACGGAACGACGCGCTCCTCTTTTCCCCGCCGCCCACCCCCCTTCGGGGGGTGGGCGGGTCAGGAGCGCACCCGCCCCCGCCACCCCTGTCACCCCCGCCCCGTACGATGCAAGGGTGACCAGTACGCAGCGGGTGCCCTTCCTCAAGGGGCACGGCACCGAGAACGACTTCGTGATCGTCCCCGACCCGGACGGTCTGCTCGACCTTCCCGCGGCCGCGGTCGCCCGGATCTGCGACCGGCGGGCCGGCCTCGGCGGTGACGGCGTGCTGCGCGTCGTACGGTCCGCAGCGCACCCGGAGGCGCGTGATCAGGCCGACGAGGCCGAGTGGTTCATGGACTACCGCAACGGCGACGGCTCGATCGCCGAGATGTGCGGCAACGGCACCCGGGTCTTCGCGCGCTACCTGCTGCACGCCGGCCTGGTCGAGGCCGGCGACCTCGCCATCGCCACCCGCGCCGGCGTGCGCCGCGTCCATCTGGCCAAGACCGGCGACGTCACGGTCTCCATGGGCCGCGCCGAGCTGCCCGAGGACGGCGTGGTGGTCACGCTCGGCGGCCGCAGCTGGCCGGCCCGCAACGTCAACATGGGCAATCCGCACGCGGTCGCGTTCGTCGAGGACCTGGCCCACGCCGGGGACCTGCTGGCCGTACCGCCGTTCAGCCCCGCGGCGGTTTATCCCGATGGCGTCAACATCGAGTTCGTGGTCGACCGCGGACCTGGGCACGTGGCGATGCGCGTCCACGAGCGCGGCTCGGGCGAGACCCGGTCCTGCGGCACCGGCGCCTGCGCGGTGGCCGTCGCGGCCGCCCGGAGGGACGGTCTTGACCCGACGGCGACCGGAACCCCCGTCACCTACAGGGTCGATGTGCTCGGCGGCAGCCTGAAGATCACCGAGCTGCCCGACGGCACGGTCGAGATGACCGGACCGGCCGAGATCGTCGCCGAGGGCACCTTCGACCCCACCTGGCTCACCGCCGCGCTCGCCTGACCGGCCCACGACAGGGAGGCCGGGCGGGCACGCTCCCCGGCCGCCCTGCAAAAACGATTCAGGCCAAAAGATTCGCTCGAACGGGTGATCCGTATCACTCTGAGCGAGAGGTGGACAGCACTGCGTGATGGGCTCGATAGCATCAAGCACCGGCCCGGGACACCGGAACTGACGCGTCCCACCGCCGGTCGACGCTGCCGGAGGTGCCCATGAGCGCAGAGGCCACGAACCCTGGTAACCCTGGAGCAGCGGGTCGCGGGCGCGGCCGCCGCCGACTGGAGCTCAGAGGGCTGCGCCGCATCGGCCGCGCCGCACTGCTCGGCCCGGCCCCCCGCGACGGCCTCCCGCACGCCCTGGAGCACGTCGCCCAGGTGCACCGCCGCCACCACCCCGACGCCGCCCTGGACACCCTCGCCCGGGCCTATCTGCTCGCCGAGTCCTCGCACCGCGGCCAGCTGCGCAAAAGCGGTGAGCCGTACATCACCCACCCGTTGGCCGTGACCCTCATCCTCGCCGAACTCGGCGCCGAGACCACGACGTTGACCGCCTCGCTGCTCCATGACACCGTCGAGGACACCGATCTGACGCTGGATCAGGTGCGCGAGCGGTTCGGCGCCGAGGTCGGCTATCTCGTCGACGGCGTGACCAAGTTGGAGAAGGTCGACTACGGCGCCGCCGCCGAGCCGGAGACCTTCCGCAAGATGCTGGTGGCGACCGGCAACGACGTCCGGGTGATGTCCATCAAGCTCGCCGACCGGCTGCACAACATGCGCACCCTCGGCGTGATGCGGCCCGAGAAGCAGGCCCGGATCGCCAAGGTGACCCGCGACGTGCTGATCCCGCTGGCCGAACGCCTCGGCGTCCAGGCGCTGAAGGCCGAGCTGGAGGACCTGGTCTTCGCGATCCTGCACCCCGACGAGTACGCCACCACACAGGCCCTCGTCCTGGAGTACGCCGGCCGGCCCGACCCGCTCGCCGACATCGCGGAGCGGATGCGCACGGTCCTGGCCGAGGCCGGCATCGACGCCGAAGTCCTCGTCCGGCCACGGCACTTGGTCTCCGTGCACCGCGTACGGCTGGCCCGCCGCGAGCTGACCGGCGCCGACCTGGGGCGGCTGCTGGTGCTGGTGGCCGAGGACGCCGACTGCTACGCCGTCCTCGGTGAGCTGCACACCTGCTTCACACCGGTGGTCTCCGAGTTCAAGGACTTCATCGCGACACCGAAGTTCAACCTCTACCAGTCGCTGCACACCGCCGTCACCGGCCCCTCCGGGGAGATCGCCGAAACCCTGATCCGCACCCACCAGATGCACCGGGTCGCCGAGGCCGGGGTGATCGCGCTGGGCAACCCGTACGCACCCACGGACGGACCCGACGCCCCCGAGGGCGAGCGGGCCGACCCGACCCGCCCCGGGTGGCTCTCCCGTCTGCTGGAGTGGCAGCGCACCACCCCCGACCCGGACACCTTCTGGACCTCGCTGCGCGCCGATCTCGCCCAGGACCGCGAGATCACCGTCTTCTGCGCGGACGCCCCCTCGGACGGTTCGGACGCCACGGACGGGGCGGCCGGCGAGGCCATCGGTCTGCCCGCCGGCGCCAGTTGTGTGGACGCGGCGTACGAGCGGCACGGCGAGCGGGCGCACTGTTGTATCGGCGCGCGCGTCAACGGCCGGCTCGCCACCCTCGCCACCGTCCTGCACGACGGCGACAGCCTGCAGCTCCTGATGGCCCCGGACTCCGCCGCCGGCCCCTCGCCGGAATGGCTCGACCACGCCCGTACGCCCGCCGCGCGGCTCGCCATCGCCCGCTGGCTGTCCGGTTCCCAGGAGCCCGCCGTCGGCCCGCAGGGGCCCGCCGAGCCCCCTTCCGGGCCGTCGCCCGCCGGCCGGCCCGCCCCGGACGGCGAGAGCCCCGCGGCGGCCCGTGCCACGCCCGGTTCGGTCCTCGCGGTCGCGGACCTCCCCGGCGCCGCGGTCCGGCTGGCCGGCTGCTGCACACCGGTACCGCCGGACACCGTCACCGGCTTCGCCGTACGGGGCGGCGCGGTCACCGTGCACCGCGCCCTGTGCCCCGTCGTGGCCCGTATGGCGGCCACCGGACGGCAGCCGGTCGGGGTGCGCTGGCGGGGCGCGGGCCAGGGCACCCACGGCTGCCGGGTCACCCTCATGGCCGAGGCCTTCAGCCGGCCGCACCTCCTGGCCGACCTCACCGAGGCGATCGCCGCCCAGGGCGCCGCCGTGGTGTCCGCCGCCGTCGAACCCCCGCACGAACAGCGCGTGCGCCACACCTACACGCTGCACCTGCCGAACGCCGCCGGGCTGCCCTCCCTGATGCGCGCCATGCGGCAAGTCCCCGGCGTATTCGACGTGTTGCGCGCCGGACGGGTCCGGCAGGCTGCGGCGATGCGTCCCTGAGGCCGGACCGGCCAGGGCTGGTGACGGCCCGTCGGACGGCTGCGGGCCGTCCGGAGGACGCCCTCCGGGACAGACGCACGGGGCACCGCCCGTTCGGGTGCCGTTTGACGGCTCGCCCACCGCGGAGGCGGCCGCGTTGGTAGCCGTAGTTCATGTCCCTTCGCTCACGCCGACCGTCCCGCGACCCCGACCGCACCGTCCCCGCGCCGCGCGGTGCCCGAACCGGCCGGCTCCGGCGCTCCGGCCGCCGGGCCGCCGCACTCGGGCTGGCCGCCGTCGCCACCCTCGGCGTGGCCGAGCCGCAGCCCCTGGAGGCGCAGGGCCTGGGCGACCGGCTCTTCCCCACGCTCGGCAACACCGGCTACGACGTCACGTCCTACGACGTCTCCCTGGACTACTCCGGCCACAACGACCGGCCGATGAACGCCACCACGGAGATCACCGCGCACGCCACCACCGAGCTCGACCGGCTCAACCTCGACTTCGCCCGCGGCACGGTGCGCTCCGTGAAGGTCGGCGGCCTGCCCGCCCGGTACGAGCAGCACGGCGAGGACCTGGTGGTCGTCCCCCCGGTCCACATCTCCCGGGGACAGCAGATCAAGATCTCCGTCCAGCACACCAGCGACCCCCGCGGCAAGACCGACGGCGGCTGGATCCGCACCACCGACGGGCTGGCCATGGCCAACCAGGCCGACGCCGCCCACCGCGTCTTCCCCTGCAACGACCACCCCTCCGACAAGGCGTTCTTCACCTTCCGCATCACCGCCCCCCAGGAGCTGACCGCGGTCGCCAACGGCCTGCCCCTGGGGGCGGCCGGCACCCGCGCGGCACGCCGTACCTGGACCTACCGCACCGCCCACCCGATGGCCACCGAACTCGCTCAGGTCTCCATCGGGAAGTCCAGCGTGCTGTTCCGACACGGACCGCACGACCTGCCGATCCGCGACGTGGTCCCGACCGCGAACCGCGCGGCGCTCGCCAAATGGCTGGCCAAGACGCCGGAGCAGGTCGCCTGGATGGAGAGCAAGGTCGGCCCCTACCCCTTCGAGGCGTACGGGGTGCTGATCGCCAACGCCCGCACCGGCTTCGAGCTGGAGACCCAGACCCTCTCGCTCTTCGAGAAGGACCTGTTCACGGTCGAGCACCTGCCCGCCTGGTACGTGGAGTCCGTGATGGTGCACGAACTGTCGCACCAGTGGTTCGGCGACAGCGTCAGCCCGCGCCGCTGGTCCGACGTCTGGCTCAACGAGGCCCACGCCACTTGGTACGAGGCGCTCTACGCCCAGGAGAAGGGCGACCGCCGGGCCGACCTGGAGACCCGGATGCACCGGGCGTACGAGCAGTCCGACGGGTGGCGGGCCGAGGGCGGGCCGCCCGCCGCGCCCAAGGTCCCCAGCCCCGGCCAGAAGATCAGCATCTTCCGCCCCATCGTCTACGACGGCGGCGCCCTGGTCCTCTACGCACTGCGGCAGAAGATCGGCCCGGCGGCCTTCGACCGGCTCGAACGCGAATGGGTGGCCCACCACAAGGACGGTGTGGCCGACTCGGCCGACTTCACCGCGCTGGCCTCCAAGATCTCCGGTCAGGACCTCACCGGCTTCTTCCAGGAGTGGCTCTACGGCGCGCACACCCCGCCGATGCCCGGCCACCCGGCGTGGCGGCCCGGTGCGGCCGGCGACCTGGGCAAGCCGGCGCAGCCCGGGCAGCCCGTGAAGGGCGGACAGCCCGGCAAGACCGGACAGCCGGTGAAGCTCGCCGGAAAGCCCACGCCCCGCGGAAAACCCGCGTGACCGCTCTCCCGGGCCGTGGGACCATCATCAGGTCGGCGCCGGCAGCCCGGGAATCTCCGGAGCGTGTCGTACGTTGACACCTACGACAGTCCCGCTGGGGCCATCCATCCGGTCCCATGAGGGCTTCCCAACGACGCAAAGGATCAAATGACCTCCTCTTCTTCCCTTCCGCAGGACCGGCAGCGCCTCCCGGAGAGCCTTCGGGCCGACGCCCTGATGGAAGAGGACGTCGCCTGGAGCCACGAGATCGACGGGGAGCGCGACGGCGACCAGTACGACCGGTCGGACCGCGCGGCGCTGCGCCGTGTGGCGGGCCTTTCCACCGAGCTCGAAGACATCACCGAGGTCGAGTACCGCCAGCTCCGACTGGAGCGCGTGGTGCTCGTCGGTGTCTGGACCTCCGGGACGGTGCAGGACGCGGAGAACTCCCTCGCCGAGCTCGCCGCGCTGGCCGAGACCGCCGGTGCGCTGGTGCTCGACGGTGTCATCCAGCGCCGCGACAAGCCCGACCCGGCCACCTACATCGGCTCCGGCAAGGCGCTGGAGCTGCGCGACATCGTGCTCGAATCCGGGGCCGACACCGTGGTGTGTGACGGTGAGCTCTCCCCGGGCCAGCTGATTCACCTTGAGGACGTCGTCAAGGTCAAGGTGGTCGACCGGACCGCCCTGATCCTCGACATCTTCGCCCAGCACGCCAAGTCCCGGGAGGGCAAGGCGCAGGTCTCGCTGGCCCAGATGCAGTACATGCTCCCGAGGCTGCGCGGCTGGGGCCAGTCGCTGTCCCGGCAGATGGGTGGCGGTGGCTCCGGCTCCACGGGCGGCGGTATGGCCACCCGTGGTCCCGGTGAGACCAAGATCGAAACGGACCGGCGGCGGATCCGCGAGCGGATGGCGAAGCTGCGCCGGGAGATCGCGGAGATGAAGACCGGCCGGGACACCAAGCGCCAGGAACGCCGGCGCCACCAGGTCCCCTCGGTCGCCATCGCCGGCTACACCAACGCCGGCAAGTCCTCCCTGCTCAACCGCCTCACCGGCGCCGGCGTGCTGGTGGAGAACGCCCTGTTCGCCACCCTGGACCCGACCGTCCGGCGGGCCGAGACGCCCAGCGGGCGGCTCTACACCCTCGCCGACACCGTCGGCTTCGTCCGGCACCTGCCGCACCACCTCGTCGAGGCGTTCCGCTCCACGATGGAGGAGGTCGGCGACTCCGACCTGATCCTCCATGTGGTCGACGGCTCGCACCCGGTGCCGGAGGAGCAGCTGGCCGCCGTCCGCGAGGTGATCCGGGACGTCGGCGCCACGGACGTCCCCGAGATCGTGGTCGTCAACAAGGCCGACGCGGCCGATCCGCTGGTCCTCCAGCGGCTGCTGCGCCGGGAGAAGCACGCGATCGCGGTCTCGGCCCGTACCGGCCAGGGCATCGCTGAGCTGCTGACCCTGCTCGACGAGGAACTGCCCCGGCCGCGGGTCGAGATCGAGGTCCTGGTGCCCTACACCCAGGGCGCACTGGTCTCGCGGGCGCACGCCGAGGGCGAGGTGCTCTCCGAGGAGCACACCGCCGAGGGCACGGTCCTCAAGGCGCGGGTCCACGAAGCGCTGGCCGCCGAGTTCCGCCCGTTCGTGCCGGCGGCGTAAGGCCCCGCACATACGGCCCGCAGGTACGCAGAAGGCCCGCTCCGGGAGACCGGAGCGGGCCTTCGCCGTGGTGGCGGCCCGGTGGGACGGTGCCGGGCACCGCCCCACCTCAGCGGACTACTGCTTGCTCGCCCACTTCTTGCTCATGTTGTCGAAGATGGCCTTGGCCTCCGGGCCCAGGTGCGGGCCGGCCGACCAGCGGGCCGGGCGCGGACCCATCGACATGTTGGAGACCAGCACCGGCTTGCCGTCGGCGCCCTTGATGAACCAGGGGCCACCGGAGGAGCCACCGGTCATCGTGCAGCCGATCCGGTACATGGTCGGCTTGTTGGCGTCCATCGACAGCCGGGTCGGCTTGTCGGTGCAGCTCTGCTGCGCGGCACCGTCGAACGGCGCCTCGGCCGGGTAGCCCTGCGCGGTCAGGCTGGGGATCTTGGCCATCGCCGGGGCGTTGAAGTCGACCTGGTACGCGCCGCCGGCCATCTCCTCCAGCGACTTGCCGCCGGTGCTCTCCTCCGGCTTCACGTGCATCAGCGCGAAGTCGTACGGGGCCATCGGCACGCCCGGCACGGCGCCGCCGTCCTTGATCCACTCGCTGGACGTCGCCATGTCGTCCGCCCACCACTTGCCCGAGGGGACGCGCTCCTCGAAGGGCTTGTTCTTCAACTGGCCTGCGCTGCCGCCGGTCTTGTTGAAGTTCGGCACGAACATCATGTTGCGGTACCAGCCGCCGTTCTTGCCGGCGTGCACACAGTGCGCCGCGGTCCACACCAGGTTGGACTTACCGGGGTGCGCCGGGTCCTTGACGACGGTGGCGGAGCAGCGCGACTCGCCCTGGGGCGTGCTGAACAGCAGCAGTCCCACACCGGGAGCGGTGGTGGTGTACGGGGTCTTGACGGGCTGAGCGGGGACGGCGGCCGGCTCAGGATCCGTCTTGCCCTGGTCCTCCGAGATGTCCTCGGGCTTGCTGGGGTCCTTGGGCGGCTTGACCTTCTCGATCTTGTCAGGGTTCCAGAAGTTCTTGATGATCGGGTTGATGAACTCCCCGGCCTCCCGGAGCCACTTGTCCCGGTCCCAGTTCTTCCACTCGCCGTTCTTCCACTTGTCCAGGTCGAAGCCGTGTTCCTTGAGCTTGTCCTGGATGTCCTTGGGGATCTTGATCGCCCCCCCACCCGTGGTGTCCGCCGCGGACTGACTGGGCTTGGCGTCCGCGTTGTCGCTGTCCGGCCCGCAGCCGGTGGCGGTGAGCGCCACTACGGCGGTGAGGGCGGCGGCGGCCAGGACGGGCCGTCGTATGGATCGCATGGGTGGGGTCCCCCTGATGAATCGAATGGTGTGGCTTTGAGCGGAGTCGCTCGGTTCCGGAAGTTGTCATGAACCTCAAGATCCGAGCGCAGGACCCCACTATGCCGGTGACGATGGGGACGGCGGTACTCGGGTCCCCGGTTCCAGCCCCTCAAGGATCTTGTTCCGGGCCGTGATCCGGCGTCGCCGCCGTCGTTGGTACGTACGGGGGACGGCCGGGCTGCCCGCCGGCCCGCTCGGTATGCAGCAGCTCACCAAGCAGGAGGACACAACTGCCGTGGCGTTGACCGAAATCGTGCCGGCGGCCGCGCCGCCGGCCCACGAGGGGATCCTGCGTCGACAGTCCCTGCGTGAGTCCGCAGCCCGTACGTACGCGCGCTCACTGCCCATCGTCCCGGTGCGCGCCCGCGGGCTGACCATCGAGGGTGCCGACGGCCGGCGCTACCTCGACTGCCTCTCCGGCGCCGGCACCCTTGCCCTCGGCCACAACCACCCCGTCGTGCTCGAAGCGATCCGCACGGTCCTCGACTCCGGCGCTCCGCTGCACGTCCTCGACCTGGCCACCCCCGTCAAGGACGCCTTCATCACCGAGCTGTTCGCCACGCTGCCCAGGGAGTTGGCCGAAAAAGGGCGGATCCAGTTCTGCGGCCCGGCCGGTACGGACGCCGTCGAGGCGGCCTTCAAACTCGTCCGCACCGCGACCGGCCGGGACGGCCTGATGGCCTTCTCCGGCGCCTACCACGGCATGACCGCCGAGGCGCTCGCTGCCTCCGGGGGCGCCCGGCACACCAGCGTGGCCCGGCTGCCCTACCCCTACGACTACCGCTGCCCCTTCGGCACCGGCGGTGAGCGCGGCGCCGAACTCGCCGCCCGCTGGACCCAGAACCTCCTCGACGACCACAAGAGCGGGGTGCCCCGGCCGGCCGGGATGATCCTCGAACCCGTCCAGGGCGAAGGCGGGGTGATCCCCGCCCCGGACGGCTGGCTGCGGCGGATGCGGGAGCTCACCGCGGCCCGGCAGATCCCGCTGATCGTGGACGAGGTCCAGACCGGCGTCGGCCGCACCGGCACCTTCTGGGCGATCGAGCACAGCGGCATCGTCCCCGACGTGCTCGTCCTGTCGAAGGCGATCGGCGGCAGCCTGCCGCTGGCCGTGATCGTCTACCGCGAGGAACTCGACGCCTGGCAGCCCGGCGCACACGCCGGCACCTTCCGCGGCAACCAGCTCGCCATGGCCGCGGGCCGCGCCACCCTCGCCCACGTCCGCGCCAACGGCCTCGCCGAACGCGCCGGGGCACTCGGCGCCCGGATGCTCGACCGGCTCCGCGCCCTGGCCGGCGCCCACGACTGCATCGGCGACGTCCGCGGCCGCGGACTGATGCTCGGCCTCGAACTCGTCGACGCGGGCGCCGACCTCGACCCCGGCGGCGCCCGCCCCGCCGCCCCGCACCTCGCCGCCGCCGTCCAACAGGCCTGCCTGGACCGCGGCCTGATCGTCGAGCTCGGCGGCCGGCACTCCGCCGTCGTCCGGCTGCTGCCACCCCTGACCATCACCGACGAACAGGCGGACGCGATCCTCGACCGCCTCGCCGACGCCATCACGGCGGCGGTCCGCACCGACCCCGGGCCGACGGCCTCGTCCCCCACGACACTGTGAGGCACCACCCCATGAACGAACGCCCCGGCCCCGACGGCACCCCGCCCGCCGAGCGCCTCCCCGACCGGCACCACGGCGCGGGCACGATCGAGTCCGTCCCCCGCCAGCAGCGGCGCGCCCCGGAGGACGCCTGCCACCAGCAGACCCACGAGGGCCCGGACCTGGCCACCGGCCCGCTCACCGCGCCCCCCGCCTACGACCGCGTCCCCGGCGAGCACGACCCGCTCGACCACCCCGACCCGGCGGTCGCCGCGGACGCCGCGGGCATCGAGCACCTGCTGCGCTGCTGGCTGCGGGAGAACGGCAGCCCCCGGCCGACCGGCGGCCGGCTCCGCCTCCCGCTGCCGGCCAGCGCCACCGCACTCCACATCCCCGTCCGCTACTGGTCGCCCACCGGCTGGCACCGCCTGGGCGCACCCGGCCTCGAAGGCGCCCCGGCCGGCGCCGCCCCGCTGGACGCCGTCACGCTCGCCGCGCTGCTGCGCCGCGAGGCCGCGCACGGCGGTGACCGGCAGGCCTCGGACGGCGGCGAGCACCGCGTCGCCGACGGTGGGGAACGGATGGCCCCGGAGGGCGAGCCGACACCGGACGGCGACGGCGCCGAACTCCTCGGCCGGGTCGCCGACTCCGTCCGGAACGTGGCCACCTTCCTTGCCGACCGGCGCGCCCGGCCCGCCGACGACCACGGCGCGCTCTTCCTCGAAGCCGAGCAGTCCCTGCTCCTGGGTCATCCGCTGCACCCCACCCCCAAGAGCCGGGAAGGGCTCAGCGACGCCGAGACCCGGGCCTATTCGCCCGAACTGCGCGGCGCCTTCCCGCTGCACTGGATCGCCGTGCACCGCTCCGCCGTCGCCGCCGACTCCGCCTGGACCGAACGCGGCAAGCCCGTCCCGGCGGAACGGCTCACCGCCCGCCTCGCCGGTGAGGGCCTCCCACTCCCCGACGGCACCGTGCCGTTGCCGCTGCACCCCTGGCAGGCCCGCGAGCTGGCCGGACGCCCCGACCTCACCGCCCTCCGCGACGCCGGACTGCTGCACGACCTGGGCCCGCACGGTCCGCTCTGGCACCCCACCTCCTCCGTCCGCACCGTCCACCGCCCCGACGCGGAGGCCATGCTCAAGCTCTCCCTCGGGCTGCGCATCACCAACTCCCGCCGGGAGAACCTCCGCAAGGAACTGATCCGTGGCGTCGAGGTGCACCGGCTGCTGCGCACCGGACTCGGCGAGCAGTGGCAGGCCGCCCATCCCTGCTTCGACATCGTCCGCGACCCGGCCTACCTCGCCGTCGACGGCCCCGACGGGGAACCCGTCCAGGGCCTGGACGTCGTCATCCGCCACAACCCCTTCACCCGCACCGACGACGCCGTCTGCATCGCCGGTCTCACCTCGCCCCGCCCCTGGCCCGGCCACGCGGGCGTCCGCTCCCGCCTCGAAGACCTCGTCGGCACCCTCGCCGCCCGCACCGGACGCCCCACCGGCGCGGTGGCCACGGAGTGGTTCCTGCGCTACCTCGAAGCGGTCGTCCGGCCCCTGCTGTGGCTGGACGGCACGGCCGGGATCGTCCTGGAGGCCCACCAGCAGAACACCCTCGTGCTGCTGGACCCCGACGGCTGGCCGACCGGCGGCCGCTACCGCGACAACCAGGGCTACTACTTCCGCACCTCCCGCCGCGCCGGTCTCGAACGGCGGCTGCCCGGCATCGGCGTCGTGAGCGACACCTTCGTCGCCGACGACGTCGTCGACGAACGCTTCGCCTACTACCTCGGCATCAACAACGTCCTCGGCCTCATCGGGGCCTTCGGCTCCCAGCGCCTGGCCCGCGAGGAGATCCTGCTCGCCGCCTTCCGCCGGTTCCTCGCCGACGCCGCCGCGGCCCCCGAAGGACACCGCTCCCCGCTCCCCGAGCAGTTGCTGGCCGCCCGCACCCTGCGCTGCAAGGCCAATCTCGCGACCCGGCTGCACGGCCTGGACGAACTCGTCGGTCCCGTCGAAACCCAGTCCGTCTACGTCACCCTGCCCAACCCCCTCGTTCCCTAGGACGCCGATCCGTCCGACCCCGGACCCCCGCCCCCCGTCCCCGGCGCCGACGCCCCGCGACCCACAAGGCCACGCGGCATCCGGCCACGAGAGGAGAGCGCCGCCGTGCCATCCACCGATTCCGGCATCGACTCCAGCGCCGACCAGGCCGCCCACCACCCGCTCACGGCAGCCCGCACCACCCGGGGCACCGGCGGCCCCGGCCGGCCGCCGTCCCCCGCCGGCCGGCTCCTCGACGACCTGGCGGACTGGGGAGCGGCCCGCACACCTGCCGGGCCGTTCCAGCTCGTCCCCGTCCAGCCCGCCCGCGACCTGGAGCGGATCACCGCCTGGATGAACGATCCGGCCGTCTCGGCCTTCTGGGAGCTGGCCGGGCCGCCGGGGACCACCGCCGCCCACCTGCGCAGCCAGCTCGACGGGGACGGCCGGAGCGTGCCCTGCCTGGGCGTGCTCGACGGCGTGCCGATGAGCTACTGGGAGATCTACCGCGCCGATCTCGACCCGCTCGCGCGCTCCTACCCGGCGCGCCCCCACGACACCGGGATCCACCTCCTCCTCGGCCGCGCCCACGACCGCGGCCGCGGCCTGGGCAGCACCCTGCTGCGCGCCACCGCCGACCTCGTGCTCGACCGCCGCCCGGACTGCACCCGGGTCCTCGCCGAGCCCGACCTGCGCAACACCGCGTCCGTCGCGGCCTTCCTGACCGCCGGCTTCCGCTACGCCGACGAGCTCGAACTCCCCGGAAAACGCGCGGCGTTGATGGTCCGCGACCGCGCCTACCGCCACCTGCTCTGACCCCGGGGCCGTCTGTCGACGGCCCCGCTCCGGTCCGTCGTCCACCCCGCCGCTCCGGTTGTCCCCCGTACGAGCCGGGGCGGTCCCGCTTCGAGGAGTCCCGCCTTGCCTCCTGAGCCCCAGCCTTCGCAGCACGCCTGGCAGCACGCCGCCCGCCGGCTCTTCGCCAAGATCCTGGCGGAGTTCGCGTACGAGGAAGTCCTCGCGCCCGAGCCCGACGGCACCGGCCCGGACGGCGTCCCCCGCTACCGCCTGCCGGTCTCCGACGGAACGATCTACCGCTTCCGGGCCCGCCGCGGCGCCTACGGCCACTGGCGCGTCGACCCCGCCTCGATCACCCCCGACGCCGACCCCTTCCACTTCCTCACCCACGCCCACGACACCGTCCTGGGCCTGTCCGGTGACACCACCGGCCACCTCATCCGGGAGCTGACCGCCACCCTGGCCGCCGACACCCGGCTCGACGCCACCGCTCTGAGCGCCGCCGACCTCGCCGACCTGGACTACGCCGCCCTGGAAGGCCACCAGACCGGCCACCCCTGGCTCGTCGCCAACAAGGGCCGGCTCGGCTTCTCGGCCACCGACGCGGCGACCTGGGCACCCGAAGCGCGCACCGCCCGCCGCCTGCCCTGGCTCGCCGCGCACCACGGCATCGCCCACTACCGCGGTATCCCCACGCTGGCCACCCCCGACCGTCTCTACGGCGAGGAACTCACCCCCGCCACCCGTCACACCTTCGCCCGCGCCATCACCGACGAGGGCCGCGACCCCGCCGACTACCTCTTCCTCCCCGTACACCCCTGGCAGTGGGACGAGACCGTCGCCCCGCTCTTCGCCCCGCAACTCGCGGACAGATCCATCATCGCGCTGCCCACTGACAACGACCTCCGGCTGCCGCAGCAGTCGATCCGCACCTTCCTCAACGTCAGCCGGCCCGAGGCCCGTACGGTCAAACTGCCGCTGTCCATCCTCAACACCCTGGTCTGGCGCGGACTGCCCACCGAGCGCACCCTCGCCGCGCCCGCGGTCACCCGCTGGGTCCACGGCCTGCGCGACGCCGACCCCTACCTCCGCGACGAGACCCGGGTGATCCTCCTCGGCGAGATCGCCTCGGTCACCGTCGAGCACCCCCTCTACGACCGGCTGCCCGGCGTCCCGTACCAGTTCAAGGAGCTGCTCGGCTGTATCTGGCGGGAGCCGCTGCACGGCTGCCTCGACCCCGGCGAACGGGGCCGCACGCTGGCCTCGCTGCTGCAGACCGACCCGCAGGGCCGCGCGCTGACCGCCGAGCTGGTACACCGCTCCGGCCTGGCCCCGCGCGTCTGGCTGGCCCGCCTCTTCGCCGCGCTGCTGCCCCCGCTGCTGCATTTCCTCTACCAGTACGGCACGGTCTTCTCCCCGCACGGCGAGAACGCCATCGTGATCTTCGACGAGCACGACGTCCCCACCCGCCTCGCGGTCAAGGACTTCGTCGACGACGTGAACACCAGCGACCGGCCGCTGCCGGAGCACGACTCCATGCCGGAGGACGTGCGCACCGTCCTGCTCACCGAACCGCCCGCGTTCCTCACCCAGTTCATCCACTCCGGCCTGTTCGTCGGCGTCTTCCGCTACCTCGCCCCGTTGTGCGCCGACCAACTCGGTGTTCCCGAAGAGGAGTTCTGGTCACTCGTACGGGCGGAGATCCTCCGCCACCACGAGCGCTTCCCCGGGCTGAAGGAGCGGTACGAGACGTTCGACCTGCTCACCCCGCGGATCGAGCGGCTGTGCCTGAACCGCAACCGTCTGCATGTGGACGGCTACCGGGACCGCCGCGAGCGCCCGCACGCCGCGGTGCACGGCACCGTCCCCAACCCCCTGCACCATCCGTGACCCGGCACGGTGTCAGTGGTCCCGCGTAGGCTTGCAGCGCTATGACGAAGCCCTCCCTCCCCGATCTGCTCCATGCCGCCGTCACCGCCGTCGGCGGCACCGAGCGCCCCGGCCAGGTGGCGATGGCCGAGGCCGTCGCCGAGGCCGTGGACGACAGCGCCCACCTGCTGGTCCAGGCCGGCACCGGCACCGGAAAGTCCCTCGGCTATCTGGTGCCGGCGCTCGCCCACGGCGAGAGAGTGGTCGTCGCCACGGCCACCCTCGCGCTCCAGCGCCAGCTGGTGGAGCGCGATCTTCCGCGGACCGTCGACGCGCTGCACCCGCTGCTGCGCCGCCGCCCCGAGTTCGCCATGCTCAAGGGCCGCTCGAACTACCTGTGTCTGCACCGCCTCCACGAGGGCGTCCCGCAGGAAGAGGAGGACGGCCTCTTCGACGTCTTCGAGCAGGCCACCCCCACCAGCAAGCTCGGCAAGGACCTGCTGCGGCTGCGGGACTGGGCGGACGAGACCGAGACCGGCGACCGCGACGCCCTCACCCCCGGCGTCTCGGACCGCGCCTGGGGCCAGGTCTCGGTCTCCTCCCGGGAGTGCCTGGGCGCCTCGAAGTGCGCGTACGGCGCGGAGTGCTTCGCCGAGGCCGCCCGGGAGCGCGCCAAGCTGGCCGACGTCGTCGTCACCAACCACGCGCTGCTGGCCATCGACGCGATCGAGGGCGCCCCGGTCCTCCCGCAGCACGAGGTCCTGATCATCGACGAGGCCCATGAGCTGGTCTCCCGGGTCACCGGCGTCGCCACCGGCGAGCTGACCCCCGGCCAGGTCAACCGCGCCGTGCGCCGGGCCGCCAAGCTCGTCAACGAAAAGGCCGCCGACCAGCTGCAGACCGCTTCCGAGACCTTCGAGCGCCTGATGGAGCTGGCCCTGCCGGGTCGCCTGGAGAAGATCCCCGAGGACCTGGGCTACTGCCTCATGGCGCTGCGCGACGCGGCCCGTACGGTCATCTCGGCGCTCGGCTCGACCCGCGACAAATCGGTGCAGGACGAGGACGCCGTCCGCAAGCAGGCGCTCGCCTCGGTGGAGAACGTCCACGCCGTCGCCGAGCGCATCGCCAACGGCTCGGAATACGACGTGGTCTGGTACGAGCGCCACGACCGCTTCGGCGCGTCCCTGCGGGTGGCGCCGCTGTCCGTCTCGGGGCTGCTGCGCGAGAAGCTCTTCGAGGACCGCTCGGTCGTCCTCACCTCCGCCACGCTCAAGCTGGGCGGTGACTTCAACGGCGTCGCGGCCTCCCTGGGGCTCTCCCCGGAGGGCACCCAGCGCGAGGACGCACCCCCGTGGAAGGGCCTCGATGTCGGCTCGCCCTTCGACTACTCGAAGCAGGGCATCCTCTATGTCGCCAAGCACCTCGCCCAGCCGGGCCGGGAGGGCAGCCGCGGCGACATGCTCGACGAGCTCGCCGAGCTGATCGAGGCCGCCGGCGGGCGCACCCTGGGCCTGTTCTCGTCCATGCGCGCCGCCCAGGCCGCCGCCGAGGAGCTGCGCGGCCGGCTGGACGTGCCGATCCTGCTCCAGGGCGAGGAGACCCTCGGCGAGCTGATCCGGAACTTCGCCGCCGACGCCCGGACCTGCTTGTTCGGCACGCTCTCCCTCTGGCAGGGCGTCGACGTACCGGGGCCGAACTGCCAGCTGGTGGTGATGGACCGGGTGCCCTTCCCACGTCCGGACGATCCGCTGATGAGCGCCCGGCAGAAGGCCGTCGAGGAGGCCGGCGGCAACGGCTTCATGGCCGTGGCGGCCACCCACGCCGCGCTGCTGATGGCCCAGGGCGCCGGCCGCCTGGTCCGTGCCACGGGCGACCGCGGAGTCGTGGCCGTCCTGGACCCGCGGGTCGAGCGGGCCCGCTACGGCTCGTTCCTGCGCGCCTCGATGCCCGACTTCTGGTACACCACCGACCGCAACCAGGTCCGTCGCTCCTTGGCGGCCATCGACGCGGCCGCCAAGGCGGGGGAAGAGAAGCCGGAGCAGTAGCACGAGCCAGGGACCGCAGAGGGTGCAGAAGGTCGAGCCCTGCTGTGGGTACCGGCATGCACGCCTGGCCGGGCACGTAGGGCCCGATACGCACAGCAGGGCTCCGGGACCGGCGCAGTGGTCCCGGAGCCCGGTCGTGAGGGGTGGGTCAGACCCGCCGCAGTACGGCCACCACCTTGCCGAGGATGGTCGCCTCGTCACCAGGAATCGGCTGGTACGCGGAGTTGTGCGGCAGCAGCCACACATGGCCGTCCTCGCGCTTGAAGCGCTTCACGGTGGCCTCGCCGTCCAGCATGGCGGCGACGATGTCACCGTTCTCGGCGACCGGCTGGCGGCGGACCGTGACCCAGTCGCCGTCGCAGATCGCGGCTTCGATCATGGAGTCGCCGACGACCTTCAGGACGAACAGTTCACCGTCGCCGACGAGCTGGCGGGGGAGCGGGAAGACGTCCTCGACCGACTCCTCCGCGAGGATCGGGCCACCGGCCGCGATCCGGCCGACCAGCGGGACGTAGGACGCGGCCGGCTTGCCGGCGGTCTCCGTCGCGGCGCTGGTGGCGGTCTGGTCCGAGCCGCGGACCTCGTACGCCCGCGGGCGGTGCGGGTCGCGGCGGAGGAAACCCTTGCGCTCCAGGGCCATGAGCTGGTGGGCGACGGACGAGGTGCTGGACAGCCCGACGGCCTGGCCGATCTCCCGCATGGACGGTGGATAGCCGCGCCGCTGCACCGAATCCCGGATCACCTCGATCACCCTGCGCTGGCGGTCCGTGAGCCCCGAACTGTCCGCGCGGATTCCTGGAGGCCGACCGGGAAGCGATCGGGCGGGCTTCTGCTCTTCGGAGTCCAACGTGGCGTCTTCCATCGGCTGCCGCGGTGCCTTTTGCGGGTGTTCGAACCGGCTCTGGGAGTGGCTTTGTGCGGTGATGGTCGCGCTGTCTGCGGTGGTGGTCACGTCGGCCCCTCTCGAAATGTTCTCCCTAGTTAGCCAACGGTAGTTGCTTTCGAAAGGTTGCGCCAAACACACGTTCGAGTGAAATATTCGCTGATTGGCTGACCCGATCAAGTGGCTGGGTGTATGGCCGAGCGGCGAATTTCCGCGCGCAACGGAGGGGCCGTGCGGTCGGCCCGATTGTGTCATCCCTGCCCCGCCGCGCCCCCGGGCGGGTGGCGTCCCGTACCCTCGTGGGCGGCCGTCCGGCCCGCCCCCCCTCGCGACACGCGGTAGGCGGATGTAAGCGGGCCGACACCATATCTAGTGGTTAGATGCGTTCGGCCGCCCACAAGTTGTGGTGCCTGGTCCTTCGGGGCGCCGGGATCGCCTATGCTTGGGGCTGCTTCGGAGGGCCCTGGCGGCCGGCCGGGGTTATTCGTCGTACGCCGGGATCGTTGGCGTACGTACGTCCGTACATCGAGGGTGAGGAGGGTCGAGCCATGCACTGCCCCTTCTGCAGGCACCCCGACAGCCGGGTGGTCGACAGCCGGACGACGGACGACGGGACGGCGATCCGCCGGCGCCGTCAGTGCCCCGACTGCTCCCGCCGTTTCACGACCGTCGAGACGGCGTCCCTGATGGTGATCAAGCGGAGCGGGGTCACCGAGCCCTTCAGCCGCAACAAGGTCATCGCCGGGGTGCGGAAGGCGTGTCAGGGCCGCCCGGTCACCGAGGACGCACTCGCCAAGCTCGGCCAGCGGGTCGAGGAAGCGGTGCGCGCGACCGGCAGCGCCGAGCTGTCCACCCATGACGTCGGGCTCGCCATACTGGGCCCGCTGCAGGAACTCGACCTCGTCGCGTACCTGCGCTTCGCGTCCGTTTACCGGGCCTTCGATTCGCTCGAGGACTTCGAGGCGGCCATTGCCGAGCTGCGGGAGCAGCGCGAGCAGGGCCCGCCCGGCCCGGGCTGCGGGAGTGACGGGGAGGCCGACGCGGCCGTTCCCGCGCCCGCCACCGCCGCCGACTGAGCTCGGCGCGCATCCAGACCTGTATCGGGGCGAGAGCAGGGCGCCCCGGTAGCAGAAAGACAAACACCGTGCCACGGAATGCGTGCGCACATATGGGCGTTTGCCCGTATACAGGGAGGCGGAATGACAGAGACGACGAGCGGCCCGGCACGAGGCTCCCGCGCCAAGGGCAGCAAGGCGAGCAAGGGTCTGCGTATCGAGCGCATTCACACCACGCCCGGAGTGCATCCGTACGACGAGGTGGAATGGGCGAGCCGTGACGTCGTCATGACCAATTGGCGCGACGGCTCGGTCAATTTCGAGCAGCGTGGCGTCGAGTTCCCCGAGTTCTGGTCGGTGAACGCGGTCAACATCGTCACGAGCAAGTACTTCCGTGGTGCGGTGGGTTCCCCGAGCCGTGAGTCGAGCCTCAAGCAGCTGATCGACCGCGTGGTCAAGACGTACCGCAAGAGCGGCGAGGAGAACGGTTACTTCGCCTCCCCGGCGGACGCCGAGATCTTCGAGCACGAGCTGGCGTACGCCCTGCTGCACCAGATCTTCAGCTTCAACTCCCCGGTGTGGTTCAACGTCGGCACCAAGCAGCCGCAGCAGGTCAGCGCCTGCTTCATCCTGTCCGTCGACGACTCCATGGAGTCGATCCTGGACTGGTACAAGGAAGAGGGGATGATCTTCAAGGGCGGCTCCGGTGCCGGTCTGAACCTCTCCCGCATCCGCTCCTCCAAGGAACTGCTCTCCTCCGGTGGCAACGCCTCCGGTCCGGTCTCCTTCATGCGCGGCGCCGACGCCTCCGCCGGAACGATCAAGTCCGGTGGCGCCACCCGCCGGGCGGCCAAGATGGTCGTGCTCGACGTCGACCACCCGGACGTCGAGGCCTTCATCGAGACCAAGGTGAAGGAGGAGGAGAAGATCCGCGCGCTGCGCGACGCGGGCTTCGACATGGACCTGGGCGGCGACGACATCACGTCCGTCCAGTACCAGAACGCCAACAACTCGGTCCGTGTGAACGACGAGTTCATGAAGGCCGTCGAGTCCGGCTCGAAGTTCGGCCTGCGCGGCCGCCTGACCGGTGAGGTCATCGAGGAGGTCGACGCCAAGGGCCTGTTCCGCAAGATGGCGGAGGCCGCCTGGGCGTGCGCCGACCCCGGCATCCAGTACGACGACACCATCAACCACTGGCACACCTCGCCGGAGACGGGCCGGATCACCGCCTCCAACCCGTGCAGCGAGTACATGCACCTGGACAACTCCTCGTGCAACCTCGCCTCGCTCAACCTCCTGAAGTTCCTGCGCGACGACGACCTGGGCAACCAGTCCTTCGACGCCGAGCGCTTCGCCAAGGTCGTCGAGCTGGTCATCACCGCGATGGACATCTCCATCTGCTTCGCCGACTTCCCCACCCAGAAGATCGGTGAGACCACCCGCGCCTACCGCCAGCTGGGCATCGGCTACGCCAACCTGGGCGCCCTGCTGATGGCCACCGGCCACGCCTACGACTCCGACGGCGGCCGCGCGCTGGCCGGTGCCATCACCTCCCTGATGACCGGCACCTCCTACCGCCGCTCCGCCGAACTGGCCGCGGTCGTCGGCCCGTACGACGGCTACGCCCGGAACGCCGACGCCCACCAGCGCGTCATGAAGCAGCACTCGGACGCCAATGGCACCGCGGTGCGCATGGACGACCTGGACACCCCGGTCTGGGCCGCGGCCACCGAGGCCTGGCAGGACGTGCTGCGCCTCGGCGAGAAGAACGGCTTCCGCAACGCCCAGGCGTCCGTGCTGGCCCCGACCGGCACGATCGGCCTGATGATGGACTGCGACACCACGGGTGTCGAGCCGGACCTGGCGCTGGTCAAGTTCAAGAAGCTGGTCGGCGGCGGCTCCATGCAGATCGTGAACAACACGGTCCCCAAGGCGCTCAAGCGGCTCGGCTACCAGCCCGAGCAGGTCGAGGCGATCGTCGCGCACATCGCCGACCACGGCAATGTCGTCAACGCCCCGGGCCTCAAGCCGGAGCACTACGAGGTCTTCGACTGCGCCATGGGCGAGCGCTCCATCTCCCCGATGGGCCACGTCCGCATGATGGCCGCCGCCCAGCCGTTCCTCTCCGGTGCGATCTCCAAGACGGTCAACGTCCCGGAGTCGGCCACCGTCGAGGAGATCGAGGACGTCTACTTCCAGGGTTGGAAGCTCGGCCTGAAGGCGCTGGCGATCTACCGCGACAACTGCAAGGTCGGCCAGCCGCTCTCCGCCAAGAAGAAGGAGGAGGAGAAGAAGGCGGTGGCCGAGCCGGTCGCCGAGAAGATCGTCGAGTACCGCCCGGTCCGCAGGCGCCTCCCCAAGGGTCGCCCGGGGATCACCACCTCCTTCACGGTCGGCGGTGCCGAGGGCTACATGACCGCCAACTCCTACCCGGACGACGGTCTTGGTGAGGTCTTCCTGAAGATGTCCAAGCAGGGCTCGACCCTCGCGGGCATGATGGACGCCTTCTCCATCGCGGTGTCCGTCGGCCTCCAGTACGGCGTCCCGTTGGAGACCTACGTCTCGAAGTTCACCAACATGCGCTTCGAGCCGGCCGGTATGACCGACGACCCGGACGTGCGGATGGCGCAGTCGATCGTCGACTACATCTTCCGCCGCCTGGCGCTGGACTTCCTGCCGTTCGAGACCCGCTCGGCGCTCGGCATCCACTCCGTCGAGGAGCGCACGCGCCACCTGGAGACCGGTTCGTACGAGCCGTCCGACGACGAGGTCGACGTCGAGGGCCTGGCCCAGTCGGCGCCGCGCCAGATCGACCCGCCGAAGGAGTCCACCCCGGCGGTGAAGATCGTCGAGGAGGTCGCCGCCCCGGCCCCCAAGCAGGCGCACACCAACGCCGAACTGGTCGAGATGCAGCTGGGCATCAACGCCGACGCCCCGCTGTGCTTCTCCTGCGGCACGAAGATGCAGCGCGCCGGAAGCTGCTACCTGTGCGAGGGCTGCGGGTCGACCAGCGGCTGCAGCTGAGCCGGTGACGGGTCGCGCCGGAGAGGTCTTCGGCGCGGCCCGTACGGCCCGCTCAGCGGGTCCGCAGGGCTCAAGGACGTACGGAGGGGACCGGTCGGGCGCCGGTCCCCTCCGGCGTGTCCGGGGCGCCGTTGCGGCCGCTCGTCCGGGGGCGGAGCACGGAGTTCAGGGCCGCGGCGGCCAGCTGGACACCGGCGATGACGGCCAGGAGGAGCGCCGGCGGCAGTGCGGCCGCCGCGCCGACGAGCGTCGCGCCCACGGCTGCCGCGGTGAACTTCAGCCCTGCCCCCAGGGTGAAGACCTGCGCCCGGGTCCGCGGTGGCGCGTGTGCGGCGCGGATGCGCAGCGTGGCGGTCAGCAACGGGCCGTCGCACACGCCCGCGAGGGCGAAGAGGGCCAGGCCGGCCACCGGGGACGGGACCAGCGCGGCGGCGGCCAGCGCCAGGCCGGTCCCGCACAGCGCGACGGTGGCGAGGCGGTGATCCGGGAGGAGCGGCGGCCGGCGGGCCACCACCAGGGAACCGATGAGCGCCCCGACGGCGAACGCGGTCATCAGGGCGCCACCCGCCCCCGGGTGTCCCCGGTGGGCGGCGAGCAGCACCGTAGTGGTGGTGAGGCCTCCGAGACCGCCGAAGGCCAGACAGGTCGCCGCCGTAATGGCGCGCAGCTCACGGGTGCGCCATACGGCCGCGAGTCCGGCCACGAGGTCCGTGCGCAGGGTGGTGGCCGGTGCGGCGCCGGACGCCGGCGGTTCCGCGCGCCGGTACGGCAGTCCGCCGGCCAGCGCCGCCCCGAGGGCCGCCGCGACCGCGAGGAACAGCATGGCCGTGCCCGGTGAGGCCAGTGTGGCCACCGTGCTGACCACGGCGGGTCCGGCCACCGAGGCGGCGTTGTAGACCGTCGCGTCCAGGGCGTAGGCCCGGTCGCGCCGTGCGCCCGCCGGCAGCAGAACGGCGAGCAGGCTGGACAGACCGCCGGAGACGACCGGTCCGCAAGCGCCGCCGGCCAGGGCGACGGCCAGCGTCACCGGTAGCGGGGCCCGCCCGAGGAGCTGCGACAGTACGGCGATGGCTGCGGCGAAACCGCCCAGCGCACCGAGGTAGCACAGCCGCAGATGGCGCACCCGGGGAGCGAGGGCACCCACCAGGGGAGCAGCGATCACATGCGGCGCCATCCAGGCGGTGAGGACGAACGCGCCCTGCGCCGCGCTTCCGGTCCGGTGCACCGCCAGCAGGACGACCGCCACGGCCATCCCTTCATCGGCGAGGCGGGCGAAGAAGGCGGTGGCCAGATAGAGCGGTAATCCAGCGCGTTCCCTCGGGACGGGCTGTCGCGGCATACGCATCTCCAGGTTTCCGGTGAGCTGACCTCAGCCTCCAAAGGATGCGGGGTAACGGCTTATCGGCACAAGCCGTTACGCTGGGAGGGTGTGAACGGGACCATGGGTGTGCGCCATGCGCGCGCGGAGCGGGGAGTCCGTGACGGCTGAGGTGGCAGGGGCGCGTGGGTTCCGACCCGCGGACCGGCTGAAGGATCTGGTGAATGCGGTACGCGCGGATCCCGGTATCTCCCGGGAGGCGCTGGCCGGGCTGCTCGCGCACCACGGGGAGCGCCCGGAGGACCTCACCGAGCAGGCGTTCACCAGAGAGGACGCCGAGAGCCTGCGGGCGGCCGCGGACCGGCTCGGCGCTCTCCTCGCCGAGCCCGATGTCGACCGGGCCGCCCACGCCATCAACGCGCTGCTGGCCGAATGCGGCGCCCGTCCGCACCTCTCGCGGCACGACGGGCACACCTGGCAGCTGCACATCGACCGGGGGGACGACGCGACCTGGGCCGAGTGGTTCACCGCCTCAAGTGCCCTGGCGCTGGCGCAGATCCTCACCGAGTACGGACGGATGCCCTGGGGGGAATGCGCCGCTCCGGGGTGCACCAGGCTCTATCTGGGCACCGGCCCCGGGAGCGCGCGCCGCTACTGCTCGACCGCCTGCGCGTCACGGGCACGGGTCGCGGCGCACCGCCGCCGCAAGAGGGAGGGCGGATAGCGGCGCGCTCCATGAGGGCAGTCAAGCGGCGCGGTCCGCTCCCGCGGGCGCCGCGGGACCGCCTGGGTCAGTGCCCCATCAGCCGGGCGAAGTCGGCCGGTTCGGTGTCGAAGCCCCGGAGTGCGGAGTTGAAGCGCCAGTTGCCCGTATCGTCCCGGACGAACTCGGCGACCGTCGTGGCGGTCGACTGCGCGACCTCGGCGAAGTCGTGTGAGGCCAGGTCGGTGTAGCCCTCGCGGATGCGTACGGCCGCGTTGGCGACGTCGCCGAAGGTGATGCGGTCTTCGCCCTGCTGGATGGCCACGCCGACGACCACCCGTACGTAGGTCTCGGACAGCCGGTCCAGTTCGAGCGTCATGATCTCGTCCCAGCCGAAACCCTGGCCCGTCCGACTGTCGCGGTTCAGGTTGATGGTTCCGTCGGGCGACCGGCTGTCGAAGTGCACCAAATAGGCCGGGTCGCCGTGCGGGGCGTCGGCCGGATAGGGCGCCGCGACGATGTCGAGGTCATGGTCCGGCGCGCCCATCGGGCTCGGATCCCATTTGAGCGCTACTTCGACCTTCTCGATCCCTTTGTTGAGCGTGCTCACCGGGCTTCCCTTCCCTCGTCCCCCGGGGGTGCGGTACCGCCGACGTGCTCGCGCGGACGGGCCCCGGGACTTCCCGTTGGCGACCATCGTGCCACGCCAGGTGCCCGAGGGTGCCGGGGAACTTCCCCTGGTCAGAGGTGACTTGATGCCATTGCCGTTGGCCGGAAAATACCCTTCGGGCCTCAGGGAGGGGCGTTCCTCATGTGTCTCAGGATGCCTTCTGGTTCCAGAGATGGTGCAGATGGCCGTCGAGGACGTCCAGGGCGGTGGCGGGGGAGAGGTGGCCGATCAGGACGTGGGCGGTGAGGCCGTCGGCGAGGGCGAGGAGCGTTCGTGCCGCCCGCTCCGGGTCTTCGATGTCGGAGGCCTCCGAGATCAACCGCGTGAACACCGTCTGAAGACCTGTGTAGTTGCTGCGCAGGATTTCGGCCAGTGAGGGGCTGACGGCGGCCTGCGCCACGAAGGCGAGCCAGACCCGGGCCTCGGCCCGGTGCTCGTCCCGGAGCAGTGAGACCTCGGTTGCGGCGTGGCCCAGCGCCGTGCGTGCCGACTGTGCGGGCGAGGCGGTGAGCCGTGCCGCCACCCGGGCGCCGACCCGCTCGCCGATGTGGCCGAGCGCGAAGACCAGCATCTCCTCCTTGGTGCGGAAGCAGCGTTGGACGGCTCCCATGGACACGTCGGCGCGCGCCGCGACATCGCGGAGCGTCACACCCTCCAGGCCGCTCTCGTCGGCGAGTTGGCACACCGCCTCGGCGATCTGCCGACGTCGGCCCTCGTGGTCCACCTGCTTGGGCATCCCGTGCGCTCCGGTTTATTCGATGCGGGCGTATCGCTGGCAAGGTTACGGTGCCGAAGCGATGCAAGTGCATCGGAAAACGGTCGGCCTGGTAACCGCGGCGGAACGTGCGACGTCCGGTCCCGGGCCCGAAAGGGGAGAAATGCACAGCGCGTTGTGGAAACTGACCGCCGCTGCCCAGGCGGCGGCGGTGCGCGACGGGGACGTGTCGGCGGTCGAGCTGATCGATGCGCACCTGGTGCGGATCGCCGAGGTCAACCCGGCCGTCAACGCCGTCACTCAACTGCTCGCCGAGCGTGCCCGGACCGAAGCGGCGGCGGTCGACCGCAAGCGCGCCGAGGGGGCGGAGCTGGGGCCGCTGGCCGGGGTGCCGTTCACGGTGAAGGAGAGCACCGCCATCGAGGGCGTACCGACGACCTTCGGCGCGGAGCGTTTCCGCGACCTCGTCGCGCGCTCCGACGCGCCCCCGGTGGCAAGGCTGCGCGCGGCGGGCGGCATCCCCCTCGGACACAGCAACATGCCGACGCTCATCCTGGCCGGTGTCCACACCCGGAGCGAGCTGTACGGGGACACCGCGAACCCCTGGAGCGGGGCGGTCACCCCGGGTGGCACCAGTGGTGGCGACGGTGCGGCCGTGGCGAGCGGTATGGCTCCGCTCGGCCTCGGCAACGACTCCGGGGGGTCGGTGCGCATCCCGGCGTCCTTCTGTGGTGTGGCCGGACTCAAGCCCACCTACGGGCGGTTCGCCGCCGATCACCGCATCGGGTCCGACGATCCTTCCCTCGCGGCCCAGTTCCTCGTGGTCGACGGGCCGTTGGCCCGTACGGTCGGCGATCTCCGGCTCGCCTACGAGGCGCTGGCCGGAGCCGATCCCCGCGACCCGAGGGCGGTACCGGTGCCCCTGTACGGCGAGCCGCTGGAGCGGCCCGCCAAGGTGGCAATGGTGACCGATCCGGGTGGGCACGGTGTGCACCCTTCCGTGCGCAAGGCGGTGGAGAGTGCCGCGGACGCGCTCCGGGACGCCGGGTACGAGGTGACCGAGGTGGCCGATGTGCCGCGGCTGGACGAGGCCCTGGACGCGTACGCCCGTATGACGCGCACCGAGTTCGCCATCACCTGGCCGGTGGTCAAGCCCCTGCTCGGCGAGGGCGGGCACCGCTACATCGAGCGGGGCATGGCGGAGGTCGCTCCGGTGGGGCTGGCCGAGTACCTGCGGCTGACCGGCGTGCGGATGGGCATCCAACGGGACTGGGCGCAGTTCCTGGACGAGTATCCGCTGGTCCTGGGCCCGGTGTTCACCGAGCCGCCGTTCGCGCCGGGGGAGGAGGTACGGGACGACGAGGGCTATCGGCGGGTGCAGAACGCCATGCGGCTGTGTACGGCCACCAGCTTCGTGGGGGTCCCCGCGGTCGCCGTGCCCACCGGAGTGGTGGCGGGGCTCCCGTATGGCGTGCAGCTGATCGGCCGCTCCTACCGGGAGGACCTGTGTCTGGAGGCGGCCGAGGAGGTGGAGCGACGGCTGGGGGTACTGACGCCCATCGATCCCCGTCCGTAAGGAAGTTCGGGGTGGTACGCACAGTGATCCGGATCGGCCCCCGGGCCGTACGATGGCGCGGTGCTGGTCAAGTGGATTCGCCTCACCGTAGTGGACCGTCGAGGTTTCGAGCGGGGGCAGCGGAAATGGGCGGGGCTGCTGGGTGAACCGGGGTTTCGTGGACAGGGCGGCGGA
The DNA here is from genome assembly GCF_040652715.1 of Streptomyces sp. NPDC048196. Taxonomy (NCBI): domain Bacteria; kingdom Bacillati; phylum Actinomycetota; class Actinomycetes; order Kitasatosporales; family Streptomycetaceae; genus Streptomyces; species Streptomyces sp. NPDC048196. Next base: position 233,583 of record NZ_JBEZMM010000004.1, on the reverse strand, counting down.
TGGAGCCGGGGCCGGCCGGACGTGGCGCATCTGGTCGCCTTCTGGGAGAGCCGGGCGTTCTACGACTCCTTCATGGCCCGCTCGCACGACCGGCTCGCGGCCGCCCAGACCGGCACCTACAAGGACGCCCAGGTCCGCCTCTTCGAGCACGAATTCGATGTGAAGGTGGGCTTCCGGCCGGCGTTCGGGGACGTGGACGTGCTGCGACTGGCGCACTGCCAGGTGCGCCAGGAACGCGTGGACCACTTCATGCTGATGCAGGAGAAGGTCTGGAACCCGGCGATGGCGGGCTCGCCGGGGATGCTCCGGGGGATGCTGGGGCGGGCACCGGGGGAGGAGTTCCTGGTCCTCTCGATGTGGCAGTCGGCGGCGGAACGCGGGAAGTACCGGCCCGAACGGGTGGAACGCCTGGCGCTGCGGGCCCAGATAGCCGCGGACGTCCGGGCGATCGCCGGGGACGTGGTGCAACTCGAACCGTCCTGGACGGTGTGACCGGCCCGGTCCGCCTCGTGGCCGGCGTCAGGAGGCGGCCGCATCCGGAGCCGCTCCCACCGTGTCGCCACCGGCGAACACCCCCGCCCGTGCCGCGGCCAGCGCGGCCGCCACGGCCTGGTCGGCGAGTGTGCGGTCGATCGGCTCCCGGGTGATGAACAGACGGAAGAAAAGCGGCGCCGAGACGGACCGGACGAGCGCACCGGCGTCCAACGGGGCGGCCAACTCCTCGCGTGCGACCGCGCGTTCCACGATGGCCTCGCAGCGCGTGAACCGCTCGGCGTAGTAGGCGCGCAGTGCCTCCGCGGCCCGTTCGGACTGGAAGGCGGCGGCGATCATCGCGGAGCCCGACGCGGCCACCGCGGGGTCGGTGAAGGAGGTGACGACCTCATGGGCGAGCGCCCGCAGATCGCCTTCCAGTGAGCCGGTGTCCGGCGGCGTCCAGCTGTCCTCGCCCGCCAGGTCGAGGGCGTCCGCGACCAGGCCTTCGACGTCCTTCCAGCGGCGGTACAGCGTGGTCTTGTGGACGCCGGAGTGCTCGGCGACATATTCGACCGTCAGGCCGGGGTAGCCGTACTCGGTGAGGCCGGCCAGCACGGCGTCGCGGACCGCGGCGCGGGTGCGGGCGGTCCGGCCGCCCGGGCGGCGGGTGCCAGGGGCGGAGGGCTCGGCGCTGCCGGCCTTGGCACGCGCGGGTTCTCCAGTCAATTGCAACTCCAGTTGTGTTAGTGGGTGTGCTGTGTCATCATGAGCGTAACGCAACGAGGGTTGCGTTTGCTGGGGGAGGTTGTATGCCCCACTCAGATCTCATTGCACGACATCACCACATCCCGTGGCGAGCGCCTGCTGCTCGACGGTGTCTCACTGTCGATGCGGCCCGGCGAACGCGTCGGGATGGTGGGGGAGAACGGCGCCGGGAAGTCGACGCTGCTGCGCCTGATCGCGGGCGTCGAGCAGCCGGACGAGGGCCATGTCGTGCTGACCGCCGACGGTGGCATCGGATATCTCGGACAGACCCCCGACCTCCCGCCGGACCACACCGTCCAGAACGCGATAGACGCGGCACTGGCCGATCCCAGGGACCTGGAGCGCAGGCTCCGCACACTGGAGAGCGGACTCGGCGACGCCTCGGTCGCCCGGCTCGACGAGTACGGCGATCTGCTCACGCTGTTCGCGCTGCGCGGCGGCTATGAGGCCGACGCCCGCGTCGAGGCGGCCCTGCACGCCCTCGGGCTGGAGGGACTGGGCCACGACCGACTGCTGGGCAGTCTCTCCGGCGGCGAGCAGGCCCGCCTGGGCCTCGCCTGCCTCATCGCCGCGGCCCCCGAGGTGATGCTCCTCGACGAACCGACCAACCACCTCGACGCCGCCGCGCTCGACTGGCTGGAGGGCGCTCTGCTCGCCCATCGGGGCACCGTCCTCGCCGTCTCGCACGACCGGCTCTTCCTCCAGCGGATCGCCACCGTGATCGTCGAGGTCGACGCCGACCGTCGGGCACTCGTCCGCTACGGCGACGGCTACGGCACCTTCGTGGCGGCCAAGGCGACCGCCCGCCGGCGCTGGGAGCAGGAATACGCCGAGTGGTGCGCAGAGGTCGCCCGCCTCACCGACTTCGCAGCCGGCACCGCGCACGGCGTCGCTCCGGGCCGGGCCATCAAGGACGGCAACAAGATGGCGTACGACCGCGCCAAGGGCCGGGTCCAGTCATCGGTGTCCAGCAGGGTGCGCAACGCCCAGGAGCGGCTGCGCAGACTCGGGGACCACCCGGTACCCAAGCCCCCGGAACCGCTCCGCTTCCGGGCCGCACCGGGCCTCGGCGGGACCGAGGGCACCCTCGTTGAGCTCGACGGCGTACGGGTCGGGGACCGGCTCGCCGTGGACTCCCTCAGCGTCACGGCGGGGGAGCGGCTGCTCATCCACGGCCCCAACGGCGCCGGCAAGACCACCCTGCTCAGGGTCCTGGCCGGGCTCACGGCTCCGGACAGCGGCACGGTGCTGCGCCGGGGACGGATCGGCTTCCTCGCCCAGGAGATACCGGTCTCCCGCCCGGCCGAGCCGCTGCTGGACGCCTTCCGTCGTGGCCTGTCCGGCCATCCGGAAGAGCTGGCTGAGCTGCTGCTGTCGTTCGGCCTGTTCCGCGAACGTGATCTCCAGGTGCCCGTCGGGGCACTCTCGGCCGGTCAGCGCCGCCGCCTCGCACTGGCCCGGCTGCTGGCCCGCCCGGCCGACCTGCTGCTGCTCGACGAACCCACCAACCACCTCGCCCTCGGCCTGGTCGAGGAGCTCGAAGCGGCACTGGCGGCCTGGCCCGGCGCCCTGGTCATGGTCACTCACGACCGCCTGCTGCGCCGGCGCTTCGGCGGCCGCCCCTACGAGATACGCAACGGCCGCCCGGCCCTGGTCGCCGCCTGAGCCGGTCGCCTGCCGAGGTCACCGCCGCGATCGGTACGGGGTCGAGCCGAAAGCGTCGCCGTCCGCTTCCCGCGCGGCCACGTTCCCCATCGGTGCGCTGACGTACGCACGGGTCGTGGCGGGCGTCCGCGACGCCCCGATCGACGGGACGAGCCGGACCGGTCCGTCGAGGCCGGCACCACCGCCGCTGCCCCCGCCGTCGGTGTCCCCCGCCGCCGGTGTCCACCGCCGGCGCCCCCCGTCGGCGTCGGCGGCCCTCGTCACCGTCGGCGTGGTCATGTCGTCGGTAAGCCGGGCGCCGGGCCCGCCCGGACACCGCAGCGACGGGCCGCGCGCGGCATGTACAGGGCAGGCGTTTTAGGCTGGCCGCATGGCTCGCCCCCGACGCATCGTGCTCCTCCGTCATGGGGAGTCGGAGGGGAACATCGACGACTCCATCTACGAGCGGGAGCCGGACCACGCCCTCTCCCTCACCAAGGCGGGGCGGCGGCAGGCGGAGGAGGCCGGTGGCCCGCTCCGTGAGATGTTCGGCGACGAGCGGATCTCCGCCTACGTCTCGCCCTACCGCCGCACCCACCAGACCTTCCGCGAGCTCGCCCTCGACCCGGGCAAGGTACGGGTGCGCGAGGAGCCGCGGCTCCGCGAGCAGGACTGGGGCAACTGGCAGGACCGCGACGACGTACGGCTGCAGAAGGCGTACCGGGATGCGTACGGCCACTTCTTCTACCGTTTCGCCCAGGGCGAGTCCGGTGCGGACGTCTACGACCGGGTCGGGGCGTTCCTGGAGAGCCTGTGGCGCAGCTTCGAGGACCCGAACCACCCGCCGAACGTCCTGATCGTCACGCACGGCCTCACCATGCGGTTGTTCTGCATGCGCTGGTTCCACTGGACCGTCGCCGAATTCGAGTCGCTGTCCAACCCGGGCAACGCCGAATGGCGCAGCCTGCTGCTCGGTCCGGACGGCCGCTACACCCTCGACCGGCCCTTCGAGCGCTGGTGTGAACCCGAGCCTTATGGCGTCACCGGTTAAAGTGCACACCGATGACCCCCGACCACCGTGACGCAGACCGCTGTGCGCGGGCTCTGGCGAGCCTGCGCGGACTGTCCGTGGGCGATGCCCTCGGATCCCAGTTCTTCGTCCCCGCCCACTATCCCGCCCTCAAGCGCCGCGAGCTGCCGCCCACCCCGTGGCAGTGGACCGACGACACGGAAATGGCCTGCTCCATCCTGGCCGTGCTGGTCACGCACGGCCGGATCGACCAGGACGCCCTCGCCGCCTCCTTCGCGGACCACCACGACTTCGACCGCGGCTACGGCCCGGCCGTCAACCGCCTGCTCCGGCTGATCCGCGAGGGCGGCGACTGGCGCGAGCTGTCGTCGGCGCTCTTCAACGGCCAGGGATCCTGGGGCAACGGCGCCGCCATGCGCATCGCGCCCCTCGGCGCGTGGTACGCGGACGACCCCGAGCAGGCCACGCACCAGGCGGAGATCTCCGCCTACACCACCCACCAGCACCGCGAGGCCGTGGTCGGCGCCATGGCCGTGGCCGCGGCGGCCGCCCTGGTCGCCGACCCGAGCCGGCAGACCGGCCCCGAGGAGCTGCTCGACGGGGTACTGGCACTGATCCCGCGCAGCGCCGTACAGGCCGGACTCCGCCGGGCCCGGGACATGCTCGACTACGCCGACTCCGGCACCGTCGCCGCCGTCCTGGGCTGCGGCCGGCGCACCAGCGCCCATGACACCGTGCCCTTCACCCTGTGGGCGGCGGCCCGCCATCTCGGCAACTACGAGAAGGCCTTCTGGACGACCGTGCGGGCCGGCGGCGATGTCGACACCACCTGCGGCATCGTCGGCGGGATCGTGGCCGCCGACCCCGCCGGCGCGCCCCCTGCGGCCTGGCTGGCGGGCACCGAGCCCCTCCCGTCCTGGGCCCCCACCCTCGAAGACTGACCCCACGCCTGACCTCACGCCCGACCACAAGCTGCCCCACGACTCCGCGCCCTGGCCGGGAGCTGATCCTTCACTCCGTGGTCGGCCGGGCACTCCGTAGTCGGCCAGGCTACGGACTGTGCCAACGCGCTGCGCGAGCCCCCCACTTCGCGCTGCCCGCTCGCGTCCGAGAAGGCGAACGGCAACGATCCGAAGGCCCGGGAGGCCCGCACGCCGGCGGCTCGCGTACCCGTCGGTAGGGTCACCCGCGTGGGCCGCCCGCTCCCGCACCGGCACCGTTTGCGGCCAGGTGTGGATCCGATGCGGAACGCTGGGCCGAATAGGCGTAATCTGGCTGGCGCCATGCCGTACGAGCCCCCCACCCATACCGTCGAGCGATCATTGCGCGCCACGACGGGCGCCAAGATCGTTGCAGGGATCGACGAGGTCGGACGCGGAGCCTGGGCCGGACCGGTCAGCGTCTGCGCGGCCATCACCGGACTCCGCCGACCGCCCGACGGACTCACCGATTCCAAGCTCCTGACCCACAAGCGCCGCGCCGAACTGTGCGCAGTGCTCGGCCAGTGGGTCACCGCCTACGCCTTGGGGCACTCCTCGCCGCAGGAGATCGACGAGCTGGGCATGACCGCGGCACTGCGGCTCGCGGCCGTACGCGCCCTGGAGGCGCTGCCGGTCCGTCCGGACGCGGTCATCCTCGACGGTAAGCACAACTACCTGGGCACGCCGTGGCAGGTCCGCACGGTCATCAAGGGGGACCAGTCCTGCATCGCGGTTGCCGCCGCGTCCGTGCTCGCCAAGGTGCAGCGCGACGCGATGATGGCCGAAGTGGGCCTGGAATACGCCGACTTCGACTTTGCGGCCAACGCCGGCTACCCGTCGCCGACCCATCGCATCGCCCTGGAGGAGTACGGACCCACGCCGCACCACCGGGTGTCGTGGTCCTACATGGACGCGCTGCCCCGGTGGCGGCATCTGAAGAAGGTGCGCATCACCCCCGAAGCAGCCGCTCTGGAAGCCGGCGGCCAACTCGGCTTCGACTTCTGAGCGGTGCGGGCATCAATTCGGTACCCGATGACGTGTCCCGCACTTACGTTTGATAGACATCCCTTTATGCCTCTCATCCCCGAGGAGCCTCAGATTCACGAGAGTGTCCCGGGTCCCCGCGCAACTTCGGCCGCCGGCCGTACCGCGCCGACCCCCCGTCCTGTTCCTGGCCCCGGTCCCCGCCCCGCGCCGCCGCGCGGTGCTCCCGCGGCCAGCGCCCGTCCGGGAAAGCCCGGACCCGCTGCCCCGCCGCGTGGGCCTGTCGCCGCTCCGCCGGCGCAGCGCACCGGCTCCCCGCAGCCCCCGGTCGGCACGACCGGCACGGCCGGAGCGCAGCTCCAGCTGATTCCGGCGCCCGCCGCCGGTGCCATCGACGCCGCCGACGAAGCCGTCGACCTGCTGTTGGACTCGGGGCGTGCCCCGGGCGAAATCCTGGTGCTCACCACGGGCGAGACCCACCCGTGGGCCGCGCACGAGCTGTCCTTCGGTGAGGCGTCCTACTGGGCCCAACACGACGCCGCTGACGACGTGTTCTACGCGGATGCCGACGCCGAGCGTGCCACCGGCCGTCCCGTCGTGGTCGTCGCCGTCAACGGCGACACGGACGAGGCCACCGCACGGGCGCTGCCTTCGGCGATGGCCCGCGCCGGAGCGCTGCTGATCGTCTGCGGCGACCCGCAGCGGATCAACACCGTTCTCGGCGCCGGCGTCTGACCGCTCCGGCTCGCAGCAGCCCGTCGGCCCCCGAGGCCGTCGGGCTCGCCTGCGTTCCGGGACGTCCACAGCCCTGCTTTCGCGCACAGCTCTCGCGTCTTCTACGGCTCTCGTCTTCTCGTACGGCCGTATCTCCGCGTACGGCCGGCGTTCTCGTGCGGGCTTGCTGTTTCCGTACGGCGGCGAGAGGTGCTCAGCGGGCCGCCGTGTGCCGATGAGCCTCCGGAGCCCCGCCGCCGGTGCTCCGCGGCGCCGGCCGGCCCTGTGCGACGACGGTGGCCGTACGTGGCGCCTCCGGGCGTGGCGCAGTGGCGCGGCGCGCCGCGGCGAAGCCGGCTCCCGGACGGCGGGCTTCCGTGCGCCGCTTTTCCTTGGACGAAGACCTGGGCCGGCGCCCGCCCCGGCCTTCCCCCAGTACTTGCCAGCGGTCGGGGGTCAGCGCGATGTACGCACCGCAGCGGAGACCGTGCAGCGTGCAGGCGTCGCGCAGCCCCCACATCCACGCCCCGTCGGTCTCCGTCCAACGGGGTTCCCCGTCACGGCAGTAGAGCAGCACGGCGGTCCGGACCGGGGCCCGCAATCGGAGGTCGTGCGGGATCACCCGGCGCAGATGCGCCAGCAGGGCATTGCGGAACTCCCAGCCGTCGGGGGCGGCAGCGGGCTCGGTGAAGGACGCGCTGGCCGTTATCCGATCCTGCGGGTCGAGCACCGCCACGATGGCCGTCGACGCCCCCGGACGATGCCGCTCGTGCAGGCCGGCGACGACCTCACGGGGGTTGCGCAGCAGGGGTATACCTGCCGAGGCCCACTCGGCGGGCTCCAGCATCCGGCCCAGCCGGGCGGCGGGGTCGGTGGACGAGGGCGGCGAAAGGCGCGGTGGCGGGACGAAGTCGAAGGTCACGGTCCTCCCTTCGTCCACGCGTCAGCGCATCGGGCGGTGTCCTGATGTCCGAGCACCAGGGCATGACCGAGCGTGACCGCGGAACGGCCGGTACGGGGAAGCACCTCCAATTCTTGCGGTCGTACAGGGATGCGGGCAACGAGCAATTCCCTCAGGAGACTGGAATCGCGCCATGTGTGACGAAAGTTCCCTGCTGTCGCAGCCGTGCGTCGGCCCTGACCCGAGTCGTCGGGATTCCCGATGGCCACGGCGCCACCGGGCGGCCGCTGCCCAGGCCCGGGACCATCGCCTACGCCTGCACGGCGAGGACCAGCGGAAACACCCCCTCGGCTCCGGACCGGCGCAGCAGGCGGGCGGCCACCGCCAGCGTCCAGCCGGTATCGGCGTAGTCGTCCACCAGAAGCACCGGGCCGCCCGCGGACACAAGGCTCTGCGCCAGCTGCGGCGGTACGCCGAGTGAGCCGTGCAACGCGCGCAGCCGCTGGGCGCTGTTGCTGCGCGGAATCCTGGTGTCGGCACCGTCCTCCTCCGAGGTCACCACGCCCAGGAACGGCATCCGGCCGACCGCCGCGATCCGCTCGGCCAGCGAGCGGATCAGCTGCGGCCTGGTACGCGAGGAGAGACAGACCACTCCCACCGGGCGGGCCGGAGCATCCGGCTCCCCGGATGCCCAACCGCCGGGCCCCTTCGCCCAGTCGGCGAGGACCGTGACCACCGCGGAAGCCACATCGTCCGGAATCGGACCGTCCGGTGCCTGCGCCGCGAGCATCGGGCGCAGTCGATTGCCCCAGCCGATGTCGGAGAGCCGGCCCAGCGCCCGGCCGGTCGCGGCCAGCTCGTCCGCCGGAATGCGCCCCTTGAGGTCGAGGCCGACGGCCGGCAGCCCGGTCGGCCACATCCGCCGTGGCTCCACCTCCACTCCCGGACGCCCCAGCTCACCGCGCGCGGCATCCAGCGAAGCGGCCGACACCTCGGCGGTGAACCGTGCCCCGGCGCAGTTGTCGCACCGGCCGCAGGCGGCCGCCGCCTCGTCGTCCAACTGTCGCCGCAGGAACTCCATCCGGCAGCCGGTCGTGGTCGCGTACTCGCGCATCGCCTGCTGCTCGGCCTCGCGCTGCCGCGTCACCCACGCATAGCGCTCCGCGTCGTACGCCCACGGCCGGCCCGTGGAGATCCAACCGCCCTTGACGCGCTGCACGGCGCCGTCCACATCGAGCACCTTGAGCATGATCTCCAGGCGCGAGCGGCGCAGTTCGACCCGCGGCTCCAGGGCCGGCAGTGACACCGGCCGGCCGGCGGCGGCCAGCACGTCGAGGGTCTGGCGCACCTGTTCCTCGGGGGGAAACGCCAGCGAGGCGAAGTACTTCCAGATCGCCTCGTCCTCCCGGCCGGGCAGCAGCAGCACCTCGGCGTGCTCGACCCCACGGCCGGCCCGGCCCACCTGCTGGTAGTACGCGATGGGCGAGGACGGCGAGCCCAGATGCACCACGAACCCCAGGTCGGGCTTGTCGAAGCCCATGCCCAGTGCGGAGGTGGCGACCAGCGCCTTGACCCGGTTGGCGAGCAGATCGTCCTCCGCCTGCTGGCGGTCGGCGTTCTCGGTCTTGCCCGTGTACGACGCGACCGTGTGCCCGCGGTGACGCAGGAAGGCGGTGACTTCTTCGGCGGCGGCGACGGTGAGGGTGTAGATGATCCCCGAACCCGGAAGCTCGTGCAGATGGTCCGCGAGCCACGCCAGCCGGTGCGCGGCGTCCGGCAGCGGCAGCACGCCCAGACTCAGGCTCTCCCGGTCCAGCGGACCTCGCAGCACCAGCGCCTCGGCCGTGCCCTCACCCGTCCCGAGCTGTTCGGCGACATCAGCGGTCACCCGCGCATTCGCCGTCGCGGTGGTGGCGAGCACGGGCACACCCGGCGGAAGATCGGCGAGCATGGTGCGCAGCCGCCGGTAGTCGGGGCGGAAGTCGTGGCCCCAGTCGGAGATGCAGTGTGCCTCGTCGACCACCAGCAGCCCCGTCGCCGCCGCGAGCTTGGGCAGGACCTGATCACGGAAATCGGGGTTGTTGAGCCGCTCCGGGCTCACCAGCAGGACGTCCACCTCACCCGCCGCCACCTCGGCCTGGACGGTGTCCCACTCCTCGGTGTTGGCCGAATTGATCGTGCGCGCACGGATGCCGGCCCGGGCGGCCGCCTCCACCTGATTGCGCATCAGGGCGAGCAGCGGAGAGACGATCACGGTCGGTCCGCTGCCGCGCTCGCGCAGCAGCGCGGTCGCGACGAAATAGACCGCCGACTTGCCCCAGCCCGTGCGCTGCACGACCAGCGCGCGACGACGCTCGGCGACCAGGGCCTCGATCGCCCGCCACTGGTCCTCGCGCAGCCGGGCCGTACCGCCGGGATCGCCGACGAGCCGGGTCAGGACGGCATCGGCTGCGGCACGCAGATCTTCGTTGCTCATGCCCCCATGCAACCCGATGCCACTGACAATGCGCGAACCCCCGCCCGAGCCTGTGGATAACTCGTCACCCAGAGTTATCCACAGGGGTCGCGGCGCAGCGGCCGATCGCGAGATCTTCGAGTCATGAATCCGCAGAACGAACCGCGCAAGCGCAACACCGACCCCAACTCCCCGGCGTCCCCGGCGACTTCCGAGACACCCCCGCCCCCTTCCGACGCACCCACCCCTCCGAACCCTTCGACATCCTCACCCCCGACCCCTTCGACCTCCTCGACCCCGCCCACGCCGTCCACCCGTCCCACCTCCGCCACCCCTCCGACGTCCTCGACACGTTCCCACCCACCGGCCCCTCCCACTTCCTCGGTCCCAGGCCCGCGTCAATCTCCCGAGTCCTCCCACGCGCCGGTCGATCCCCGGCCCACCGACCCTGTAGGCCCCACCGAGACCGCCCGCCACACCGGCGCAACCGACACCCCGCACCTCTCCGTACCGACACCTACCGACGCGCTTCCGGAGCCGGCCGCGGAGTCCCAGGTCACGCTGCGGAGCCCGGCCGAGCTGGCCGACGCGCTGCCGTACCTGATGGGCTTCTATCCGGACGACAGCGTGGTGCTGGTCGCGTTGCACGGTGAGCGCGGACGGTTCGGCGGCCGGGTCCGGCTCGGCATTCCGGCGGACCGGACGCAGTGGTCCGACGTCGCCGACCAACTCGCCGAATGTCTGGTCTCGGCCGGTCAGGACGGGTCCCCGCGACCCACGGCGATCATCGTCTACCTCTGTCAGGAACCCGCGGAGGGCGAGAACGGCCGGGACGTCAGGGACCGGCTCCAGCCGTTCGCCCAGCGGCTGCGCACGGCCTGCGGAGCGCTCGACGTCCCCGTCCTCGAAGCCCTCTGCCTCTCCAACGGGCGCTTCTGGTCCTACTGCTGCCCCGACTTCCGGTGCTGCCCCGCGGACGGCACCCCGATGGTGATGCCGGGCACGTCCGTGATGGCAGCGGCGGCGGCCTACGCCGGCATGCAGGTGCGCGGTTCGCTCAAGGACATGGAGGCCAGGCTGCGGCCCCGCACGGGACAGCGGGCCGTCGAACAGGAAAAGGCCCTGGACGCGGCGGCCCGGGCACTGGTGCCCCGGATGCTCCGCCCGGACGGTGCGGCGGTCGTACGGAAGGACACCCTCGATCTGGCCGCCGCGATGATCCACCGCTTCCGTCAGGACACCCCCACGGGCAGCAACCGGGCCCGGGACGCCTGCGACGACGCCCTGATCACCAACGCCGAGGCGGCCGGTCTCATCCTCGGGCTCCAGGACCGCGTCACCCGTGACCGGGCGGCCGAGTGGATGGACGGCACGGCCGCCGCCCCCGCCCTCCGTCTGTGGCGGGCCCTCGCCCGGCGCTGCGCCGGAAGCTATGCCGAGCACGCCACGGCGCCGCTCACCCTGGCCGGATGGGTCAGCTGGTCCACGGAGGACGGCCCCTCGGCGCGGGTGGCCCTCGGGTGCGCCCTCTCGCTCGACCCCGACTACACCTTCGCCCAGCTTCTGCACCGCGCGATCAACGAGGGGCTCGACCCGGAACCACTGCGCCGTTGCCTGCGCGAGCAACACCAGGAGGCGACGAGCGCCGCTGCCTGCGCGCCCAGCTCCGGTGCGAAGCGCTCCCCGTCCGCCAAGCGCCCGGCGCCCGGCCGGACCGCGCCAGCCGGCCGCCCCCGGGGACCCCGCGGCGGCACGGGCCCCGGGGCGCGTACCACCGGGGGACGTGGCGGGCGGCGGAGCGGTCATGCAGACCGGAGCCGACGGTGACCGCCCGGTCGTTGTGCGGCCGGCGTGACCTGGGCGCCGGCCGGACCGTTCACCTGTATGGCGCAGGCCGTACGAAGCCCCGACGTCACCAGGGAGTGCAGAGCGTGCCAGGCATCGTCCCCACTACCCAACCGGCCCGCCGGCCGTCCCAAGAACGGCGTCCGGCGCCACCCCGGACTCCTCAACCACAGCCCGTCCACTCCTCGCTGGTCTGCGTGGCACTGCCGGCCCTCGCGGTGTCCCCCGCATCGGGGCAGCTGACCGGCCAGGGCATGGACGGCTTCTACCGGGACGGCCGGCGGGTCCTGTCCCACTGCGAGTTGCGCGTCGCGGGCGGGGAACCGCTGGTCGTCCAGGGCCGGATGATCGCCGCCGACCGGGCCCGGTTCGTCGGCACGATCCGCAGAGCCGGTGAGCGGGGCCCGGACCCGGACATCCGGATGGAGCGGGTACGGACGGCCGACGGCACCGAGCGGATCACCTTCCTCAGCAGCACGACCCGGCCCGTCAGGCTGCCGGTGGAGATCCATCTGCAGACCGACCTGGCGGAGCTCGGAGCCGTCGCCGTCGGCCTCCCGGGCCCCGAGCTGCGCGCCGCCGTCCACGGCTCCGGTCTCCGCTGGTCAGCGCCGGGAGTGCACGCGGTGGTGACCGCCGATCCGCCGCCCGAGGATGCCCTGGCCTCGGCCGGGCTGCTGCGCTGGGAACTCGAACTCCCCGCCGGCGGCCGCCGCACCATCGAACTCCGCGTCGCGCTGGAGCGGACCGCCGGACCGGGCAGCGGCTCCACCGGGCACCGTCGCGCCGGGGACGCCCGCATCCCCGGCCCGAGGAGCGGCACCTTCGCGCCGCGCACCCGCGCCGACCGGCCACCCCGCCCCTGGTCGGACGCCCGGCTGGAGTGCGACGACCCCCGTGCCGACGCCCTCCTGGCGGCCGGTCTGGACGATCTGTACGGCCTGGCGATGCGGGACCCGGCCGCGCCCGCTGATGTCTATCTCGCGGGCGGGTTCCCGTGGCGCTGCGGGCTGGCACCGGCCGAGGCGCTGTGGGCCGCCAGAATGCTGCTGCCCTTGGGCACCCGGCTTGCCGCGGGCACTCTGCGGGCGCTCGCCCGTGGCCAACAGGCCGCACCAGGGCCGGATTTCGGCCGAATTCCGGGGGCCCTGCGGGACGCGGGACCGCACGCCCCGCCCAGCTGCACGGGTATCGAGGCGACCCTGCTGTTCCCCGCCGTGCTCGCGGAGGCGCGCCGCTGGGGACTGCCCGAGCCGGAGATTGAACGGCTGCTGCCCGCCGCGGAACGGTGTCTGAGATGGCTGCGGATCGTCTCCGACCCGGTGGGCCGCGCCCGCAGCGGCTACATCCCCGACCCGGCGCCCGACGGGCCGTACCGCTGCGAGACCCAGGCCCATGCCCATCGGGCCGCCCTGCTGGGCGCGGACCTCCTCGACGCCTGCGGATCCCCCGACGCCGCGGTGCTGCGTGAGTGGGCCGCGGAGCTGCGCGCACGCTTCCGCAGGGACTTCTGGCTGGAGGACCGGGCCGGCGGCCGCCCCGCCGCCCTGCTCACCGCCGACGGCCGGCCCGTTCCCTACCTGGGTTCCGCCGCCGCCCACCTCCTCGACACCGGACTGCTCGGCGGTGGCGCCCTCGCCCCGGGGCTGCTGGACGCGGCCCAGACGGACCAGCTGGCCAGGCTCCTGAGCGGTCCGGCCATGGACTCCGGGTGGGGGCTGCGCGGCCTGGGCGCCAAGGAGAGCGGCTACAACCCGTTCGGCCACCGCAGCGGTGCGGTGCGCGTGCACGAAACGGCGATCGCCGCAGCCGGACTGACCGCGGCCGGCCACGAGCGGGCCGCCGCGGCTCTGACCAGGGGCATCCTGGATGCCGCGGAGAGCTTCGGGCACCGACTCCCGGAGATGTACGCGGGGGAGCAGCGCACGGCCGACGGAGCCCCCGTGCCACACCCGGCGGCCTGCCGCCCGGCAGCGGTGTCGGCCGCCGGCGCGGTGCACATACTGGTCGCCCTCGCCGGCCTGCGCCCCGATGTCCCGGCCGGCACGGTGTCCGTGCGACCGCTCGGTACGGCCCCGCTCGGCGCGATGCAGCTCACCGGGCTGAGCATCGCCGAGCAGCCGTTCGCCGTACGGATCAGCAGACTCGGCATGGGCATGGTGGAAGCGGCTGCGGAGGGCCTGCAACTGGGCTCATGAGGTACTGCGGGCCTGTTTATCGTCAGGCGGACGACTATGATCACGCCATGCCTCCCTACGACCCGTCGGCCTTCCCGCCCTTCGCTGTCACCGTCGACCTGGTCGTGCTCACCGTGCGCCGCCACGCCCTCTGCGCGCTGGCCGTCCGCCGCGGTGAGCCGCCGTTCCAGGGCCGCTGGGCACTGCCCGGCGGATTCGTCCGGGCCGACGAGGACCTTGAGGCAGCGGCCGCCCGGGAGCTCGCAGAGGAGACCGGTCTGCACGCCCAGACCCCGGCCGGACCCACGCCCGTGTACGGCGCCCATCTGGAACAGCTCGCCACATACGGCGATCCGAAGCGGGATCCCCGGATGAGGGTCGTCAGCGTCGCGCATCTGGTCCTCGCGCCGGACCTGCCGGCTCCCACGGCCGGCGGTGACGCCCATAGTGCCCGCTGGGCGCCGGTCGAGACCCTGCTGGAGCCGGACGACGCCCATGCCCGCGAGGGCGAGCTGGCGGCCCCGCTCGCCTTCGACCATGCCCAGATCCTCGCCGACGGGGTGGAGCGGGCCCGCTCGAAGATCGAGTACTCCTCGCTCGCCACGGCCTTCTGCCCGCCGGAGTTCACGGTGGGGGAGCTGCGCCGGGTCTACGAGGCCGTGTGGGGGGTCGCCCTGGACCCCCGGAACTTCCACCGGAAGGTGACCGGCACCCCAGGATTCCTGGTGCCGACGGGCGGCACCACGACGCGTCAGGGCGGCCGCCCCGCGCAGCTCTTCCGGGCCGGCGGCGCGACGCTGCTCAACCCACCGATGCTGCGCCCCGAGGTCTGAGTACGACCTTCGGCCTGGTCCGCCGTGGATCCGGTGAGGGCGACAACGGGCCGCTGTTCTCTCCTGTGCCCAGCGCATCGCGGAAACCGACACGATTGAACAATTACAAGAAAATAGGACATATTCCGATACCTTGTCCGAGTGGGTCCGCTCGTCCCGCCGATGGCCGACGTCCGGCCGCGCGCCTGTCGACGGCCCGCTCTCGCGGCGTCGCGGTCCGTGCGGCCGCCGGCTGCCGGTCGCGCCTCGGCCTGCTTCGGCGCCGCTCGCACCGCCCGCATCCTCGGCGTCACCGCCGGGCGCACCCCCCGATGTCGCCGCCCCGAGTGGGTTGCTCAACTCACCTGCCGCGTAACGACCGTGGCACGGGGAGCCTCGTGAGCCGAGGTGCGAAATGGGGCGTCATTCGGTGTGGTGGAGGCTCGTTGGTGCCGCTGTTCCGCGTGGGAAATTCCCTGATTTCAGGGAGTGGTTGTGCGGTGGCCGTCAAGTGGCGGTCCGGAATCGACCGCGCCATATCGGTCGTGAGAAGCGGTTCGGCTCAATCCGCAGGCACTGCGCCGTCGTTGCCGGCAACCGGCCCTGGCCTGCGGCGATGTCGCCACGGAGCGCTGCGGCTCTCCGTTCCGGTCGAGTAAGGCGCCTGTTTTGACGCCCTGTTGTTGCGCATGCTGTCCATAACTCGCCCTGGGCAGCGCATTTCCTTCCGATAAAGCGTCAATTCAGAGATGGGGGGCGATCACCCTTTCGTGTGCTTTTCACCAAAGACCTCAAGGGTGTTCAGGGTGTCGCCGACAAAGGATGCGTGAGTACCCTTGCGCACACCATGATGACCGCGGCTCGCCCCGGCGACACCGGCCTCGCAGGCCCGGGCGAGCTTGACCGCTACCCCTACGCCAACGCCGCCAACGCCGCGAACACCGGCAGCACGGCCGGCCCGGAGCGTGCCGAGCGCGTTCCGCAGGTCTGGGACGGCTCCGAGGCCGAGATCGGCCGGGTCGGCCGGCGCGCGGCCGGCAGCCGCGGCCGCGGCCTGCACGGCCAACTCGTCCAGCAGCTCGGCCAGATGATCGTCTCCGGCGATCTCGGCGCCGACCGTCCGCTCGTCCCCGAGGAGATCGGCCAGCGCTTCGAGGTCTCCCGCACCGTCGTCCGTGAGTCACTGCGCGTCCTCGAGGCCAAGGGGCTCGTGAGCGCCCGCCCCAACGTGGGCACCCGGGTGCGGCCGGTCAGCGACTGGAACCTCCTTGACCCCGACATCATCGAGTGGCGCGCCTACGGGCCGCAGCGTGACGACCAGCGCCGGGAGCTGTGCGAGCTGCGCTGGACGATCGAGCCGCTGGCCGCCCGGCTCGCCGCCGGGCACGGCCGGGAGGACATCCAGCAGCGGCTGGCCGACATGGTCGAGATCATGGGCCACTCCGCGGCCCAGGGCGACACCATGACCTTCGGCCGTGCCGACGCGGAGTTCCACTCCCTGCTGCTCCAGCTCGCCGGCAACCGCATGCTGGAGCACCTCTCCGGCATCGTCTCCTCCGCCCTGCACGTCTCCGGCGGATCCGCCGGCGGCTGTGAGCGGCCGGTCGAGACGTCCGTGGGCCAGCACATGAGGGTGGTCGACGCCATCGGCTCCGGCGACGCCACGGCGGCCGAATCCGCGATGCGCCAGCTCCTCGCCGCCCATGGCGAGGTGGTCGGCCACGGCTCCGGGACGCCCGTGGACCACGTCGTCCCCGCGCCCCGCGAGCACTGAAGGCCGTACCCGACCGCGTACGGAACGTAGGCGCCGCGCGGCCCCGTGCCCCGCGTACCCCCTCGGGCCGGGCACGCCGTACGCGGCGGAGGCGCACACGCTCGCCGGATCCGGGGCGTCGACCGGATCCGGCGGCAGATCTCGGGAGGATTGCATGTCATATGACAGGGAATGGGTCGTTATGGGGTGTGACTCGGGCCACGCAGATTGGGCGTAACGCTCTCCCGGGAAGCGCGATGACTTAAGAGGTGATAGCCGAGGAGGGAATACGAGCGGCGTTCGTGACGCTGTTCAACTCCCCGGTTGCCCCTGCGCCGTCGGTCCATCCCCACCGGCGGTCGTCGGCTCCGATCCACACTGGACGGGGTCGGAAGCCGTTTCCATCGTTCCGAGAGGTTGTTCGTGTCGGCCAGCACATCCCGTACGCTCCCGCCGGAGATCGCCGAGTCCGAGTCTGTGATGGCGCTCATCGAGCGGGGAAAGGCAGATGGGCAGATCGCCGGCGATGACGTGCGTCGGGCCTTCGAGGCTGACCAGATTCCGCCAACCCAGTGGAAGAACGTTCTGCGCAGCCTCAACCAGATCCTCGACGAGGAGGGTGTGACGCTGATGGTCAGTGCCGCAGAGGCGCCCAAGCGCACCCGCAAGAGCGTCGCAGCGAAGAGTCCGGCGAAGCGCACCGCCACCAAGACCGTCGCGGCCAAGACCGCCACGGTCAAGAAGACCACCGCCGCCGCCACCGCCCCCGCGGCGGACCCGGCCGGTGAGTCCGAGTCCGCGCCTGCGAAGAAGGCAGCGGCGAAGAAGGCGACCGCCAAGAAGACGGTCGCGAAGAAGACCACGGCCAAGAAGGCCACCGCGAAGAAGACCGCGGCCAAGAAGGACGTCGACGAGCTGCTCGACGACGAGGTGACCGAGGAGACCCCGACGCCCGGCAAGGGCGAGGGCCCCGAGGGCGCCGACACTCCGGAGAACGCCGGTTTCGTCCTCTCCGACGACGACGAGGACGACGCCCCCGCCCAGCAGGTCGCCGCGGCCGGCGCCACCGCCGACCCGGTCAAGGACTACCTCAAGCAGATCGGTAAGGTCCCGCTCCTCAACGCCGAGCAGGAGGTCGAGCTCGCCAAGCGCATCGAGGCGGGCCTGTTCGCCGAGGACAAGCTGGCGAACTCCGACAAGCTCGCGCCGAAGCTCAAGCGTGAGCTGGAAATCATCGCCGAGGACGGCCGCCGGGCGAAGAACCACCTCCTGGAGGCCAACCTCCGTCTGGTGGTCTCCCTGGCCAAGCGCTACACCGGCCGCGGCATGCTCTTCCTGGACCTGATCCAGGAGGGCAACCTCGGTCTGATCCGTGCGGTCGAGAAGTTCGACTACACCAAGGGCTACAAGTTCTCGACCTACGCGACGTGGTGGATCCGCCAGGCCATCACCCGCGCCATGGCCGACCAGGCCCGTACGATCCGCATCCCCGTCCACATGGTCGAGGTCATCAACAAGCTGGCCCGCGTCCAGCGCCAGATGCTCCAGGACCTGGGCCGCGAGCCCACCCCGGAGGAGCTGGCCAAGGAACTCGACATGACCCCCGAGAAGGTCATCGAGGTCCAGAAGTACGGCCGCGAGCCGATCTCGCTGCACACCCCGCTGGGTGAGGACGGCGACAGCGAGTTCGGTGACCTGATCGAGGACTCCGAGGCGGTCGTGCCCGCCGATGCAGTGAGTTTCACGCTCCTGCAGGAGCAGCTGCACTCGGTTCTGGACACACTCTCGGAGCGGGAGGCCGGCGTCGTGTCCATGCGCTTCGGTCTCACCGACGGCCAGCCGAAGACGCTGGACGAGATCGGCAAGGTCTACGGCGTCACGCGTGAGCGGATCCGTCAGATCGAGTCGAAGACGATGTCGAAGCTGCGTCACCCGTCGCGCTCCCAGGTGCTGCGGGACTACCTCGACTAGTCGAACCGCCCGGCCCGTACAGCGCCGTGAGCCCGGTCTCTCCAATGGGGAGGGGCCGGGCTCGCCGCCGTCCGGGTGCGGGGCGCAGCCGTTTGGGTCACTCTGGGTGGGCGACCGTGTCCCACAGTCAGGAGTCCGTATGCGTCCGACCGCAGGCGCCGCTCTCGGAGCCCTCGCACTGGTCCTCACCCTGCCGGTGCCGGCGGCCGCGGACGAGTCGGTGATCGGTGGGAAGCCCACCCAGCTGTCCCAGAGCCCCTGGGCGGTGGCGCTGGCCTCCCACGAGCGCTTCGGGACCCAGCGCTCCGGTCAGTTCTGCGGTGGGGTGCTGGTGGGGCACTCCACGGTCGTGACGGCCGCGCACTGCCTGAGCAAGGAAGTGCTGGGCGTCCCCTGGCAGCAGGTCCGGGACCTGCGCATCGTGATCGGGCGCGACAACCTCACCGGCGGTGGGGGACAGGAGGTCAAGCCGGCGAAGGTCTGGGTGAACCCCCGCTATGACAGCTGGACCAACGAGGGCGACATGGCCGTGCTCACGCTCCCGAGGCCGGTATCGAACCGGCCCATCCCGATAGCGGGACGGAAGGACCGGGGCTACCGGCCGGGCAGCCGGGCCACGGTCTACGGCTGGGGAGACACCACGGGCGAGGGCAGATATGCGACACGGCTGCGCTCGGCGCACGTCAACGTGCTGCGCGACGCGGTCTGTGCGCGGGCCTATCCGGGCACGGCGGACGGTACGTACCGGTCCCGCTCCATGCTGTGCGCGGGGGAGCCGGACGGCGGGCGGGACGCCTGCCAGGGCGACAGCGGCGGACCGCTGGTCGTCCGTGGACGTCTCGTGGGGCTGGTGTCCTGGGGGACCGGCTGTGGCCAGGCGGGGAGCCCAGGGGTTTACACGCGGGCCTCGGCGCTGCTTCCGGCCGTATCGGCGCACGGTGCGGGCTGAGCCGCGGGGAGCCGGCAGGCGAGTGGGGCGCGCGTACGAGTGCGGGCGGCCCCCCCATGGTGCCGGGGTGACCGCCCGCCGCACGGCGCAAGGCCGCTGCTCGCTCGTCGTGGATGCGAAGTGTCAGCGTTCCTCATCGGACGCGGACGCCGGAGAAGCGTTCAGCCGCTCCGTCTCGTCCTGTATTTCCGCGGCGATCTTCTTGAGTTCTGGCTCGAACTTGCGACCGTGGTGGGCGCAGAAGAGCAGTTCTCCGCCGGACATCAGGACGACGCGCAGGTATGCCTGGGCGCCGCAGCGGTCGCAGCGGTCAGCGGCCGTCAGCGGGCTCGCGGGTGTCAGAACAGTAGTCACGTCGCCTCTTCTCTAGCTCGACGAGCTGTCGTACCAGGGTCAACATCCAACCAGGCCGAAAACGTTCCCGCTCGTGCCTTTTCCTCGAAAAAAATTCTTCGAGGGGGCCGGGTGCTGCCGGGTGGCGGCGAATGAGCCGTATTGCTTGGTGGTCTGATTCACGTTGGGTGCTGGGTCGGTCCCCCCGGCTGGCTTGCCGGTTGTTGATGAGGACGTGCCCGGAGCCTAAATGGTTCATGCCTCGAAGGGAACGTGATGTGCACGTCACTCGGACGTCACCCCAACGAGCGATCGAACGCACGAGCGAAATTCTACTACCATGAGCATGCTTACGGGTGGCGTCACATCGGCTCTACCAGGCCTCGGTACCCTCTGACGGGCGACACCGCCACAACCGAGTCCGCGGAATGCGGACTGCCAGAAATTCAGCGAGGAGCGAACCGCGTGACCGCCGAGATGTCCGTGCCGTCCACCGCAGTGCTGACCGGGGCAGACCGGGACGGTTCCAACTACACCGCGCGGCATCTGCTCGTCCTGGAGGGCCTCGAAGCGGTCCGCAAGCGCCCCGGCATGTACATCGGCTCCACGGACAGCCGCGGTCTGATGCACTGCCTCTGGGAGATCATCGACAACTCCGTCGACGAGGCGCTCGGCGGCTACTGCGACCACATCGAGGTGGTCCTCCACGACGACGGGTCCGTGGAGGTGCGCGACAACGGCCGCGGCATCCCCGTGGACGTCGAGCCCAAGACCGGGCTGAGCGGCGTCGAGGTCGTGATGACCAAGCTGCACGCCGGCGGAAAGTTCGGCGGCGGCTCGTACGCGGCCTCCGGCGGTCTGCACGGCGTCGGCGCCTCGGTCGTCAACGCCCTCTCCGCCCGCCTCGACGTCGAGGTCGACCGCAACAGCAAGACGCACTCGATCAGCTTCCGCCGCGGCGTCCCCGGCATCTTCACCGAATCGGGCCCGGACGCCCCGTTCGACCCGGCAAACGGGCTGCACAAGGGCAAGCGGATCCCCAAGACGAAGACCGGCACCCGGGTCCGTTACTGGGCCGACCGGCAGATCTTCCTCAAGGACGCCAAGCTCTCCCTGGAGACGCTGTACGCCCGCGCCCGCCAGACGGCCTTCCTCGTTCCGGGCCTCACCCTGGTCGTCCGCGACGAGCGCGGCCTCGACGGCGCCGGCAAGACGGAGGAGACCTTCCACTACGACGGCGGCATCAGCGAGTTCTGCGAGTACCTGGCGCAGGACAAGGCGGTGTGCGACGTCCTGCGGCTGACCGGACAGGGCACGTTCAAGGAGACCGTGCCGGTCCTCGACGACCGCGGCCACATGACACCCACCGAAGTCACCCGCGAACTGGGCGTGGACATCGCGCTCCGATGGGGCACCGGCTACGACGCCACCCTCCGGTCGTTCGTCAACATCATCGCCACCCCCAAGGGCGGCACCCACGTCTCCGGCTTCGAGCGCGCGGTCACCAAGACGGTCAACGAGGTCCTGCGGTCGAGCAAGCTGCTCCGCGTCGCCGAGGACGACGTCGTCAAGGACGACGCCATGGAGGGCATGACCGCGGTCGTGACCGTCCGCCTCGCCGAGCCGCAGTTCGAGGGCCAGACCAAGGAGGTGCTGGGCACCTCCGCCGCCTCCCGGATCGTCGCCCAGGTGGTCAGCCGGGAGCTGAAGGCGTTCCTGACGTCCACGAAGCGGGACGCCAAGCAGCAGGCGCGCGCCGTCCTGGAGAAGGTCGTCGCCGCGGCCCGCACCCGTATCGCCGCGCGCCAGCACAAGGAGGCGCAGCGGCGGAAGACGGCGCTGGAGTCCTCCTCGCTGCCGGCGAAGCTCGCGGACTGCCGCAGCGACGACGTCGACCGCAGCGAGCTGTTCATCGTCGAGGGCGACTCCGCGCTGGGCACCGCCAAGCTGGCCCGGAATTCGGAGTTCCAGGCCCTGCTGCCGATCCGCGGCAAGATCCTGAACGTCCAGAAGTCGTCGGTCTCGGACATGCTCAAGAACGCCGAGTGCGGCGCCATCATCCAGGTCATAGGGGCCGGTTCCGGCCGCACCTTCGACATCGACGCGGCCCGCTACGGCAAGGTCATCTTCCTGGCCGACGCCGATGTCGACGGCGCCCACATCCGCATCCTGCTGCTGACCCTCTTCCAGCGGTACATGCGGCCGATGGTCGAGCAGGGCCGGGTCTTCGCCGCCGTGCCGCCGCTGCACCGCATCGAGCTGACCAACCCCAAGAAGGGGCAGGACAAGTACATCTACACCTACTCGGACAACGAGCTGCGCCAGACCCTGCTGGAGCTCCAGCGCAAGAACGTCCGCTACAAGGACAGCATCCAGCGCTACAAGGGCCTCGGTGAGATGGACGCCGACCAGCTCGCCGAGACGACCATGGACCCGCGCCACCGCACCCTGCGCCGGATCAACATCAGCGACCTGGAGGCGGCCGAGAAGACCTTCGACCTCCTGATGGGCAACGAGGTCGCCCCCCGCAAGGAGTTCATCACCAACTCCGCGGCCACTCTGGACCGTTCCCGGATCGACACCTGAGCGCTCCCTGAGCCCGGGCGGGCGTCTCTCCACCCCAGGGTGGAGCGGCGCCCGCCGCGCTTTCCACCCGCTCCCCACCCTGGCGCCGATCCGCGCGGCGGCCACTCTCCGTAGCGTCGGGGACGTCGGAAATCCCGTTCTCCCGGAGGCTCAGGTCATGAGCGGCCTGCTCAACATCGTGGCGATCGTCGCGGCTGTCGTGTTCGTGTTCATCAAGCAGTTCAGCGCCCAGCGGATCACGTCCGAGGGCAGGAAGTGGTGGCTGATCCCCGCCGTCCTGGCGTTCCTGGCGCTGCGCGAGCCGGGCCTCCTGGACCCCGCGCACCGGGCCGTCTCCGCCGTCCTGCTGGCCGTGGGGCTCCTGATAGGGCTGGCCTGCGGTGCGGGCTGGGCCTGGACGACGCGCATCTGGACGGACGCGGACGGGGTGGTGTGGACCAAGGGGAGTTGGGCCGCGGCAGGGGTCTGGCTCTGCGCCATGGTGCTGCGCGGCGGCCTGATGGCCCTCGCCGCGGTCCTGGGCGTCCATCAGGGCAGCCCGGCGATCATGCTGTCGGTCGCCGCGATGCTGCTGACCCGGACCGGGGTCACCACCTGGCGGGCCCGGAGCGTCCAGCGGACGTACGGTGTCCCTGTCGCCGGCTGAGGCCCCGGCGCGCCCCGTGTCGCCGTCCACCGATCGAGGACCGTACGTGCTGCCCCCTTCCTTGACGAGCTGGCCCCTGCGGGAGTCGCTGTCGCGCGAAGGCATGAGCGGCGCCCGGTTGTGGATCGGCCGGTCGGTGCGCCTCCTGGTCGTCGCGGGGCTGACGTGGTCCACCGTGGCCGGGCCGCACTTCCGGGGCTGGGCACTGGTGGCGGCGCTCGCGGGGGTCGCCGCCACGCTCGTGGTCTTCCGCGCCTTCTTCCGTGTGACGCGCGACCGCCTTCTCGGGCCGTCCGTCGGCCTGTTGTTCGTCCTGGAGGCCGCGGCCTTCGGCTTCTCCTTCGCCGGCGCCCGGACGCCGGCGATCGTCCTGTGGTGCGCCTGCGCCATCACCGCGATGGAGCGGCTGCCGTTGGCCGTCGGCGTGCTGTGCTCGTCGGCCGCGCTCGCCGCGTACGCCGTGATGAACACCGACGGCTGGCTGACGACCACCACGACCACCGCGGGCCTGGCCCTCGCCGGTTACGTCATCCGCCTCGACGCCGAGGCACGGGGCAATGCCCAGCGGCTGCTGGCCCAGGAGCGGGCGGCCCGCAAGGCCGAGGCGGAGTCGGCCGCACTGGCCGAACGGGGGCGGATCGCGCGGGAGATCCACGACGTCCTCGCCCACAGCCTCAGCGCCCAGTTGGTGCATCTGGAGGCGGTGCGGCAGCTGATCCGGCGCAGTCCCGACCTGGAGGCGGACCGCGCACAGCTCCTGGAGCGGGTGGTGGCGTGCCGGGGGATGGCCCGGGAAGGGCTTGACGGCACCCGTGAGGCGCTTTCCGCCCTCCGCGGGGAGCTGATCCCGGTCGAGGACTTCCTGCGCCGTCTGACGGCCACTGAGGGCGCTCGGCTGGATGTGACGGGCGCGCCCCGTGTGCTGCCGGCCGAGGCGGGCCTCGCGGTCCGCAGGGTCGCCCAGGAGGCGCTCACGAACGTGCGCAAGCACGCCCCGGGGGCGCGGGTGAGCGTGCGGCTGGACTACGGGGCGGACGACGTGGGGCTGGAGGTGCGGGACGACGGCGGCCGCGGGCGGGCCCCGGAACTCTCCGCACTCTCCGCGAGCGGTTCCGGGTACGGTCTGCTCGGGATGCGGGAGCGCGCCGAACTCCTCGGCGGAACGCTGGAGTCCGGCCCCGATGAGGAGGGTTTCGTGGTGCGGTTGCGGGTGCCCGCATGACGGCACGTACGGTGACGCGGGTCGTGGTCGCCGATGACCAGACGGTGGTGCGCGAGGGGATCGTGATGCTGCTGGGGCTGCTGCCGGGCATCGAGGTCGTCGGTTCGGCGGCGGACGGCGAAGCGGCGGTCCAACTGGTCGCCCGGCACGCCCCGGACGTCGTCCTGATGGACCTGCGCATGCCCCGCTGCGACGGGGTCGAGGCCACCCGCCGCATTCGCGCGGAGCACCCCGGCACCCAGGTCGTGGTGCTCACCACGTACGCCGACGACGACTCGCTCTTCCCCGCCCTGCAGGCCGGCGCCCGCGGCTATTTGACCAAGGACGCGGACGGGGACGAGATCGTGCGCGCCATCGACGACGTGCTCTCCGGTGAGGCCGGACTGGCCCCGAAGATCCAGCGCCGCCTCCTGGAGCGCTTCACCGAGCCCGCACGCACCGTGCCGCAGCCGCCGGCGGAGCCCCCGGACGGGCTGACCGCGCGCGAGGTGGAGGTGTTGCGGCTGGTCGCCGAGGGATTGTCGAACCCGGAGATCGCCCGCAGCCTGCACGTCTCCACCGCCACCGTGAAGACCCACATCAACAACCTCTTCGCCAAGGCGGGGCTGCGCGACCGGGCCCAGGCCATCCACTACGCGTACCGCCAGGGGCTCGCACAGCCGCCCGGGTAGTTCCCGGTGGTCCATCACCTGATGGGGTGAAGGGTCGGCAAGCGAGCGTCCGGGATCTTCCTTTCTGTCCACCCTTGGGCGGCACGGACAACCAACCCGTGCACCAAGGAGAGTTCGGTGGACAAGCAGGACGGCCGCTCGGCCGGTGAGCCCGGGGCCGTACGGCTCGACGACCCCTGGTACGACGCCCTCGCCCCCGGCTGGGCAGAACCGGCCGGTGCGGCGGACGCGGCGGCCCACGAAGGGGAGGCCGAGGAGCCGCTGACCGTGGGAGGGGTACGGGACGGCGGGATTCCCCCGGACGAGATCTATCTGGCGGTGCACCGGAGTGGGGCGTTCCAGGAGGTGCGCCGCCGCTACCGGAGCTTCGTCGTCCCCGCCACCCTTGCCTTCCTGGTCTGGTACCTCGCCTATGTGGTGGCGGCGATCGCCGCGCCGGGTCTCATGGCCCGTCAGCTCGTCGGTCCCTTCAACGTCGCGATGGCCGCCGGGCTCGGCCAGTTCGCCACAACGTTTCTGCTTGCCTGGGCCTACATGCGGCACGCCCGGCTCCGACGGGACCGCGCGGCACTGGAGATCCGCTGGGAAACCCAGGAACTGACCGGGGGGAACGCGCGGTGACCGGCGGCCACGAGACCCTCGGCCTGACGCTGGTCAGCGCCTTCATCGCGCTCACTCTGGCGATCACTCTCTGGGCGGGACGCCGCAGACGTGGCTCCGCGGAGGAGTTCTACGCCGGCGGGAGGCTCTTCTCGCCCATGGAGAATGGTTTCGCCATCGCGGGGGACTACATGTCCGCCGCGTCCTTCCTCGGCGTCACCGGGCTGATCGCCCTCTTCGGGTACGACGGTCTGCTGTATTCGGTCGGCTTCCTCGTGGCCTGGCTGCTCGTGCTCTTCCTGGTGGCCGAACTCGTACGGAACTGCGGACGGTTCACCCTCGCCGACGTCGTCGCCGCACGGATGCGGGAACGCCCCGTACGGATCGCGGTCGGCGCGGCGTCCGTCACCGTGTCCGTGCTCTACCTGGTGGCGCAGATGGTCGGGGCCGGCAGTCTGGTGGCGCTGCTGCTCGGCGGCGCCGGACCACAGGCCCGTACCTGGATGGTGATCGGCGTGGGCGCCCTGATGGTGGTCTACGTCGCCTTCGGCGGCATGCGGGCCACCACCTGGATCCAGGTGGTCAAAGCGGTGCTCCTCCTGGGCGGTGCCGTGGCCCTGACCGTCCTGGTGGTGGTCCGCTTTCACGGGGACCTCGGTGCGCTGCTGAACACCGCCGCCGAACGCAGCGGCCACGGACGGGCGTTCCTGGCACCGGGTCTCAAATACGGCGGTGGCTGGACCGCGCGGCTGGACTTCCTCAGCCTCGGACTGGCACTCGTCCTGGGGACGGCGGGGCTGCCGCACATCCTGTCGCGGTTCTACACCGTGCCCACGGCGCGGGCCGCCCGTCGTTCCGTCGGCTGGTCCATCGGACTGATCGGCGGCTTCTACCTGATGACCGTCGTGCTCGGCTTCGGAGCCGCCGCCGTGGTGGGCAGCGATGCGGTCCGGGCCTCCAACCCGGCGGGCAACACCGCCGTTCCGCTGCTCGCCGTCGACCTGGGAGGCGGGGCGGGCTCCACCGGAGGAACCGTTCTCTTCGCCGTGGTGGCCGCGGTCGCCTTCGCCACCATCCTGGCCGTGGTCGCCGGGATCACCCTCGCCTCGTCGGCCTCCGTGGCCCACGACCTGTACGCCTCGTTGCGCCGCCCGCGTGGCACGGTACGGGACGCACAGCGCCGCGAGGTGGCCGTGGCACGCCTCGCCGCGGTCGGGGTCGGAGCCGTCGCCATCGCACTGGCGCTGCTCGCCCAGGACCTGAACATCGCCTTCCTGGTGGGCCTGGCCTTCGCGGTCGCCGCCTCGGCCAATGTGCCGGCCCTGCTCTACGCCCTCTTCTGGCGCCGCTTCACGACGCGGGGCGCCGTCTGGTCCGTCTACGGAGGGCTGGTTCCCGCGCTCACCCTGGTGGTGCTCTCACCCGTGGTCTCCGGAGGCCCGGAATCACTCTTGCCCCACCTGGACTTCGCCGTCTTCCCGCTGTCCAACCCGGGGGCGGTCTCGATTCCCTTGGGCTTCCTGATGGGCTGGCTGGGAACGCTGCTCTCCCCGGAGGCCGCCGATCCGGCCCGGCACGCGGAGGCGGAGGTGCGGGCACTCACGGGGGCGGGCGCGGTCTAGCCCGCTCTGCGGGTCAGACCCACTCGTAGCGGTGTTCCGGCCGGCCCGTCTCGCCGTACCGGAGGGTGAGGCGGACCCGGCCGGCGCGTTCCAGGAGCTTCAGATAGCGCTGGGCGGTCTGCCGGCTCAGTCCGGCCCGCTGGGCGACGTCCTGGGCCGAGAGCGGGGTGTCCGCGGAGCGCAGCACCGAGCGCACCCGGTCGGCGGTGGCGGTGGAGTGCCCCTTGGGCAGCTCGGCGGAGCCGGCGTTGGCGGCGCCCAACGCGCCGAAGAGCGCGTCCACTTCGGACTGCTCGGCCTGCCCGCCGCCGGCGAAGGTGCGGTGCAGTGCCGCATAGCCCTCCAGCTTGGAGCGCAGGCCCGCGAAGGTGAACGGCTTGA
Source organism: Streptomyces sp. NPDC048196 (assembly GCF_040652715.1). Taxonomy (NCBI): domain Bacteria; kingdom Bacillati; phylum Actinomycetota; class Actinomycetes; order Kitasatosporales; family Streptomycetaceae; genus Streptomyces; species Streptomyces sp. NPDC048196. Next base: position 206,068 of record NZ_JBEZMM010000004.1, on the reverse strand, counting down.
CCAGGTACTGGAGCGCGCCGTGCCGCATCGCGGCCTGTACGGTCGCGATGTCGCGGGCCGCCGTCACCATGATCACGTCGGTGAAGAGGCCGCGGCGCCGTAGTTCGCCGACCAGTTGGAGGCCGGTCCGGTCGGGCAGGTAGTGGTCCAGCAGGATCAGCTCCACGGGGTGCGTCTCCAGGGCGGCCAGGGCCTCCGCCGCCGTATGTGCGACGCAACTGACCCGGAAACCCTGCACCTTGGCGACATATGCGGCGTTGATCCGTGCGACCTGCGCATCGTCGTCCACGACCAGTACGTCGATCATCGGCCGGCCTCCGTGGCGTCCTCGGCGTGGCGCGCGCCCTGGGGTTCGCCGGCTGCCCCGGCCGGCTCCTCGGAGAGCGCGTCGGGGACCGTGACGGTGAACACGGCGCCGCCTCCTGGGCGTTCCGCCACCACGGCGCCGCCCCCGTAGCGCTCGGCGAGCCGGCGGACCAGCGCGAGTCCGATGCCGCGCTGCCCGTGGGCGGGCGGCTCCTTGGTGGTCCAGCCCTCGGTGAAGATCTCGACCCGATGCTCCTCGGGGACGCCCGGCCCGTTGTCGGCGACGCGCACGACGGCGGTCCGTCCCTCGTTCCGCACCTCCACCTCCACCTGGGCGTCGGGCGCACCGGCAGTGGCGTCCAGGGCGTTGTCGACGAGGTTGCCGAGGACGGTGACCAGGCTGTGCGGGTCGATCAGGCGGTCGGGCAGCCGGGTGCCGGACGCGATCCGCAGGGACACCCCCCGTTCGGTGGCGACGGTTGCCTTGCCCACCAGGAGGGCGGCCAGCAGCGGATCGTGGACACGCTCGGTGACCTGTTCCGCGGTGGCCCGGTGGACGCCCACGGCACGGGTCACGAACTGCACGGCCTCCTCGTGCAGCCCCAGTTCGAGCAGGCCGAGGAGGGTGTGCAGCCGGTTGGCGTGCTCGTGGTCCTGGGCCCGGAGGGCGTCGATGAGACCGCGGGTGCCGTCGAGTTCGCGGCCCAGCCGCTCCAGCTCCGTACGGTCGCGCAGGGTGACCACGGCCCCGCCGTCGTCGGTCGGCATACGGTTCGCCACCAGCACCCGGTGCCCGCTGACCGCCAGCAGGTCGGCGCCCGAGACGCGGCCGGCCAGCACATCGGTGGTCCGGCCCGGGGGAAGGGCGGCGTCCAGGGGGCGGCCGGTGTGCTCGGCGCGCAGATCGAGGAGGCGCTGCGCCTCGTCGTTCATCAGGCGGATCCGACCCTGGCCGTCGAGCGCGAGGAAGCCCTCCCGGATGCCGTGCAGCATCGCCTCTCGCTCGGCGAGCAGCGCGGAGATGTCGGAGAAGGCCAGGTCATGGGTGCGGCGCTGGAGACGGCGGGAGACGAGATAGGCGGCCAGCGCGCCGACGGCGAGCGCGCCGCCCGCGTACGCGAGCAGTTGGGGCACGGTGGACAGCAGCCGCTCCCGCACGCTCTCGTACGCGATGCCGACCGAGACCGCGCCGACGACCTTGCCGTTCTCGTCCCGCAGCGGGACCTTGCCGCGCGCGGAGCGGCCGAGGGTGCCCTCGTCGATCTGCATGACCTCACGGCCGGAGAGCGCGGCGCTGGGATCGGTGGAGACATGGCGTCCGATCTCGTCCGGATCGGTGTGGGACCAGCGCACTCCGCGCTTGTCCATGATCACGACGTATTCGGCTCCGGTGGCCGCGCGGATGCGCTCCGCCTCGTTCTGGACGGGCCCGTGGCGGCTCGGGCGGGACGCCTCCAGTGCGTCGTCGAGGCGCGGTTCGGCGGCGGTGGTCTGGGCGATCGCGAGCGCCCGGCGCATTGCCTGATCGTCCAGCTGGGCGCTGAGCGGGGCGAGGAACAGGCCGGTCGCCAGCGCGGTGACGCCCGTGGCGATGGCCAGCTGCATCAGCAGCACCTGGGAGAAGACGCGCCGCGGCCAGCCCAGCCGGGGGCGCGTCAGGCGCGGCCCGGTCGTGGTGCGTGCCGTGGGCGTGCCGCTCGGGCCGGTCGCTTTGCGCGGGGTGGCGGGGCCGGCGGGAAACGGTGCGGGGCCCGAGGGCTCTGCGGCGCTCGGGCGCGGAACCGACGCTTCCTTCTCGCCCATACGCACGAACAGTAAGCGGGCCGACCGCCCGGCCGGTAATCCCTGCGGCGAGGAATTCGGAGGGTGTCCGGATGGCCACGCGTGGCGCGCCGGCCGGGCCGCGACGGGAGAGGCGGAGCGGCCTGTGGACGGGGAGGGGCGGGTTCTGCGGAGTTATCCACAGGCCTTTCGCTCGCGGAGCGTGAGCACTTACGCTCGCAGAGCCGTTACAGAGCGTGACGGTGTGGTGGCGGTGGCGGTGGCGGTGGCGGTGGCGGTGGTCAGCGTCGCCACGGCCCGTGTCGAGTCAGTGAGGCAGTGAAGCCGTGAAGGAGTCAGGCCAGGTCTGCGGCGGTGAACGAGGTGACCGCCATGCGAGCCGGAGGAAGGAGGGGTGCGCCGCAGCTGGCGGGCGCGGGAGCGCCGTCGGTGCGCTGTTCGACGGTCACCTGCCAGGTCCGGCCGTCCGCGTGCGCGACCGTGACTGCCCAGGACGGCCCGGCACTGTCGGCTGACGTGGCGGCGGGGGCCGACGGAAGGGCCTCGACCCGTACGACGTCGAGTGCGTCCGCGCGGTCCTCACGGATCCGGGCACGGACCGCGAGGTCGGCCGCCTGGGCGGGGCGGTCCCAGGCCGAACGGCCACGGCAGTGGTCCAAGGCGATCCGTCCGCTGCGCGCCGCCGTCACGGCGGACTTGACCAGATGCGCCGAGGCACGGCCGTAGGCGTAACCGTAAGGAAGGAGAAAAAGGGTGGGGGAGAAGCGATGGCCGCCCAGGTGGGTGACCTCCCAGGTATCGATTCCGTCGGCGGCGAGTTCCGCGGCCAGCGGTCGTCCGAGAAGGGCGCAGCAACGGTCCCGCTTGCCGTTGGTGCAGACGAGGGCCAGCGGGTCGCCGGAATGCGGTTCCCAGATGCCGTGGTGTTCGCCCGCGCCGAGGCCGGCGAAGTCCAGCCCGAGGGCGACGCCGGGATCGGTGACGGTGGTCGTGCGGAGCCAGGAGCGCCCCGGCGCGGTGTGCGCGAGGAAGAGCCGGCGGCGGGAGACGCCGTGGCGGTCGGCGTGGCGGCCCGGCCGCCGGATCAGGGCGATGCGTACGCCGGTCCCGTCCGCCGCGGCGTTCAGGGCCCGGCCGAGCCCTGGGTCGAGGTGGCTGTCCGTGAGCGCCTTGGCTCCCCAGGGGCCGGTCTGCTCGATGAGCAGCCAGGTGCGGGCGGTGGCCGAGGTCCCGGCGAGCGGTTCGGCCGCGTTACGGGAGGCAGTGGCGCAGGTACTCACGAAGGCGAGCCTAACCTCATGGTTCGGACGCCAGGCACGCCGGACCGCTCGCTCGCCCGCGCGGGAGGAACGGCGGAGGCGGAATGGCTTCGCGCCATGGCGGCAACGCGGGCCCGTTCTTGGATCGCCGGCGGGGGAACGACCGGCCACTCGCTCCCCGTCGCGGGAGGAAGGCCGGATCGCTCGGGGCCGCTCAAGGTGGGTGAGTGAGGTGGCTGGGGGTTGCTCAGGGTGGATGAGTGAGGGAGCTCCGGGTCGCTCAAGGCGGATGAGTGAGGTGGCTCGGGGTCGCCCAGGGCCGGCGCGCAAGATGGCTGAGGCCTGCTCCCGGCAGACGCGCAAGGTGGCTCAGGCCTGCTTACGGCTGATGCGGACGACCGCTGGTGCCGGCGCATGGTGGATGCGCAAGGTGGCTTGGGCCTGGTCACGGCAGCGGCAGCGGCTGCGGAGGTCGTGGGCCGTGGTACTGGCCGCTGGGGCGCATGCGCAGGGGGCGCTCGTCGAATTCCTCCAGGGCGTGCGCGATCCAGCCGGCGGTGCGTGCGAGGGCGAAGACCGTTTCACCCGCCTCGGGCGGCATGCCCGCCGCGACGGTCAGCACGGCGAGTGCCAGGTCGACGTTGGCGTGCAGCTCCGTGTGGCGGGCGGTGGTGGTGACGACCTCGCGGGCGGCCTGAAGGGCGGGGGCGGCCTGCGGTACGTCCGCCAGCAGCCGGAAGAGGACGGTGGCGCGCGGGTCCTCACCCGGGTAGAGGCGGTGGCCCAGGCCCGGCACCCGGCGTCCGGCCCGCAGATGATCGGCCACCACGGCGGCCGCACTGCCCCGGTCCAGGACCTCCAGCAGCGTCCGGTGCGCCAGTCCGCTCGCGGCGCCGTGCAGCGGACCGTCCAGCGCCCCCAGGCCCGCCGAGACGATCGCGTACGGATGGGCGCGGGCGGAGGCCGCGACCCGGACCGCGAGCGTGGAGGCGGCCAGGTCGTGGTCGATGAGCAGGACCAGCGCGGCGTCCAGGACGCGCAGCGAGGCGGGGTCGGCCGGCTCCGCGGTCAGCCGGGACCAGAGCCGAGGCGCGAGCGGTCCGATGGCGGAGGGTTCTTCGCCGAGGGCCGGGAGGGCGTCGACGAGGGTCGGGATGAGGCTCCGGGCGGTGCCGAGGACGGCGTCCTCGGAGAGGTCGAACCGCAGCGGGTCGGCGGCCGCGGCGGCGATCACCGCGACCCGCAGCTGGTCCATGGGCCCGCTGTGCGGCGGCAGTGCCCGTACGGCGCGGCGGGCCGCGGTCCGGGCGTCCTGCGGGGCGGTGAAGCGGATGCCGCGGCGCAGTACGCCGGTCCACAGCCACTCCGCGACCTCCTCGTAGCTGTAGTGGGCGGCGAGCTCCGCGGTGTCCACGCCACGGAAGTAGCAGTGGTCGTGGTCGATCAGGGTGATGCCGGTTCGGATCCCCAACTCGGCGCCGGCGGCGGACGGTTCGCGGCGGCCGCTGCGGCGGGCCAGCGCGTCGACCTCCTTCGGGTCGAAGGTGCTGCCGCGGCTGCCCGGTTCCCGGTGGCTGGTCAGCTGACCGCGGCTGACGTACGCATAGACCGTCTCCGGCTTCACGCCGAGCCGGTCGGCCGCCTCCCGTGTGCTCAGCCGTCGCTCGCCGGTGTCCTGCGCCGTGTCGTGATCCGCCATGGGATCACCGTATCCAGCCAGTCCGTACCCGGACTCATCCATGTCCAGGACCCTCCCGCATGGACTCTTACATTGATTCAATCAATATTGACGAGCTTTGAGTCAAGCATAGATATTCGAATCAATATTTGGGAAGGAAGAGCGAGGAGAGCTGTCATGCCGATCGCTGAGGCGAACGCACCCATCGAGGTACCCCGCGGACTCGCGGGCGTCATCGTCACCGAGACCCAACTCGGCGACGTCCGAGGGCGCGAGGGCTTCTACCACTACCGCCAGTACTCCGCCGTCGAGCTGGCCCGGACCCGCACGTTCGAGGACGTCTGGTACCTGATGTTCCACGGCGCACTGCCCGACGCGGCTCAGCTGGCGGCCTTCAGGGCCGAGACCGCCGCGCTGCGCCCGCTGCCCGCGGTGGTACGCGACGCACTGCCCGCCCTGGCCCGGGCCGGTGCGCTCGCGGGCCCGCTCGCCGGGCTGCGCACCGCGCTCTCGCTGCTCGGCGCGAGCGCCGGTTTCCGGCCGCTGTACGACATCGCCGCGGACCGTCGGCGGGCCGACGCACTCGCCACCGTCGCCGCCGTACCGACCCTGCTCACCGCGCTGCATCGGCTCGGCCAGGGGCAGCAGCCCGTGGAGCCGCGACCGGATCTGGGGCACGCCGCCAACTACCTCTACATGCTCACCGGCGAGGAACCCGATCCACGCCGGGTCCGGGCGATAGAGGCCTATCTGATCTCCACGATCGACCACGGCTTCAACGCCTCGACGTTCACCGCCCGGGTCATCACCTCCACCGGGGCCGACCTCGCGGCCTGCCTCGTCGGAGCCATCGGCGCGCTCTCCGGCCCGCTGCACGGCGGGGCGCCCAGCCGGGCGCTGGACACGCTCGACGCGATCGGCACACCGGACCGGATCGACTCGTGGATCCGCGAACGAGTCCTGCGCGGCGAACGGATCATGGGCTTCGGCCATCCCGTGTACCGCACGGAGGACCCGCGCTCACGGATGCTGCGGGGGATCGCGGAGGAGTTCGGCGGGCCGCTGGTGGAGTTCGCAATCCAGGTGGAGTCGCGCGCCGAGGCACTCCTGGCCGAGCTCAAGCCTGGCCGCGAGCTGCACATCAACGTGGAGTTCTACGCGGGCGTCGTCATGGAGCTGTGCGGACTGCCGCGCGAGATGTTCACGCCCAGCTTCTGCGCGGCCCGGGTCGTCGGCTGGAGCGCCAACGTCCTGGAGCAGGCGGAGGACTCGAAGATCATCCGGCCGGCTGCCCGGTACGTCGGCCCGCCCCCGCCGCAGCCGTTGCCGGAGGTGGTGCCCAGCTAGTCAGCACCACGAGGTTCTGGGTGGCGGCGGGAGGTCGGCGGCATGAGGTCGGTGTTGCAGGCCGAGGCCGGCACCGGGCGGGCGGCGCCGGACATTGGCGCCAGGCCTGCACTGTGCCTCGGCGCCGACCCCGACACCCTGCGTCGGTGCGGGTCCCGGCATGGAGCTCGGCCCCGGGCCCGGCACCGGCTCCGGCATCGATTCCCGGCGTCGGTTCCCGGCAACGTGCCTCGGTTCCGGGCCGAGGTGGCGGGCCGAGGTTCCGGGCTGCGGTGGTGGGCCGAGGTGCCGCGCCGCGGCGCAGGGTCCCAGCGCCGGACCAGGGCGCGCGGCCTGGTGCCGGCCCGTAGCGCCCAACCAGGCCAAGAGCGCGACCAGGCCAACGAGCGCGACCAGGGCAACGAGTCCGACCATGCCAACGAGCCTGACCGGGTCCCGGCCGGGCGTCGGCCGGTTGGCCCCGCCCCGCCCCCCGCGCCGGACGAGGCGCTCGGGCCGAGCGGCGTACCCCAACGGCGCCGCCCCGAGTATGGCGCGAGGAGCGGCGCCAGCAGGTCCGTTAGGATCGACGGCTCGTCCGTCGCCGGGCCGTGCCGCCCGCCACCCGCACCATGGAGGCGCCTTCTGGCCACGCAACAGATCCCGGTCGTCGTGCTCGCGGGGTTCCTCGGTTCGGGCAAGACGACACTGCTTAACCACCTGCTCCGGGCCGGCGACGGGACCCGTATCGGCGCGATCGTCAATGACTTCGGCAGCATCGAGATCGACGCCATGACCGTCGCCGGGCAGGTGGACTCGATGGTCTCGCTCGGCAACGGCTGTCTGTGCTGTGCGGTCGATACCAGCGAACTGGACACGTATCTGGAGCGGCTGGCCCGTCCCTCCGCCCGTATCGACGTGATCGTCATCGAGGCGAGCGGGCTGGCCGAGCCGCAGGAACTCATCCGGATGATCCTCGCGAGCGACAACGACCGGATCGTCTACGGCGGGCTGATCGAGGTCGTGGACGCCGCTGAGTTCGAGTCCACGCGGGCCCGCCATCCCGAGCTGGACCGGCACGTCGGTATCGCCGACATCGTGGTGCTCAACAAGGCCGACCGGATCGACGATGCGGCGCGCCGGGCGCTCCGGGACACCCTCGCGGACCTGGCGCCCGGGCGGCCGGTGATCTGTACGGCGTACGGACGGGTCGACCCCGAGCTGTTCTTCGATCGCGGGGTGGGAGAGAACCACGACGCGGCCGTGCGCCAGTTGTCCTTCGAGGACCTGCTGCGCGAGGCGGCGGCGGCCAACGACGAGCGCCCCCAGAACCTCCGTGAGACCGGCCACCACGATCCCAACGACCGCTCCAAGAACGGCCGTTGCGACCACGACGACCGCGACCACGACGACCGCGAGGGCCACCACCACGACGACGGTCACCGCGACCCCGACAGCCTCTGCGGCCACCACACCTGTGGAGCGCACGGGGCCCACGACCACGACGGCCACCTCCATGCCGCCTACCAGAGCGTGGAGTTCAGCTCGGCGGAGCCGATGCACCCGCGTCGGCTCATGGGCTTCCTCGACAGTCGGCCGGCCGGGCTCTACCGCATCAAGGGCTTCGTCCACTTCGACGTCCCCGAGAACCGGCAGAAGTTCACCGTGCATGCCGTCGGCGACTTCCTGCGCTTCTACCCGGAGCCCTGGCCGAGGGGCGAGGAGCGGAGCACCCAGCTGGTTTTGATCGGCAGTGGCGTCGACGCCCCGGTGCTCCGCAAGGAGCTGGACAACTGCCGGGAGACCGGGCCGCCAGAAGCCGATGTGAACACCATGTGGGGTGTGCTGCGGTACGTGGCCTCCCGCGAGGGAGATGAGTCGGGAGACGCGTCCCTCGACACGTCAGCAGACGCGTTCCCCGACACGTCAGAAGACGCGTTCCCCGACACGTCGGGAGACGCGTCGGGGGACGAATGATGAGCAGGGGAAACAGAAGAAATACGTAACGCCGTCGGGCCGGTTCCGTACCGGCCCGACGGCGTCCACTTCTTACCCGGCGGCGTCCGTGCACCCTCCGCCGACGGCGTCAACGCTCCCGTCAGCAGAGAGGCGGAGCCCCGCTTCCAGAGCCCCGCTTCCAGAGCCCCGCTTCCAGAGCCCCGCTTCCAGAGCCCCGCCTAGAGACGCTCGCCTACACCGGTCCCGCCAGTGCCGCCACCGGCTTCGTCAGGCCCACTCCCGAGCCGTCGCGGCGCGGGTCCGGTTCCGGCAGGGGCACCGGCGCGCCCTTGGTGTCCGCCGCTCGCACCGGCGCCGGTCCGGCCCATGCCTGGATCAGGCAGTCCTCGCCCTTCAGGAACCGCTGGCAGCGCACCCCACCGGTCGCCCGGCCCTTGCGCGGGTACTGGTCGAACGGTGTGATCTTGGCCGTGGCGACCGAGTCGTCCAGGGTGCCGTGCGAGCCGGCGACGGTGAAGACCATGGCGTCGGCCGCCGGATCGACCGCCGAGAACGAGATCACCTTCGCGCCCTCGCCCAGCTTGACCCCGGCCATACCTCCCGCGGGCCGGCCCTGCGGCCGTACCTGCGACGCCGGATAGCGCAGCAGCTGCGCCTCGGTGGTGATGAAGACCAGGTCCTCCTCACCGGTGCGCAGCTCGACCGCGCCCACGATGCGGTCGCCCTCCTTGAGGGTGATGACCTCCAACTCCTCCTTGTGGGCGGGGTAGTCGGGCACCACCCGCTTGACCACGCCCTGTTCCGTACCGAGCGCAAGGCCCGGGGAGGACTCGTCCAGGGTGGTGAGGCAGACCAGGTCCTCGCCGTCCTGGAGCGTCAGGAACTCCGAGAGCGGTGCGCCGCCCGCGAGGCTCGGCGCCGCCGCGGTCTCCGGGAGCTGCGGCAGATCGATCACCGAGAGCCGCAGCAGCCGGCCCAGGGACGTCACCACGCCCACCTCGCCCCGGGTCGTCGCCGGCACCGCCGAGACGATCACATCGTGCTTGACCCGCTTGGCGTCGACGTCGAACGGCACCTCGCCGGTGACCGTACGTGCCAGCAGGCCCGTCGAGGACAGCAGCACCCGGCACGGGTCGTCGGCGACCTCCAGCGGCACCGCGCCGACCGTGGTGCCCGCCGACTCCAGCAGGACCGTGCGCCGGTCCGTGCCGTACTTCTTGGCGACCGCGGCCAGCTCGCCGGAGACCAGCTTGCGCAGCTCGGCGTCCGACTCCAGGATCCGGGTCAGCTTCTCGATCTCCTCCTGCAGCCGGTCCCGCTCCGACTCCAGCTCGATCCGGTCGAACTTGGTCAGCCGGCGCAGCGGGGTGTCGAGGATGTACTGGGTCTGGACGTCGCTCAGCGAGAAGCGCTCGATCAGCCGCTCCTTGGCCTGTGCGCTGTTCTCGCTGGAGCGGATCAGGCGGATCACCTCGTCGATGTCCACCAGGGCCGTGAGCAGGCCCTCGACCAGGTGCAGCCGGTCGCGGCGCTTGCTGCGGCGGAACTCGCTGCGGCGGCGCACGACCTCGAAGCGGTGGTCGACGTAGACCTCCAGCAGCTCCTTCAGGCCCAGCGTCAGCGGCTGGCCGTCCACCAGCGCGACGTTGTTGATGCCGAAGGACTCCTCCATCGGCGTCAGCTTGTAGAGCTGCTCCAGGACGGCTTCGGGGTTGAAGCCGTTCTTGACCTCGATCACCAGACGCAGGCCGTGCTCACGGTCGGTGAGGTCCTTGACGTCCGCGATGCCCTGGAGCTTCTTCGAGCCGACCAGGTCCTTGATCTTGGAGATGACCTTTTCCGGGCCGACGGTGAAGGGGAGTTCGGTGACGATCAGGCCCTTGCGGCGCGCGGTGACGTTCTCCACCGTGACCGTGGCACGGATCTTGAACGTGCCGCGGCCCTTCTCGTAGGCGTCCCGGACACCGCTCAGGCCCACGATCCGGCCGCCGGTCGGCAGGTCCGGTCCGGGGACGAAGCGCATCAGGGTGTCGAGGTCGGCGTTCGGGTGCTTGATCAGGTGGCGGGCCGCGGCGATGACCTCGCCGAGGTTGTGCGGCGGCATGTTCGTCGCCATACCGACGGCGATGCCGGAGGTGCCGTTGACGAGGAGGTTCGGATACGCGGCGGGGAGGGCGACCGGCTCCCGCTCCTGGCCGTCGTAGTTGGGCGAGAAGTCGACGGTGTCCTCGTCGATCGACTCGGTCATCAGGGACGTCGCGGACGCCATCCGGCATTCCGTGTACCGCATCGCGGCCGGCGGGTCGTCGTTGCCCAGCGAGCCGAAGTTGCCGTGGCCGTCGACCAGCGGCAGCCGCATCGAGAACGGCTGCGCCATGCGGACCAGCGCGTCGTAGATGGACGCGTCGCCGTGCGGGTGGAGCTTACCCATCACCTCGCCGACGACCCGGGCGCACTTCACATAGCCGCGCTCGGGGCGCAGGCCCATCTCGTTCATCTGGTAGAGGATGCGGCGGTGCACGGGCTTGAGGCCGTCGCGGGCGTCCGGCAGGGCGCGCGAGTAGATGACCGAATACGCGTACTCGAGGAAGGAACCCTGCATCTCGTCGACGACGTCGATGTCGAGGATCCTCTCCTCGAAGTCGTCCGGCGGCGGGGTCTTCGTGCTGCGGCGGGCCATCGCGGCTGCGGCTCCTTCTGCTGCGTCTACTGCCGAGGTCGGGGACGGCGCCGGGGCGTCGTCGGTCAATCAGCCGGGTCGATCAGCTGGGGGATCAACCGGCGAGTATCTCTGAGTCTGACGCGGACCATTGTGGACCGCCCCACTGACAACGCCGACCGCGACTCCCCCTTCCGCCCCCGCAGCGGCCCGGTGGCGGCCCCCACGACGGCCCGGCGGCCGCCCCCTGCCGGCTCTGCGCGGGTGCTCGTTCGGGGGCGGTCCTGCGGGAACTTCGCCAGATGCCGATGCGGTTGCATACAGTGACAGAACTTCCTCGCAAGCGATCGAAGGGACGTACATGCCCATGGGTCACACGGCCACAGAACAAGCCGGCTCCGGCGGCCTGACAGCGACCGAGCACCGGCTGGCCAACGGCCTGCGCGTGGTGCTCTCCGAAGACCACCTGACCCCGGTCGCAGCGGTCTGCCTCTGGTACGACGTCGGCTCCCGCCACGAGGTCAAGGGCCGTACGGGCCTGGCTCACCTCTTCGAGCACCTGATGTTCCAGGGTTCCGCGCAGGTGAAGGGGAACGGCCACTTCGAGCTGGTGCAGGGCGCCGGCGGTTCGCTCAACGGCACCACGAGCTTCGAGCGCACCAACTACTTCGAGACCATGCCCGCCCACGAGCTGGAGCTGGCGCTCTGGCTGGAGGCGGACCGCATGGGATCGCTGCTGACCGCGCTCGACGAGGAGTCCCTGGAGAACCAGCGCGACGTCGTCAAGAACGAGCGCCGCCAGCGCTACGACAACGTCCCCTACGGCACGGCCTTCGAGAAGCTGACGGCCATGGCGTACCCCGAGGGCCACCCGTACCACCACACCCCCATCGGGTCGATGGCCGATCTGGACGCCGCCTCCCTGGAGGACGCCCGGGCGTTCTTCCGTACGTACTACGCGCCCAACAACGCCGTCCTGTCGGTCGTCGGCGACATCGACCCGGCCCGGACGCTGGCCTGGATCGAGAAGTACTTCGGCTCGATCCCCTCCCACGACGGCAAGCAGCCGCCCCGGGACGGCACCCTGCCCGACGTGGTGGGCAGCGAGCTGCGCGAGGTCGTCGAGGAGGAGGTGCCCTCCCGCGCCCTGATGGCGGCCTACCGCCTGCCGCACGACGGCACCCGTGAGGCGGACGCCGCCGACCTCGCGCTGACCGTCCTGGGCGGCGGCGAGTCCTCCCGCCTGTACAACCGGCTGGTGCGCCGCGACCGCAGCGCCGTCGCCGCCGGCTTCGGTCTGCTGCGGCTGGCCGGTGCGCCCTCCCTGGGCTGGCTGGACGTGAAGACGTCCGCCGGGGTGGAGGTGCCCGCCATCGAGCGCGCGGTCGACGAGGAGCTGGCGCGGTTCGCCGCCGAGGGGCCCACCCCGGAGGAGATGGAACGGGCGCAGGCCCAGCTGGAGCGCGAGTGGCTGGACCGCCTGGCGACGGTCAGCGGCCGCGCCGACGAACTGTGCCGCTTCGCCGTCCTGTTCGGCGACCCGCAGCTCGCGCTGACCGCCGTACAGCGGGTCCTGGACATCACCCCCGAGGAGGTGCAGGCGGTCGCCAAGGCCCGGCTGCGCCCCGACAACCGCGCGGTGCTCGTCTACGAGCCCACCGAGCCGGCCGGCAACGGCACCGAGGAAGGGGAGACGGAGCAGTGAGCGACGCCACCCGCCAGGATTCCGCAGGGAGCACCATGCAGTTCCACCCGCAGCCCCAGAGCGGCGCGCCCAAGCCGTGGGCCTTCCCGGCTCCCGAGCGCAGCCAACTGCCCAACGGCCTCACCCTCCTGACCAGTCACCGCCCCGGCCAGCAGGTCGTCGCGGTCGAGATCAACCTCGTCGCCCCGCTGGACGCCGAGCCCGAGGGCCTGGACGGCGTCGCCACGATCATGGCGCGCGCCCTGTCCGAGGGCACCGACAAATACGACGCGGAGGGCTTCGCCGCCGAGCTGGAGCGCTGCGGCGCCACGCTGGACGCGCACGCCGACCACCCCGGCGTACGCGTCTCCCTGGAGGTCCCGGCGTCCCGGCTGACCCGCGCGCTCGGCCTGCTCGCCGACGCGCTGCGCGCCCCCGCCTTCCCCGAGAGCGAGATCGAGCGGCTGGTCCGCAACCGCCTCGACGAGATCCCGCACGAGCTCGCCAACCCGGCCCGGCGCGCGGCGATGGCGCTCTCCAAGGAGCTGTTCCCGGCCACCGCGCGGATCTCCCGCCCCCGCCAGGGCACCGAGGAGACCGTCGCGCGGATCGACGCCGCGGCCGTGCGCGCCTTCTACGACGCGCACGTCCGGCCCGCCACGGCCACCGCCGTGATCGTCGGTGACTTCACCGACATCGACCTGGCCGCGGCGCTGGCCGACACCCTCGGCGCCTGGAGCGGTTCGACGGCCGAGCCGGTCAAGGCCACCCCGATCGCCGCCGACGACACCGGCCGCGTGGTGATCGTGGACCGCCCCGGCGCGGTCCAGACGCAGCTGCTCCTCGGCCGGATCGGCGCCGACCGGCACGACCGCGTGTGGCCGGCCCAGGTGCTCGGCACGTACTGCCTGGGCGGCACCCTCACCTCCCGGCTGGACCGCGTGCTGCGCGAGGAGAAGGGCTACACCTACGGGGTGCGCGCCTTCGGCCAGGTATTGCGCTCCACGGCTCCCACGTCCCCCGAGGGCGCCACCGGCGCGGCGTTGCTCGCCATCAGCGGCTCGGTGGACACGGCCTCCACCGGGCCGGCGCTGGAGGACCTCTGGAAGGTGCTGCGGACCCTCGCGGCAGAGGGGCTGACGGACGAGGAGCGGGACGTCGCGGTGCAGAACCTCGTCGGGGTGGCGCCGCTCAAGTACGAGACCGCGGCGGCCGTCGCGGGCACCCTCGCCGACCAGGTGGAGCAGCAGCTCCCGGACGACTTCCAGGCGCAGTTGTACCTCCGGCTCGCGGAGACCGGCACGGTCGAGGCGACCGCCGCCGCCGTCAACGCCTTCCCGGTGGACCGCCTGGTGACCGTCCTGGTGGGCGACGCCGCGCAGATCACCGAGCCCGTCAAGGCGCTGGGCATCGGAGAGGTGACGGTCGTCAGCGGCTAGCCTTCCCTTGGCGCATGACGATGCGTCACGTTCTGACCGGCTCCCGTGGTGTTCGCTCACCACGGGAGCCGTCGCATGTCCGCCGGAGTCGGCCGGAGTCCGGCCGAAGCCCGTCGGTGTCCGCCGTATGTCCGGTTTGTGAGGGCCTGTTGGGCCGGAACTTGTGGCATCCCGCACAAAATTGCCGTTCCGTTTGGCTCCGCAAAGTGGCCCCGATTAGCGTCGGTCCGGCTGTTCGTCACAACTCCGCCACAACAGTGGCACCGGACAGTCATCGCCGAGTCCCCCTACGGCGCGAGCCAGGGGAGCCGGGGACCCACGTCCCTGGGGTGAATCGGGCCCCTCTCCGGAGGAGCCCGTAGGAGACCTTCCTGCTCCGAACCCGTCAGCTAACCCGGTAGGCGAGAGGGAAGGAAAGGACAAGCCAGCACATGGCGTTCACCCGTGCCACCGGGAAGCACCGCAGGGCCAGCCGCAGCGCCCGGACGACCCGCAACCTCGCCGGCATAGCCACCCTCGCCACCTCCGGAGTCGTCGCCTCCCTGGCCTCGCCCGCGATGGCCGCCACCGACGAGGCGCGCACCCAGGACACCGGTCTCACCCAGGCCGTCGTGCTCGGTGACGAACTCGCCCACCGCCTGGAGGTCCAGGCCGACGCCCAGCAGGCCGCCGCCGAGGTCGCCGCCGTGAAGGCGAAGGCCGAGGCCGAGGCCAAGAAGCGCGCGGCGGAGGCCGAGCGGCACGCCGAGGCGGCCAGGAAGAAGGCCAAGGCGGAGCGCGAGGCCAAGGAGCGGGCCGCCCGGGACGCCGAGCGCAAGCGCCTGAACGCCTTCGTCGCCCCCGTCGCGGGCTCCTACGTCTCCACCGGCTACCAGGCCTCCAGCAGCCTGTGGTCGTCCGGCAGTCACACGGGCATCGACTTCCACGCCGCCACCGGGGCCTCCGTCCACGCGGTCGGCGCGGGCACCGTCGTCGAGGCCGGCTGGGGCGGCGCGTACGGCAACAACATCGTGATCAAGATGCACGACGGCACGTACACCCAGTACGGCCACCTGTCGTCGATCGGCGTCTCGGTCGGCCAGACCGTCACCCCCGGCCAGCAGATCGGCCTCTCCGGGGCCACCGGCAACGTCACCGGCCCGCATCTGCACTTCGAGGCCCGCACCGGCCCGGACTACGGCTCCGACATCGACCCGATCGCGTATCTGCGGTCGCACGGCGTCAACGTCTGAGTCGGCGTCCGACCGGCCCGCCCCACGCCCTCAGCGCACGCCTCCTCATGCCCCGCGTCGGCTGGCCAAAAAATATCGCCGAATACGCGGAGTCCGTCGGAAAAGCCGCGCCGGTCGAATAGAGTCTCGGAAAAGCCGCCGACCGGCGGCGTTTTCCGGGGATTACGGCGGAGGCACGATCGATGCGAGGCCATATTTCCGCGCATGCGGTGTGCACGGCGATTCGCGAGGACATCGTCTCCGGCGCACTGGCGCCGGGGAGCCGGCTGATCGAGGAGATCCTGGCGGCGCGCTACGGCGTCTCCAGAGTGCCGGTCCGCGAAGCGCTGCGCACCCTGCAGTCGGAGGGCTTCGTCACCACCCGCCACCACGCGGGCGCCTGCGTCGCCGAGCCCACCGAGCAGGAGGCCGCCGACCTGCTCGACATCCGCGCCCTGCTGGAGCCGCTGGGCGCGGCCCGCGCGGCCGCCCGGCGCACCCCCGCGCATCTGAAGGTGCTGCGCGGACTGGTACGGCTGGGCCGCGAGCGGGCCCGCCACGGCAGCCCCGCCGACCTGCGCCAACTCGACGGCTGGTTCCACGAGACGCTGGCCCAGGCGGCCGGCAGCCCCAGCCTGACCGCACTGCTGACCCAGCTGCGCCGCAAGATCGAGTGGATGTATGCGACGGAGCCGACGCCGCGGGCCGGTGAGGCCTGGGACGACCACGGCGCGGTGCTGGACGCGGTGGCCCGGGGCGACGCGGAACGGGCCCGGGCCCTGATGGCGGCGCACATCGAGCGGTCGCTCCCGGTGTACCGGCTGCGGCGCCTCGCGGCACCCGACGTGAGCGATACGAAACGGCCCGTCAACACAGCGCGAGCCCGTTCTTAACAAGCGGGCCGTATACAAAGGGGTGTGCGTTTTCCGGGGCGGCGATGGTTTCCGCCTTTGATTTCAGGTTTCGGCACCTGCCTGCTTTCCGGCACGTATATGACACCGCAGGCTTTCCGGTGCATGCCTTTCCCTCGCGTACCGGCCCCAAGCCATGAAAATTCCGTGGCGGTCGGCACGGCATTTGCGTGGCCGAGGGACGGCGGTATTTCGCCAGGAACGAGCTTTTCCCGGAACGACATTTCTCCGGCACGCAGAACGGCCCCGCCGCGGCACCTCTTCAGGTCACCGTGGCGGGGCCGCCGCACGAAGGGACGTCCCGGGGGACTCAGACCGTCTCGGGGAGCTCTTCGAGACCCTCGGCGACGAGCTTGGCCAGGCGGTCGAGCGCTTCCTCGGCGCCCTCGGCGTCCGAGGCCAGCACGATCTCCTCGCCGCCCTGGGCGCCCAGGCCCAGGACCGCGAGCATGGAGGCCGCGTTGACCGGGTTGCCATCGGCCTTGGCGATCGTCATCGGGACGCCGGCGGCGGTGGCCGCCCGGACGAAGATCGATGCGGGGCGGGCGTGCAGGCCCTCGGCCCAACCGACATTGACGCGGCGCTCAGCCATGGTGTTGCCCTTCAAAGTCGTGACTGTTGTCTAGACCATTCTCTCACGCTGCCGGGACTGCTCCCAGACTCCCTCGACCTCGACATTACGCGCGCCGGGCCGGTTGTCGGTGGCCGGTCGTACGCTGTCCGCATGCAGAAGCCGCCGGACCACGCATACCCGACCCACTGGGAAGCCGACGTGGTGCTGCGTGACGGCGGCACGGCGCGGATCCGCCCCATCACCCCCGACGACGCCGAGCGGCTGGTCTCCTTCTACGAGCAGGTCTCGGACGAGTCCAAGTACTACCGCTTCTTCGCGCCCTACCCGCGCCTGTCCGACCGCGATGTGCACCGCTTCACCCACCACGACTACGTCGACCGGGTCGGGCTCGCGGCCACGGTCGGCGGCGAGTTCATCGCCACCGTCCGCTACGACCGCATCAACGACCAAGGGCTGCCCGCCAAGAGCCCCGAGGACGACCAGGCCGAGGTCGCCTTCCTGGTGCAGGACGCCCATCAGGGGCGCGGGGTGGCCTCCGCCCTCCTGGAGCACGTCGCGGCCGTCGCCCGCGAGCGCGGCATCCGGCGGTTCGCCGCCGAGGTGCTGCCCGCCAACACCAAAATGATCAAGGTCTTCACGGACGCCGGGTACACCCAGAAGCGCACCTTCGAAGACGGCGTGGTGCGGCTGGAGTTCGACCTCGAACCGACCGAGCAGTCCATGGCCGTGATGCGCGGCCGCGAGCAGCGCGCCGAGGCCCGCTCCGTCCAGCGGCTGCTCGCACCCGGCTCGGTCGCCGTCATCGGCACCGGCCGCGCCCCCGGCGGCATCGGCCGCACGGCCCTGCGCCACATCCTCGACGCCGGCTTCACCGGCCGGCTGCACGCGGTCAACCACGCCTTCCCCGACGACCTGCGGCGGCTCGACCCCGAAGGCGTGCCGGCGGTCCGTGCGCTCCGGGAGATCCCCGACCCGGTCGACCTCGCGGTCATCGCCGTCCCCGCGGAGCGCGTTCCCGAAGTGATCCGCGACTGCGGCGAACACCGCGTCCAGGGCGTGCTGATCCTCTCCTCCGGTTACGCCGAGGCGGGCCCCGAAGGCAGGGAGCGGCAGCGCGCGGTGCTCCACCAGGCCCGCTCGTACGGCATGCGGCTCATCGGGCCGAACGCCTTCGGCCTGATCAACACCTCCGCCGACGTCCGGCTGAACGCCTCCCTCGCCCCGCAGATGCCCGGCGCCGGCCACATCGGCCTGTTCACCCAGTCCGGCGCCATCGGCATCGCCCTGCTCAGCGGACTGCACGCCCGCGGCCCCGGGGACGGCGGGATCGCCGGCATCTCCGCCTTCGTCTCGGCCGGCAACCGCGCCGACGTCTCCGGCAACGACCTCCTCCAGTACTGGTACGAGGACCCGGACACCGATGTCGTGATCCTCTACCTGGAGACCATCGGCAACCCCCGCAAGTTCGCCCGGCTGGCCCGCCGCACCGCCGCCGTCAAGCCGGTCGTGGTCGCCCGCGGCGCCCGGCACAACGGCACCGCCCCGCCCGGCCACGCCGTGCCCACCGTCCGCGTCCCCGACAGCACGGTCGCCGCCCTGATGCGCCAGGCCGGGGTGATCCGGGTCGACACCGTCACCGAGCTGATCGACGCCGGGCTGCTGCTGGCCTCCCAGCCGCTGCCGGCCGGCCCGCGCATCGCCATCCTCGGCAACTCCGAGTCCCTGGCCCTGCTCGCCTACGACGCCTGTCTGACCGAGCGGCTGCGGCCGTCGCGCCCCCGGGTGCTGCCCTCCGCCGCGACACCGGACGACTTCCGCGCCGCGCTCGACGAGACGCTCGCCGGCGACGGCTGCGACGCGGTGATCGTCACGGCCATTCCCTGGGTGGGGGAGGAGGGCGGCGCCGCCCCGGGCGCGAGCGAGGGCACCGCGCTCGCCGCGGCCCTGCGCACGGCCGCCGCGGCCCACCCGGAGAAGCCGGTCACGGTCGTCCACCTCGCCATGGACGCCCTGGCCGAGACCCTCGCCGCCCCGCCGCCCCTCCCGGACCCGGTGCCCCCGGCAGCGGACCGGCCCGCCCCGCCGGCCGCCGCAGAGCCGGACCCGCTGACGCCGACCGCCCCCACCTCACCGACGACGGCAGCCCCCGCCCCACCACCCCGGCCCCCGCACCCGCCCGCCCGTCCGCCGTTCCCCCCGGGCCCGCCGCCCGGATCCCGCCCCGCTCTCCGGACGCCCCCGGCCCCCGCCACCGAGGCCGCCGCCCCGCCCCGTCGCCGTCCCACCCCGCTGCGCATCCCCGCCTACCCCGCCGCCGAGCGGGCCGTACGGGCGCTCGCCGAGGCGGTCCGCTACGCCGCCTGGCGCCGGGAGGCGGCCGACCCCGGCCGGGTCCCCGAGTACGACGACATCCAGGAGGCCGCGGCCGGCGCCGACATCGAGCGGCTCCTCGACCGGCTCGCCGCCGACGTCCCCAGCGGCCGCTCGGTACGGGTGCCGGACGACGACGCCGCGGCCCTGCTCGCCCGCTACGGCATCCACACCCGCCCCGTGCTCCCCGCCCCCGACCCCGACGCGGCCGTGCGCGCCGCCGACCGCCTCGGCTACCCGGTGGCCCTCAAGACCACCGCGCCCCACCTGCGGCACCGCGCCGACCTCGGCGGAGTCCGGCTGGACATCGCCGGCGAAACGGAACTCCGCCGCACCTACGCCGAATTGACCGATTTCCTCGGCTCGCCCGAAGAGCTCCGTCCGGTCGTCCAGTCCATGGTGCCGCGCGGTGTCGACACGGTCATCCGTGCCGCCATCGACCCGGCCGCCGGCGCCGTGCTCTCCTTCGGCCTGGCCGGCGCCCCCTCCCAGCTGCTCGGCGACGTCGCCCACCGCCTCATCCCCGCCACCGACCGTGAGGTCGCCGAGCAGATCCGCTCGATCCGCGCCGCCCCGCTGCTCTTCGGCTGGCGCGGCTCCCAGACTGTGGACACCGCCGCCCTCGCCGAGCTGCTGCTCCGGGTCTCTCGGCTCGTCGATGACCACCCCGAGGTGGTCGGGGTGGAGCTCGAACCGGTCGTCGTCGCCCCCCGCGGCCTGTCCGTCCTGGGCGCCGCCGTCCGCCTGGCCCGGCCGCCCGCCACCACCGACCTGGGCCCCCGCCGCCTGCCCGCCTACTGAGCCGCCCGGACCGCACGGACCCCGCCCCACGGGGGCCGTGGTGCCCCCCGAGCCCCGTAGGATGGACCCCATGGCTAAGACCGGTACGACGACCCAGGGGCTGCGCGCGGCGATCGAGCGCAGTGGCTATTACCCGACGCTCGTGGCCGAGGCGGTGCAGGCCGCGGTCGGTGGTGAGCCGGTGGTGTCGTACCTCGTCCACCAGGAGACGACCTTCGACGCCAACGAGGTCCGCCGCCACGTCACCGTCCTCGTCCTGACCGGCACCCGCTTCATCGTCAGCCACACCGACGAGCAGGCCGCCGACGCCACCTCCCCCTCGCCGTACGCCACCACCTCCACGGAGTCCGTCAAGCTCGGCCGGATCTCCTCCGTGGTGCTCAGCCGCGTGGTCGCCAACCCGGAGTCGTACACCCCCGGCCAGCTGCCCCGCGAGGTCGTGCTCACGATCGGGTGGGGTGCGGTGGCCCGGCTGGATCTGGAGCCCGCCGCCTGCGGCGACCCCAACTGCGAGGCGGACCACGGCTACACCGGCTCCTCCACCGCCGATGACCTCTCGCTGCGGGTCAGCGAGGCCGGCGACGGCCCCGACTCGGTGCGCGAGACGCTCGCCTTCGCCCAGGCGCTCTCCGAGGCCACCGCGGCCACCACCACCCCCCGCTGATGGTCGACGTCGTCCCCGCCTGGCCGGAACCCGAACCGCTCGACCCGCTGGCCGCGCCGGTCCCGCAGTACGGCACCGGCTCGCTCGCCGATCTGCTGCCCACCATCGCCGCCGGCCTCGGCATGACCGAGCTCGCCACCGGCATGGACCTCGCACCCGCCGACCGGGCCTGCGTCTTCCTGATCGACGGCCTCGGCTGGGACCTGCTCCGCGCGCACCCGGAGGAGGCCCCGTTCCTCACCTCCCTCCTCGGGTCGTCGTTCAACGGCAGCGGCCGTCCGCTCACCGCCGGCTTCCCCTCGACCACCGCGACCTCGCTCGCCTCGGTGGGCACGGGCCTGCCGCCCGGCGCCCACGGCCTGCCCGGCTACACCTGCCAGGACCCGGCCACCGGCGAGCTGATGAACCAGCTGCGCTGGTACCCGTGGACCGACCCGTACGCCTGGCAGCCGTACCCCACGGTCTTCCAGCTCGCGGACGCCGCGGGCATCCACACCTGCCAGGTCTCCGCGCCGGACTTCCAGCACACCCCGCTGACCAAGATCGCGCTCAGCGGCGGCAGCTTCCACGGCCGGCTCTCCGGCGAGGAGCGGATGGACCTGGCCGCCGAGCAGCTGGCCGCCGCCGACCGCTCGCTGGTCTACACGTACTACTCCGAGGTCGACGGCAAGGGCCACCGCTACGGCGTCAACTCCGACGCCTGGCGCGGGCAGTTGATGTACGTCGACCGGCTGGCCCAGCGGCTGGCCGAGCAACTGCCGCCGCGCAGCGCGCTCTACATCACCGCCGACCACGGCATGATCGACATCCCGTTCGGCCCGGAGTCCCGGATCGACTTCGACGAGGACTGGGAACTCCGCGCCGGCGTCCGCCTGTTGGGCGGCGAGGGCCGGGCCCGGCACCTCT
The DNA here is from genome assembly GCF_040652715.1 of Streptomyces sp. NPDC048196. Classification (NCBI taxonomy): domain Bacteria; kingdom Bacillati; phylum Actinomycetota; class Actinomycetes; order Kitasatosporales; family Streptomycetaceae; genus Streptomyces; species Streptomyces sp. NPDC048196. The sequence goes on along the minus strand of NZ_JBEZMM010000004.1, from coordinate 184,539 downwards.
ACGCCCATCCGGGCGCGGCCGCCGATGTGCTCGCCGTGTGGCGCGAGGTGGTCGGTGACCAGATGTGGGTCGCAAGTCGCGAAGAGGCCATCGCCGCCGGGTGGTTCGGGCCGTACGTCGACGACCGGGTGCGCGACCGGATCGGCGACGTGGTCGCGGCCGCCCACGCCGACATGGTGATCATCGCGACCGAACGGGAGCCCCGCGAGTCGGAGATGGTCGGGATGCACGGTTCGATGACCTCCATGGAGCAGCTGGTACCGCTCCTGGAAGTCCGCACCTGACCGCACCCCGCCCGAGCCCCCGCCCCTCACCTCCCTTGCGCCCTCCGCCCGTTGGCCCTGCGCGGGCCGTGCCCTTCCCTGGGCGGGCAACGACTCCGACCCGAAAGGCCAGCCCCCGAGCCATGTCCGAATTGGTATTTTTCTCCGGAACGATGGACTGCGGGAAGTCGACTCTGGCGCTGCAGATCGGGCACAACCGCGCCGCACGCGGGCTGGAAGGGGTCATCTTCACCCGTGACGACCGGGCCGGCGAGGGCAGGCTCTCCTCGCGGCTGGGCCTGGTCACCGACGCCGTCGAGGTCGAGGAGGGCATGGACCTGTATGCCTACCTCGTCGCGCACATATCCCGCGGCGGCCGGGCGGACTACGTGATCGTGGACGAGGCCCAGTTCCTCGCCCCCGGCCAGATCGACCAGCTGGCCCGCATCGTCGACGACCTCGACCTGGACGTCTTCGCGTTCGGCATCACCACCGACTTTCGTACCCGGCTGTTCCCCGGCTCCCAGCGCCTGATCGAACTCGCCGACCGCATCGAGGCGTTGCAGGTCGAGGCGCTGTGCTGGTGCGGCGCCCGAGCCACGCACAACGCCCGCACGGTGGACGGTGCGATGGTCGTCGAGGGCGCCCAGGTCGTGCTGGGCGACGTCCGGCAGACCGCGGAAGTGGGCTACGAGGTGCTCTGCCGACGCCACCACCTGCGCCGGATGACCAGCGCCACGGCCCGTGCGGGCGCGCTCTCCCCGGACGTCCTGCCGGTCGCCCCGCCGCCGCGGGACGCGACGGGCTGACCCTTCGCCGGGGGCGGCCCCTGCCAGACTCGTCCCATGAACGGCTCGCCGAACTGGCCAGCGCCTTGCGGCCGGTGGACTTCGCCGTCACCACGTACGGGCGGCTGGACGCGGCGTTCAGCAACGCGGGCATCGGCGGCGACCGCACCCCGCTCCATCTGATGTCCGACGACGGGTATACCGGGTCCGCGGCCTTTTGTGAGACTGCGGCAAACACCTGGGTCACGGGAGACGCGAGTTGGCGAAACAGGAACGGGCGATCCGCACACGCAAGGCCTGCCTGGTGGCCGCCGCGGAGATTTTCAACGAGTACGGCTACGAAGCCGCCACCATCGCCGCCATCATCGAGCGGGCCAAGCTCACCCGGGGCGCGCTGTATTTCCACTTCACCTCCAAGGAGGAGCTCGCCCGCGGTGTGCTCGACGAGGCGGTGACCACCGAAGGGCTGGTGCCGCAGGCGCTCAAGCTCCAGGAGTGGGTGGACATCTCACTGTTGCTGGCTCACCGCCTGCCCCGGGAGCCCCTGTTGAGTGCGTCGATCCGGCTGTCCGTCGACTCCAAGGCGCGCAGCCTGTTCGGCACCCGCTGGCCCGACTGGATCGTGCTGGGCCGGGAGCTGCTCATCGAGGCCCGGGGAAGGGGCGAACTGCTGCCGCACGTCGACCCGACCGACACGGCCCGGCTGTTCGTCGGTGCCTGGACCGGCGTGCAGCTCGTCGCGGAGGCCGTGCCGAACGCTCCCGACCTCTCCACCGAGATCTCCCGGCTCCTGGAGCTCTTCCTGCCCAATGTCGCCGTTCCCGGGGTGCTGGCGAGGCTGGACACCTCACCGTTCCGCGCCGAGCGGCTCTTCGAGGCCGGGAAGGCGACGGCGGTCTCCTGAGTCGGGTGCCGGGAGGAAGGCGCCGTGGTGGCGTGATCAAAGAGACCGCCCGGTATTTTTCTTGTCCGTGCTGCTGAGCGCTGCCCCGCCCCCCGGTTCAGCGTCAGCGTTGCCCTGCCCCGCTCAGCGCTGCGCTGTTCCGCTAGCGCTGCGCCGCCCCGCTCAGCGCTGCTGGACGATCGTGAAGACCGCGCCCTCGCTGTCGGCGACGGTGGCCGCCCGGCCGTGGGCGGACTCGTGGGCCGGCTCCAGTACACGGCCGCCCAGTTCGGTGACGCGGCGGGCGGCGGCGTCCGTGTCGGGGACCGCGAAGTACGTCATCCAATGGGGGCCGCGGTCGCGGAGCGGGGCGTTGCCCACGCCGTGGATGCCGGCCACCGGGTGGCCCTTGAGCCGCAGCATCAGATAGTCGGAGCCGGAGCCGGTTCCCGGGTCGGTGCCGTCGGCCGGAGCCGGCTCGGCCTCGAAGCCGAAGACGTGCTCGTAGAACGGGCTGACGGCGCCGGTCTCCTGGGTGACCAGTTCGTTCCACACCGGGGTGCCGGGCTCGCCGGTGACCTTGGTGCCCATCATCGTCCGGCCCTGCCAGATCCCGAAGATCGCCCCCTGTGGGTCGGAGGCGATCGCCATCCGGCCCGCGTCATGGTCCGCGTCCAGCGGGCCGACACCCACCGTCCCGCCGCAGCAACGGACCTGTTCGGCGGTCACATCCGCGTCGTCGCTGGCCAGATAGGTGGTCCAGGCGACCGGCAGATGGCGGTCGGGCGCCAGCTCACCGACCCCGGCGACCTCCCGGCCGTCGAGGAAGGCCCGTGCGTACGGACCGAAGTGCTGCGGTCCCGGGCGGAACTCCCAGCCGAACAGCGCGCCGTAGAACTCCTGCGTCGCGGAAAGACTGTGGGCCAGGAGGCTCACCCAGCAGGGCGCGCCGGGCATCCGCCGAGTCGCTGCCTCGGTCGTCATCGTCACTCTCCTCGGAGCATCGGGGGCTGACCATGGGGGTACGGGCGGGGGTCCCGAGCAGATGCTCGCACCCTGTGTCCTGGTGTGCGCCCCGGCCGCGCCGTCCACGGCGCGTTCGCAAAGGAGAATGCCCGTTTTGGTGTTTCGAGTCCGTTTCGGAGTCGTTAATGCAGAGCGTAACTCCGTCATACGGAGGGTGCGTACCCGCCTTCTGTACGTAGTCGCCGCTACGCAAGGATGAGTCCCATGAATGTCATCATCACCGCTACCGAACTCGCGAGCGAGCTGGCGCAGCCCACTCCTCCGGTGGTCCTGGACGTCCGCTACCAGCTCGGGGGCCCGCCCGGCCGCCCCGAGTACGAGGCCGGCCATGTGTCCGGGGCGGTCTACGTCGACCTCGACGCCGAGCTGGCCGCGCCGCCCGGCCCGGCCGGCCGGCACCCGCTCCCCGATCTCGGTGTCTTCGCCAAGGCGATGCAGGCCGCCGGGGTCCGCGCGGACCGCCCGGTGGTCGTTTACGACGGCGGACAGGGCTGGGCGGCCGCCCGCGCCTGGTGGCTGCTGCGCTGGAGCGGCCACCAGGACGTACGGGTGCTGGACGGCGGGCTGTCCGCCTGGCGGGCCGCGGGCGGTGAGTTGAGCTGCGACCAACAGGCGCCGGAACCGGGAGACTTCACACCGGTGCCGGGCGCACTGCCGCTGCTGACCGCCGACGAGGCGGCCGCTCTGGCCCGCCGCGGTGTCCTGCTGGACGCCCGGGCCGGCGAGCGCTACCGGGGCGAGGTGGAGCCGCTCGACCGGGTCGCCGGGCACATCCCGGGCGCGGTGTCCGCGCCGACGACCGAGAACGTCGCCGAGGGCGGCACGGTCCTCCGGGACCGCGCCGAGCTGGCCGAGCGGTTCGCGGCGCTGGGCGCCACCCCCGACGCCGAGGTCGGCGTCTACTGCGGCTCCGGGGTCTCCGCGGCCCACCAGGTGCTGGCACTGGCGCATGCGGGCATCCCCGCGGCCCTGTACGTCGGTTCCTGGAGCGAATGGTCCGCCGACCCGTCCCGACCGGTCGCCACCGGCCCGCAGCCCGGCTGAGCCGTACTCACGGCCGTCCGCGGCCCCGTACACGGCCGTCCGCCCGGCTCCTGAGCGGGACCGGGCGGACGGACGGCGTCACGGGCGGGCGGCCGCTACTCCGGCTTCTTCCGCCGGGTGCCGAAGACGATCTCGTCCCAGCTGGGCACCGCGGCCCGGCGGCCGGGCCGGACGCCGTCCGCCTCGGCCTGCCGGTCCGTCGTCCCGGTCAGGCGGTCGCGGTGGCCGGCCACCGCCCGCGGCATCAGCACATCGGCGTACGCGGAACCCGCCCCCGCGCTCGCCGCCGGGGCCGGCGGCTCCTCGACCTCGGCCTCGGACTCCTCGTCGGTCTGCGGCGCCTTGGCGCTCTCCGGCACGACCATGTCGCCGCGGAAGCTCGGCACCGCCTCCAGCAGGCTGGTCAGCGAATCCCGCTCCCGCTCGCCGGTGGCCTCCTCCGCGCCCCGGGCGTCGTCCTCGCCGCCGGACCGGTCACCGCGCTCACCGCGCTCGGAGTGCCGGTCCAGCGTGCGGTCCAGCGGCCGGTCGCGCGGCAACCGGGCGATCCGCGGTACGAACGGGAAGCTCGGCTCGGGCGTGTCGTCGGCCTCGCCGATCAGCGCCCGGGCCTCGTCGTCCACGGCCTGGACGAGCCGGCGCGGCGGGTCGTAGGTCCAGCTCGCCGAGTGCGGTTCGGTGGCGACCCGGTAGACCAGCAGCACCTCCCAGGTGCCGTCGTCCCGGCGCCAGGAGTCCCACTGGACGCTGTCCTTGTCGGCGCCGCGCAGCAGCAGCCGCTCCGCGACCGCCTCGCCGAGCTGCGGGCCGGTGTTCTCACCGGGCCGGCGCACCGGCGTCTTGCGGGCCCGCTCGGCCATGAACGCGCGCTCGGCCAGCACCGGGCCCTCGAAGCGGCGCACCCGGTCGACGGGGATGCCGGCCAGCTGTGCGACCTCTTCGGCGGAGGCACCGGCTCTTATCCGGGCCTGGATGTCCCGCGGCCGCAGGTGGCTCTCGACCTCGATCTCGATCTGGCCCAGCCGCGCACGGTCGTTGCGGACGGCGGCGCGCAGCCGCTCGTCGATCGGAAGCGTGTACTCGGTGCTGTCCGCAGCTTTGAGCACCAGCCGTGTGCCGTCGTTGGAGACGGCCACGACACGCAGTTCGGGCATGGGGACCTCCCGGGTGGTGCCTGCCGACGTCACGTGCGTCGCTGCTTCCGCTAGTCGAGTGTGGCCTGCCCGGGTGCAGCCTGCCACAACATTGCCGAGTTGCCCGGCGTGTCGAGGCTTGGCCCTCGAACGCCGTTATGACACGGTTACCAGTTCGCAACGCTCAGTGACCATGCCGCTTGTCCTGTCGCCGATCACCCGTGCCGAGCGGCGGCGCCCCGGGGTTGAGTGCCGCCATCTGGCCCCTCCCGTGGGTTCCGGGCAGCCGGACGGGAACCGGGGCCAGGGTTGGTCACAGTACTCCATTCGGACCACCGAGGTGGACCGCCGCGCCGCCGAACTTATGGGGGAACAGCGGCGGTCGGTCACCTTGTCGATCTCTCGACCTGACGCACGGGTGGCGAGTTTCACATATTCCCCAGATTCGGAACTGTTGACTCCGCCAATCGGTCATTTCTCCGTGCAAGATGGATCGAAGGGGCTATCAAAGGTTGGAGATGGACGAAGAAACCGAAACTGGCACGAAGAAGAAGGAGAAGCGGATAGACCTGAGCGTCGCTCAGGTGGCCGGCAGTGCACTCGCCGCGGCCGCCGCCGCGTATCTCGCCGGTCAACTCGGTGTGTACGGAACCATCATCGGCGCGGGTCTGGTCAGTGTCGTGGCCACCACCGGCGGGTCGATATTCCAGCACCTCTTCCGGCGTACCGGCGAGCAGATCAAGGAGGCTTCGGTCAGCACCCGGCCGAGGCCGCGCCGCTCCTCCTCCCGCTTTCGATCCACCACCCGCCAGGCCGGGCAGCCCGACCCCACGATGGTGCTGCCCACCTTCGACAAGCAGGGCGCGGAGGACCCCGTCACCTCCGTCGCCGCCAAGACCTCCGGGCCCGACGCGGCCCGTACGCAGGTGATCCCCCGGGCCGAGATGGCCCGCCGGCGTGATCCCGCGAACGCCCATCCCCTCGACCGGACCCAAATGGTGCCGCGCCTCGACGAGCGCACCGTGGCAGTGGGGCGGCCGCCCGCGCGCCCGGCTGCCGCTCCCACCGCGCCGGTTCCGGCCTGGCCGCCCATCGGCCGGCCCAAGGAGATCAGCGCCACCACGTACGGCACCCGGCTGCGCGGCTGGAAGCGGCCGGCGCTCGGCGCGCTCGCGGTGTTCGCCCTCGCCATGGGCGGGGTCACCGCCACCGAGCTGCTGACCGGGCAGACCCCGAGCGGCCAGCAGGGCACCACGCTCGGCAACCTCACCCGGACCGGGAGCACCGGCCGGCACCAGCCCGTCACCCCGCAGTCGCCCGGCCCGGGCGACACCCCGGGGGACGGCGGCCGGCACGGCAGCGGCAGCGGTGCGACCCCGGACCCGGGCAGGTCCACCGACACCGGCAACGGCCGGGGCACCGACCACGGCACCCCGTCACCGAGCCCCAGCCCGTCCGACGGCGGCAAGAGCTCGCCGGACCCGGAGAACTCGCCGTCCACGAGCCCGTCCCCGAGCGGTTCGCCGGACAGCGGCGGCACCGGAAGCGGTGACGACGCGACCGGCGGCACCCAGGGGAGTCAGCAGAACGGGCCGGAGACCGAGGCGGGGGCGCCCGAACCGGGAGCTTCCTGAAACCGGCCGCTCCCGCCCGCGTCGGGTGTCCGGGTCAGTCCCCGAGCACCCGGCGCAGGTAGGCGTTGCCGAACCGGCGGTCCGGGTCCAGCCGGTCCCGGACCGCGGTGAACTCGCCGAACCGTGGACAGGCGTCGGCGAGGTACGCCGCGTCACGGGTGTGCAGCTTGCCCCAGTGCGGGCGGCCCTCGTGCGCGGTCATGATCCGTTCGGCGGCCGCGAAGTACGCCTCGTGGGGCGTGCCGCGGTACATGTGCACGGCGACGTAGACGGTGTCCCGGCCGGAGGCGGTGGACAGCGGAAGGTCATCGGCCGGCGCGGTGCGCACCTCCACCGGGAAGCTGATCCTGAAGTCCGAGCGCTCCACGAGCGCCTTCAGCTCGCCCAGCGCCGCGACCGCGGCCGCCCGGGGCAGCGCGTACTCCATCTCCACGAACCGCACCCGCCGCGGCGAGGTGAACACCTTGTAGGGGATGTCGGTGTACGTACGGGCCGACAGGGCGCGGCTGGAGATCCTGGCGATGCCCGGTATGGCGGCCGGCACCGCGCGCCCGACGGCGCAGGCGACCTGGAAGACGCCGTTGGAGAGCAGCTCGTCCTCGATCCAGCCGCTGATCCGGCCGGGTGGCGCCGCGGGGCCCTGGCTGCGGTTGTTGCGCTTGGTGTTGCAGTTGCCGGTGTGCGGGAACCAGTAGAACTCGAAGTGCTCGTTCTCGGCGGCGAGTTCGTCGAACCGGCCGGTCACCTCGTCGAACGGCATCGGTTCCTCACGGGCGGTCAGCAGGAATTCCGGCTCCACCGCGAAGGTGAGCTCGCTGATCACTCCGAGGGCGCCCAGGCCCAGCCGGGCCGCGGCGAAGACGTCCGGGTTCTCCCCGGCGGAACAGGTCAGCACCGAGCCGTCGGCGGTGACCAGCTCCAGGGCGGTGACCTGGGCGGCCAGCGACGCCGAGTCCCGGCCGGTGCCGTGGGTGCCGGTGCTGACCGCCCCGGAGACGGTCTGCTCCATGATGTCGCCCATGTTGGTCAGCGACAGCCCGTGCGCGGCCAGCGTCTCGTTGAGGTGCTTGAGGGGCGTCCCGGCGGCCACCGTGACCGTGCCGGCCGCGCGGTCCACCGCACGGACACCGGTCAGCCGCTCGGGGCGGACCAGCAGCCCGTCGGTGGCGGCCGCCGGGGTGAAGGAGTGGCCCGTACCGGCCGCCTTGACCGTCAGCCCGTCCGTGGCGGCGGCGCGGACCGCGGCGGCCAGCTCTTCGGTGCTCGCCGGGGCCACGCTCCGGGCGGGGCGGGTGGTGACGTTGCCCGCCCAGTTGCGCCACGGGGCGGCGGTGGAGCCGCGTCCTCCCGAGCCGTCGACGGCGTTGCTGACTGCCATGGTGACGTCCCCTCCCTCCACGCGGGCCGGCCGGTCGGCCGCGCTTGGTGTGAGCGCATGATGTCAGTCACCGCGGTGTCCTCCACAGGGGCCGAGCGGAATTAACCGATCAAGGAATCGGCCGTAATCACCCGGCTCCGGGACATCTCGTACCGCCGGTAACCCCCGGGGTCGCGCGACTCACCCGACGGGCTGCCCGTCGGGCCGTTCCGCGGCCGCCGTGCCGCCCTCCGGCAGCCCCGCCGCGACCGGGCCCGCCGCCGCGGCCGCCGGCTGCCGCGGACGGAGCCGGTGGTAGCCCGCGAACGCCACCAGCGCCGCCAGTACGCCCGACGCCCCCGGCACCAGATAGCCGCGCTCCGCACCCGCGGCGTCCACCACCCAGCCGGCCGCCGACGAACCCAGGGCGACCCCCACGGCCAGACCGGTGCTGGTCCACGTCATGCCCTCGGTCAGCTTCGACCGCGGGACGTGCTCCTCGACCAGCGCCATCGTCGTCACCATCGTCGGCGCGATGGACAGCCCCGCCACGAACAGCGCGGCGGCCAGCAGCGGCAGCGAACCCACCAGCTGCAGCGGCACCATGCTCACCGCCATCGCGCACACCCCGATCACCCAGCGGCGCGACGGATGGCCCTTGAGGTGCAGCAGCCCGAAGACGGCGCCCGCCACACAGGAACCGAGCGCATACACGGCCAGCACCAGACTCGCCGCCGTCTTGTGCCCGGCCTCCTCCGCGAACGCCACCGTCACCACGTCGATCGCCCCGAAGATCGCGCCGGTCGCCACGAACGTCCCCACCAGCACCTGCAGCCCCCGCGAACGCAGCGCCGAGCCACCGGCCTGCTGCTCCCCCCGATGCGGCACCGGCTCCGTCGCCCGCTGCGCCGTCAGCCAGAAGACCCCGGCCGCCAGGAAGCCCCCCGCCAGCAGCGGCCCGGCCTCCGGGAACCACGCGGTGGACAGCCCGATCGACAGGATCGGACCGACGATGAAGCACATCTCGTCGACGATCGACTCCCACGAGTACGCGGTGTGAAGCTCCCGCGGCGAGCCGCGGTACAGCTCCGCCCAGCGCGCCCGGACCATCGACCCGACGCTCGGCACGCACCCCGCACACGCCGAGAAGACGAACAGCACCCAGTCCGGCCACCGCTGCTGGGCGCTCAGCAGCAGACCCGCGACCGCGGCCAGCGACACCAGCGTCGCCGGGCGCAGCACCCGGCGCTGGCCGTGCCGGTCCACCAGCCGGGAGATCTGCGGGCCGAGCACCGCCGCGGACAGCGCGAGGGTCGCCGACAGCGCGCCCGCCAGGCCGTACCGCCCGGTCAGCTGGGAGACCATCGTGACGACACCGATGCTCAGCATGGACAGCGGCATCCGGCCCAGCAGCCCGGCGGCGGAGAAGGACTTGGTGCCGGGGCGGCCGAAGAGGGCGCGGTAGGGACTGGGCAACGGGGGCGCTCCGCCGGATGAGGACCGAAGATCGGTAAGGAATGTATGTGGCCGATACAGCTTACGGGCGGTGCCGAGCCCCACGCCTCCGGTTTTTCGGACCGGTCCCGCCGCGCTCACCGGCCGTCCGCGTACCGGGACCTGCCCGCCGCACCCGGGGGAGGGGTGGCAGGATCGATGCCATGCCCGAACAGCGTGATCCCCGCCCCTACGACGCCCTGCTGCTGCTCTCCTTCGGCGGCCCCGAAGGCCCCGACGACGTCGTCCCGTTCCTGGAGAACGTCACCCGCGGCCGCGGCATCCCCCGTGAGCGCCTCAAGGAGGTGGGGCAGCACTACTTCCTGTTCGGCGGCGTCAGCCCGATCAACGCCCAGAACCGCGAACTGCTCGACGCACTGCGCAAGGACTTCGCCGAGAACGGCCTGGAACTGCCGGTCTACTGGGGCAACCGCAACTGGACGCCCTACCTGACCGACACCCTGCGCCAGATGGTCGGCGACGGCCACCGCCGCATCGCCGTACTGGCGACCAGCGCCTACGCGTCGTACTCGGGCTGCCGCCAGTACCGCGAGAACCTCGCCGACGCGCTCGCCGCCCTCCAGGCCGAGGGACTGCCGGTCCCGCAGGTCGACAAGCTGCGGCACTACTTCAACCACCCCGGCTTCGTCCGGCCGATGGTCGACGGGGTGCTGGCCTCCCTCGCCGCGCTGCCCGAGGACGTCCGCGACGGCGCCCACCTCGCCTTCACCACGCACTCCATCCCCACCGCCGCCGCGGACACCTCCGGCACCCCGGGGGACCACACCGAGGGCGGCGAGGGCGGCGCCTACGTGGCCCAGCACCTCGACGTGGCGCGGGTGATCGCCGACGCGGTCCGGGCGGAGACCGGGGTGGACCACCCCTGGCAGCTCGTCTACCAGTCCCGCAGCGGCGCCCCGCACATCCCCTGGCTGGAGCCCGACATCTGCGACCACCTGGAGGAGCGGCACGCCGCCGGCGCCCCGGCCGTGGTCATGGCCCCCATCGGCTTCGTCTCGGACCACATGGAGGTCAAGTACGACCTCGACACCGAGGCCACCGCCAAGGCCGCCGAACTGGGGCTGCCGGTCGCCCGGTCCGCGACCGTGGGCGCCGACCCCCGGTTCGCCGCCGCCGTCCGCGAGCTCCTCCTGGAGCGCGCCGCCACCGAACGCGGCCGCACCCCCGAGCGCTGCGCCCTGGGCGCCCTGGGCCCCTCCCACGACCTGTGCCCGGTCGGCTGCTGCCCGGCCCGCACCCCGCGCCCGGCCGCGGCCGGCGCCGACTGGCCGGGCCCGGTCGCTCAAGGCCCCGCGTAGACCCGTACCCCGCGGCGGCGGACGCCCGGCGGCCGCCCCGCGCGCCGTCCACCGCCCCACCCCTGCCCGCCCGACCGCCGCTCGTCCGAGCAAGGAGCACCGTGCCCGACCCGACGCAGACCGACGCGCTGTACGACGACCTCCTGGAGCTGGCCCTGGAGGCCGCCCGCCGCGCCGGGACGCTGCTGCGCGACGGCCGGCCCGCCGACCTCGGTGTGGCCGCCACGAAGACCAGCCCGATCGACGTCGTCACCGAGATGGACCTCGCCTCCGAGAAGCTGATCACCGGCTTCCTCGGGGAGCACCGCCCCGACGACGGCTTCCTGGGGGAGGAGGGCGCCAGCATCGAGGGCACCAGCGGCATCCGCTGGGTCATCGACCCCGTCGACGGCACCGTCAACTACCTCTACGACCTGCCCTCCTGGGCGGTGTCCATCGCCGCCGAGAAGGACGGCGAGGTGGTCGTCGGGGTCGTCGCCGCCCCGATGCGCGGCGAGACCTGTCACGCCGTCCTGGGCCGGGGCGCGTACAACAACGGCGAGCCGGTCCGTCACCGGCCCGCGCCGCCGCTCTCCCAGGCGCTGCTCGGCACCGGCTTCGCCTACCTGGCCGACCGCCGCGCCGCCCAGGCCGAGGTCGTGCGCACCCTGCTGCCGCAGGTCCGCGACATCCGGCGGGGCGGGTCGGCCGCCATCGACCTGTGCGACGTGGCCTGCGGCCGGCTGGACGCCTACTACGAGCGCGGGCTGAACCCCTGGGACCTGGCGGCCGGGACGCTGATCGCCCGTGAGGCCGGCGCCCGCACCGGCGGCCGCCCCGGGCAGCCGGCATCCCACGAGCTGACCCTCGCCGCCTCCCCGGAACTCTTCGCGCAGCTCCAGCCGCTGCTGGACGAACTCGGCGCCTGGCACGACTGACCCGCGACCACGCCACCCTCCGGGCACGACCGCGCCCCGGCACCCGTCCTGGGTGCCGGGGCGCGATCCCCGTACGCCGGCGTGATCAGGCGTTGCTGACCGCTCCGTAACGCACACCGTGCTCGTTCGCCAGCCGCTGGAGGTCCTCGAGCTCGGCCTGCTCGACCTCGACGAGGAAGTCATCGCCCGCGCGGCGGGCCCGGTCCAGATCGGCTTCGGTGTTCTCTATGCGCTGCAAAATGCCTGCGGTGAACGCGTCCATGTGCGCCCCCTCGTCGTGGGTCGGTGGCACGGGGGTGTGCCGACGGTGGGTCGATCACGGCGTGGTCCCTGTGGAATGGATCAGTTCATGGCACGTAGGTCGCCAACGACAGGGCGTGATCGCGGGTGTGCAGTCGTCCTCCCCACCCGCAACCTCAGGGAAACCTCAACCCGCCCAGGAATCCTGCCGACCGGGCTCCCAGGCGCCCGGCCCCAGGGCCCGCCCCTCCCGCCTTACTGCCGGTTTATGGCTCTTCGGGGCAGGATGGAAGGGCTCCCAGTGATTGTTGTGCCCGCCCGAAAGGGCCGTGAGGAAGGACTAGCGACGTGCGTGTTCTCGTCGTCGAGGACGAGCAGCTGCTCGCCGATGCGGTGGCCACCGGACTACGCCGGGAGGCCATGGCCGTCGACGTGGTCTACGACGGCGCTGCCGCCCTGGAACGGATCGCGGTCAACGACTACGACGTCGTCGTGCTCGACCGCGACCTCCCGGTCGTCCACGGCGACGACGTCTGCCGCAAGATCGTCGAGCTGGGGATGCCGACCCGCGTCCTGATGCTCACCGCCTCCGGAGACGTCAGCGACCGCGTCGAGGGCCTGGAGATCGGCGCGGACGACTACCTCCCCAAGCCGTTCGCCTTCACCGAGCTGACCGCCCGGGTGCGCGCGCTGGGGCGCCGGACGACCGTCGCGCTGCCGCCCGTCCTGGAGCGGGCCGGGATCAAGCTCGACCCCAACCGCCGCGAGGTCTTCCGCGACGGCAAGGAGGTCCAGCTCGCCCCGAAGGAATTCGCGGTGCTGGAGGTGCTGATGCGCAGCGAGGGCACCGTCGTCTCGGCCGAACAGCTCCTGGAGAAGGCCTGGGACGAGAACACCGACCCGTTCACCAACGTCGTGCGGGTCACGGTCATGACATTGCGCCGCAAGCTCGGCGAGCCCGCGGTGATCGTCACCGTCCCCGGCTCGGGATACCGGATCTGACCGGCGATGCCTTCCCTGCCCTCGTTCTCCAAGCCGGCCGCCGCACCGCCGCCCATCCCGCCCAAACCCGCCTGGGACCCCCGCCCGCCGGTCAACGTCCGGCCCTTCCCGTGGCTCCGTCCGACCATCCGGATACGGCTGACGCTGCTGTACGGCGGGATGTTCCTGATGGCCGGCATCGTGCTGCTGACCATCATCTACATGCTCGCCGCGGACGCCCTGCACGACGGCAGCGCGCTGCCGCTGAAGATCCTCGGCGGCAAGTTCGAGTCCACCAGTGACATCTGCGACCTGCCCACCCAGACGTCCGGGCCGCTGCTCCAGCAGGCCGTCGAGCAGTGCCTCCAGCACCAGCGCGCCCTGGCGCTCAACAGCCTGCTGAACCGTTCGTTGCTGGCGTTGCTGGGGCTGACGGTGGTGGCGTTCGCCTTCGGTTATGCGATGGCGGGGCGGGTGTTGTCGCCGTTGGGGCGGATCACGCGGACCGCGCAGCGGGTGGCCGGGTCGGATCTGCACCGGCGGATCGAGCTGGGGGGTCCGGACGACGAGCTCAAGGAGCTGGCGGACACCTTCGACGAGATGCTGGACCGGCTGGACCGGGCGTTCGAGTCGCAGCGGCGGTTCGTGGCCAATGCCTCGCACGAGCTGCGGACGCCGTTGGCGATCAACCGGACGTTGCTGGAGGTGCAGCTGGCCGATCCGGACGCCTCGCCGGAGCTGGCGCAGCTGGGCAAGACGCTGTTGGCCACCAACGAGCGCAGTGAGCAGCTCGTGGAGGGCCTGCTGCTGTTGGCGCGTAGTGAGAACAAGGTGGTGGACAAGAAGCCGGTCGATCTCTCGGAGGTCGCCGCTCAGGCCGTGGACCAGATCCGCGAGGAGGCGCAGGCCAAGGGCATCGCGCTGCGCGGGGTCCGCCAGCAGGCCTTCGTCCAGGGCAACGGTGTGCTCCTGGAACGCATCGCGCTGAACCTGCTGCAGAACGCGGTGCGCTACAACACCCCCGAGGACGGCTGGGTGGAGGTGAGCACCGAGCCGCAGCCGGGGTGTGCGGTGCTGGTGGTCACCAATACCGGGCCGGTGGTCCCCGCCTATGAGGTGGAGAACCTCTTCGAGCCGTTCCGCCGGCTGCGCACCGAGCGCACCGGCAGCGACAAGGGTGTGGGGCTGGGCCTGTCCATCGTCCGCTCGGTGGTCCGCGCACACGACGGCACCATCACCGCCCAGCCCCGTGAGGGAGGTGGTCTCGTGATGCGGGTGGTGCTGCCGTTGTGAGGCCCTCGACAAGGCCGCTGTGCGGCCGCTGGAGCCGTCCGGCACCGCCCTGACCAGCCACGGGCCTCCGTAGGTAGGATCGCCCGTCTCGCGGCCGTACATCAGGGAGGTCGGCCGGCGGGGCCGGTTTGACGAACAGGGGGGCGGGGAGCGATCCTTCGCCACGTTCGCTTTGCGCGGAATTGGACCGGTCCACCAGCCGGTCGTCGCGTGTGTGATCGCTCACAGACGCGAATTTCCAGCCATCTACGCTCCGTGATCAAAAGCCCAGGTGGAATGCCGGGGAAGTCCGGGTTTCCCGGGCCCCGAATCACGGGAAGTACAGGTGATGGGCTGCGCGAGGTGCGACATTCGGACCGTGTACGGTCCTGATCGCCATCCAAACCGATCACCTCTTCAGGGGTGCGGTTGGGTGTCGATTGAGTAACAGACCTTGATGTGAGGCAAAATCTCCGCCTCAGGTCGGGCACAAGTCCGGCCTCTCACGCGTTACGAGCGCTGAGACACCGCAGACACCCAGAGGGGGAGAGCGAAAATGGCTACGGATTACGACACTCCACGCAAGACCGATGACGACCTCAACGAGGACAGCATCGAGGAGCTGAAGTCGCGGCGGAACGACAAGTCCGCCTCGGCCGTCGACGTCGACGAGTTCGAGCAGGCCGAGGGCCTGGAGCTCCCCGGCGCCGACCTGTCCAACGAAGAGCTCGCGGTGCGCGTGCTGCCCAAGCAGCAGGACGAGTTCACCTGCATGAGCTGCTTCCTGGTGCACCACCGCAGCCAGCTGGCCGCGGAGGACAAGAACGGCAACCCGATCTGCCGCGACTGCGCGGCCTGAGCCGGTCTACGCCGTGGCTGGCGTGAACCCGTTCCGCAAGCGTCACGAGGGCGGCCAAGGTCCGGCGGCCGGCGCACGATCACGCGACGAAACCGCGCCCGTGCCCGCCGACCCGACCGCCCCGGTACGGCGCGGCCGGGTGCGGGCGACGATCGCCGCGATCGCCGACCGGATCATCGAGATCGCCCCGCGGATCCCGGTCCGCGACCTGGCCACCCTGCGCGCCCAGTTCCCCGGACTGACCCCCGAGGAACTCGCCGACAAGCTCGTCGCGGGCGCCTGTGCGGGGACCGCCACCGTCGGAGCGGGCGTGGGCGCGGCAGCCATGCTGCCCGTACCGCCCGCCATGCCGGCCGAGCTGGCCACCGAGATCATCGGCGTCGCCGTGATCGAGCTCAAGCTCATCGCCGAGCTGCACGAGGTCTACGGCCTCCGGCCGCCCGGGAACCTCCGCCAGCGCGCGATGGCCGCTCTGACGTCGTGGACGGAGGAGCGGGGCATCGACATCGCGAAACCGACGTCGGTGAACGCCGCGCTCGGCGGGCAGATGAAGCGCGAACTGCGCCAGCAGATCATGAAGCGCACGCTGCGCAACCTCCCCAGCCTCACCCCGTTCATGGTGGGCGCCACCGTCGGCGGGGTCATGAACCGCCGCGACACCAGAAAAGTTGCGAAAAAAATCCGTAAGGACCTGCGGGCCAAGCAGGTGCCCTGGGACGCGCTGCCCGACGCCCTCCCCGCGTCCCCGCCGCCCGGGCCGGCCCCGCTCCCGCCGGCCGACTGAAGCGGACCGCTGAAGGGGACCGGCGCCCTCGGCCCGATGAGCCCCGCCCGCGCGTCAGGCGCGTACGGCCGTCAGTGCCGCCACCAGACGCTCCGGGTCCCGCGTCGACAGATAGGCGTACGGCGTCGGGTCGTCCGGGTCCGTGATCTCCACCCGCACCGCGGTCGGGACATAGCTGCGGAGCAGCATGAACGCCCGGGCATCGGCCTTGTGCGTCCGCCAGGCCAGCGCCTCCGCCGCGTCCAGCGCCCGGGCCTCGCCCAGCGCCGACGCCGGGATCTTCGCCTCACCGGCGATCAGCGCACCGCCCACCACCCGGATCCGCACCGACCCGTACGCGCTCACCGCCACGGCGGACAGCGCCGCCCCGCCGATCAGCCCGCCGAGCATCGGCAGCGTCCCCACCGGGAGCAGCATCAGGGCACAGGCGACGCCGACCAGCCCGGCGATCACCCACCAGGACCGGGGCGCGGTGAGACGTTCTTCGTACGACTGCATGGCTCCAGCTTGGCACGGCGGCGCGGGCCCCTTACCCGCGCGGGTAGGGTCTGCACTCGTGAGTGGAACTGACACAACGAGGCGGGGGCTGACGCCACCGACGGACGCCGTGGCTCCGGTCCGGCATGCCGAGGCGCCGGCGCCCGGAGAGCTCCTCGGCGCGCACTACGACCGCTGCTTCGGCTGTGGCACCGGCCAGCCGCACGGTCTGCACCTGGAGGCGCGGGCCGGCGAGGGCGTGAGCGTCCAGGCGGAGTTCACGGTCAAGGAGGCCCACCAGGGCGCCCCGGGCCTGGCCCACGGCGGGGTGTTGGCCACCGCGCTCGACGAGACGCTCGGCTCGCTGAACTGGCTGCTGCGGGTGATCGCGGTGACCGGCCGGCTGGAGACCGACTTCGTACGGCCGGTTCCGCTCGGCACGGTGCTGCACCTGGACGCGCAGGTCACCGCGGTGCACGGGCGGAAGATCTACTCGACGGCGGTGGGACGCATAGGCGGCCCGGACGGCCCGGTCGCGGTGCGCGCCGACGCCGTCTTCATCGAGGTGAAGGTCGACCACTTCATCGAGAACGGCAGGACCGAGGAGATCCAGGCGGCGATGGCCGACCCGGACCAGGTCAAGCGCGCGCGAGCCTTCGAGGTGAACCCGTGAGTGAGGTACGCAACCCCGTCGACGTACTGCTGCGCCGGCTCGACCCGGAGGTGCCCGTTCCGGCGTACGGGCATCCGGGCGACGCCGGCGTCGATCTGGTGACCACCGAGGCGGCCGAGCTGGCGCCGGGGGAGCGCACGGTGCTGCCCACCGGCGTGGCGATCGCGCTGCCGGACGGCTACGCGGCGTTCGTGCACCCGCGGTCCGGGCTCGCCGCGCGCTGCGGACTGGCGCTCGTGAATGCCCCCGGGACGGTGGATGCCGGGTACCGTGGAGAGATCAAGGTGATCGTGGTCAATCTGGACCCGCGGGAGACCGTGCGGTTCGAGAGGTTCGACCGGATCGCCCAACTTGTCGTCCAGCAGGTCGAGAAGGTGCGCTTCCACGAGGTGGCGGAACTTCCCGGCTCGGCGCGGGCCGAGGGGGGATTCGGTTCCACCGGCGGTCATGCGGCGGTGGACGGCTCCACGGGCGGGAATGAATACGCAGCGGTCGGTGCCGACCGGGAAGGACAGTGACGTGTTCGGACGTCGCAAGAAGAACAAGACTCCTGAGGAGTCGGCAGCGGGGCTCGTCGAGGAGACGGTGACCGGTGCGCCGGCCGAGGAGGTCAGCGACGAGGAGCAGAGCCGGGTCAATCTTCCGCCCGCGCCGCGCCCCGACGGGCCGTGGGACTCCTCCGAGGTCACCAACCCCGGCGAGGGCCGGGTCGACCTCGGCGGACTGTTCGTGCCCGGGGTCGAGGGCATGGAGCTGCGGGTGGAGGTCGCCGGTGACGCGATCGTCGCCGCGACGGTGGTGCTGCAGGACAGCGCCGTACAGCTGCAGGCGTTCGCCGCTCCCCGCAACGAGGGCATCTGGGGCGAGGTCCGCGAGGAGATCGCGGCCGGCATCACCCAGCAGGGCGGGGTCATCGACGAGGTCGAGGGCCCGCTGGGCTGGGAGCTGCGCGCCCAGGTGCCGGTACAGCTGCCGGACGGCACGAACGGCGTGCAGGTCGTGCGCTTCGTCGGCGTGGACGGCCCCCGGTGGTTCCTGCGCGGCGTGATCTCCGGCCAGGGCGCGGTGCAGCCGCAGGCCGCGGGCGTGCTGGAGCACATCTTCCGGGACACCGTCATCGTCCGCGGCGAAGGCCCCATGGCGCCGCGCGACCCGATCGTCCTGAAGCTGCCGGACGACGCCCAGATGGTGCCGGACGGCGTGCAGCAGGAGCCGGCCGAGCAGTCCCGCTTCGGCGGCGGCGTGGAGCGTCTGGAGCGCGGACCGGAGATCACCGAGATCCGCTGACACACGGTCCGGCCGGCGGGGCCCGCAAGGGCGCCAGGACCGGCCGGAACACGACGGTCATACGGGCCCGCACCCCTTGAAGGGGGTGCGGGCCCTCCGTATTTGCGCAGGTCAGGCCGAGCGGCGTATGAGATCCGTCAACGGGGCGCCAATGGCCGTAAGGGAGGCGTCAACGCCGTTCAGGAGCGGTCATGCGGACGGTTTGCTCTAGGGGTCCGAACTCCCCTCCCCTCTAGGAGCACACGATGGCCGACGTGGCCTTCGTCGTCGTCACGGTCGCGGTCTTCGCGCTGGTGGCCCTCGTCGCCAAGGGGGTGGCGAAGCTGTGACCGTCGAGAACGCGGTCGGCCTGATCGTCGCCGTCGCCCTGCTGGGATACCTCGTCCTCGCCCTCGTCTTCCCGGAGAGGTTCTGAGGTGATCACCGCTGCCTCCCCGGCGGGCTCGATGAGCCCCGTCCTCGCCGGCGTGCTCCAGCTGACGGCGCTCATCGCGGCGCTGGCCCTGGCGTACCGCCCCCTCGGCGACCACATGGCCGCCGTCTACAGCTCCCCGCGGCACCTCCGCGTCGAGAAGGTCCTCTACCGCTGCATCGGCGCCGACCCGGACGCCCGGATGCGCTGGCCCGCCTACCTGCGCGCCGTCCTGGCCTTCTCCGCGGCCGGGGTGCTCCTCCTCTACCTCCTGCAGCGCCTCCAGGGCGGTCTGCCGCTGTCCCTCGGGTTCGCGTCGATCAGCCCCGACCAGGCGTTCAACACCGCCGCGTCGTTCGTCGCCAACACCAACTGGCAGTCCTACAGCGGCGAGCAGGCCATGGGCCACGTCGTGCAGACCGCCGGCCTCGCGGTGCAGAACTTCGTGTCCGCGGCCACCGGCATGGCCGTGGCGATCGCCTTGGTCCGCGGCTTCGCACTCCCCCGAGCTCTCGGCTCCGCTCAAGCAGGGGAGACCCCCATCCGCACCGGCGAACTGGGGAACTTCTGGGCCGACCTGGTCCGCGGCACCGTCCGCATCCTCATACCGATCGCCGTCATCGGCGCCGTCGTCCTGGTCGCCTGCGGCGCCGTCCAGAACTTCTCCGGCATCCACGACGTCGGGCAGTTCTTGGGCGGGCACCGGCAGACCAACGGCGGTGCGGTCGCCTCCCAGGAGGTCATCAAGGAACTGGGCACCAACGGAGGCGGCTACTTCAACGCCAACTCCGCTCACCCCTTCGAGAACCCCGACGCCTTCACCAACCTCTTCGAGATCTTCCTGATCCTGGTCATCCCGTTCGCGCTGACCCGGACCTTCGGCAAGCTCGTCGGCAACGTCAGGCAGGGATACGCCGTCCTCGCCACCATGGGAGTCATCTGGCTCGGCTTCACCGCGCTGATGATGTGGACCGAGTTCGCGCACGGCGGCCCGGCCCTGCAGGCCGCGGGCGCCGCCATGGAGGGCAAGGAGACCCGCTTCGGCGTCGGCTCCTCGGCGATCTTCTCGGTCGCCACCACCCTCACCTCCACCGGCGCGGTCGACTCCTTCCACTCCTCCTTCACCGCCTTCGGCGGCGGCCTCCAGCTGCTCGGCATGATGCTGGGCGAGATCGCCCCCGGCGGCGTCGGCTCCGGCCTCTACGGCATGCTGGTCATGGCCGTCATCGCGGTGTTCCTCGCCGGCCTGATGGTGGGCCGCACACCCGAGTACCTCGGCAAGAAGATCGGCACCCGCGAGATCAAACTCGCCGCCTGCTACCTCCTCGTCACCCCGACGCTGGTCCTCGGCTTCACCGCCGCCTCGATGGTGCTGCCCGACGCACTGGGCTCGATGCTCAACACCAAGGCACTGGGCGCCGGTTCGCACGGCTTCTCCGAGGTCCTGTACGCCTTCACCTCCGGCGCCAACAACAACGGCTCCGCCTTCGCCGGCCTCAACGCCGACACCCCCTGGTACAACACCACGATCGGGCTGGCCATGCTGCTCGGCCGCCTCCTGCCGATGGTGTTCGTCCTCGCGTTGGCCGGCTCGCTCGCCGAGCAGCAGCCGGTCCCGGAGACCGCCGGAACCCTGCGCACCGAGAAGCCGCTCTTCGCCGGGCTGCTCGTCGGCACCATCCTGATCATCACCGGTCTGACCTACTTCCCGGCGCTGGCACTCGGCCCGCTGGCGGAGGGCCTGTCATGACCGCCCCCGCCAAGCCTGAGGAGCCCGGCTCCATGACCACCAGCCCGACAGCCACTCCGACCCGTGCCCCGCACCAGGACGCCCCCGGCGGGCACAAGCCCGGTGACGGCCGCGTCGGCGGCGGCCTCTTCGATCCCCGGCAGCTGGTCAGGTCCCTGCCGGACGCGCTGCGCAAGCTCGACCCGCGGGTGATGGTCAAGTCCCCGGTGATGTTCGTGGTCGAGGTGGGCTCCGTCCTCACCACGCTCTTCGCCTGCCTGTCCCCCGGGGACTGGTTCGGCTGGGCGATCGCCGTCTGGCTGTGGCTGACCGTGATCTTCGCCAATCTGGCCGAGGCGGTCGCCGAGGGCCGCGGCAAGGCGCAGGCCGACACCCTGCGCAAGGCCAAGACCGACACCGTGGCGCGCCGGCTGAACGACGGCATGGAGGAGCAGGTCCCCGGCACCGAGCTGCGCATCGGCGATCTCGTCGTCTGCGAGGCCGGCGACATCATCCCCGGTGACGGCGACGTCGTCGAAGGCGTCGCGTCCGTCGACGAGTCCGCGATCACCGGTGAATCCGCCCCGGTCATCCGCGAGTCCGGCGGCGACCGCTCGGCCGTCACCGGCGGGACGAAGGTGCTCTCCGACCGCATCGTCATCAAGATCACCACAAGGCCCGGTGAGACCTTCATCGACCGGATGATCAACCTCGTCGAGGGCGCCGCACGGCAGAAGACCCCCAACGAGATCGCGTTGAACATCCTGCTCGCCTCGCTCACCGTCGTCTTCCTGCTGGCCGTCGTCACCCTCCAGCCGTTCGCGATCTACGCCGGCGCCGAACAGCCCATGATCGTGCTGCTCGCGCTGCTGGTCTGCCTGATCCCGACGACCATCGGCGCCCTGCTCTCGGCCATCGGCATCGCCGGCATGGACCGGCTCGTCCAGCGCAACGTCCTGGCCATGTCGGGCCGGGCGGTCGAGGCCGCCGGCGACGTCTCGACGCTGCTGCTCGACAAGACCGGCACCATCACCCTCGGCAACCGCCGGGCCGCCGAGTTCGTGCCGGTACGCGGCACGACGGAGGCCGAGGTGGCGGACGCCGCCCAGCTCTCCTCGCTGGCCGACGAGACCCCCGAGGGCCGTTCGATCGTCGTGCTCGCCAAGGAGAAGTACGGCCTGCGCGAGCGGCACCAGGGCGAGCTGGTGGCCGCCGAGTGGGTCCCGTTCACCGCGCAGACCCGGATGTCGGGCGTGGACGTCACCGAGGAGGGCCGCCACTGCAAGATCCGCAAGGGGGCGACCGGTTCCGTCATCGCCTGGGTCAAGGCGCGCGGCGGTGCGGTCGCCGAGGACGCCCAGCAGCTCACCGACACCATCTCCCAGGCCGGCGGCACCCCGCTGCTGGTCGCCCTGGAGGACGAGCGCGGGCCGCGCGTCCTGGGCGTCATCCACCTCAAGGACGTCGTCAAGGAGGGCATGCGCGAACGCTTCGTCGAACTGCGCAAGATGGGCATCAAGACCATCATGATCACGGGCGACAACCCGCTGACGGCCAAGGCCATCGCCGACGAGGCCGGCGTGGACGACTTCCTCGCCGAGGCTACGCCCGAGGACAAGATGGCGCTCATCAAGCGCGAACAGGCCGGCGGCAAGCTCGTCGCCATGACCGGTGACGGCACCAACGACGCCCCGGCACTGGCCCAGGCGGACGTCGGCGTGGCGATGAACACCGGTACGTCGGCAGCCAAGGAGGCCGGCAACATGGTCGACCTCGACTCCGACCCGACCAAGCTCATCGAGATCGTCGAGATCGGCAAACAGCTCCTGATCACCCGGGGCGCGCTGACCACCTTCTCGATCGCCAACGACGTCGCCAAGTACTTCGCCATCATCCCGGCGATGTTCGCGGTGGCCTACCCGGGCCTGGACACCCTCAACATCATGCGGCTGTCCAGCCCCAACTCCGCCATCCTGTCGGCGATCATCTTCAACGCGCTGATCATCATCGCGTTGGTGCCACTCGCCCTCAAGGGAGTGCAGTACCGCCCGGTCAGCGCCGATCGGATGCTCCGCCGCAACCTGACCGTCTACGGCCTCGGCGGCCTGATCGCCCCCTTCCTCGGCATCAAACTCATCGACCTGCTCATCTCCCTCATCCCCGGGCTGCACTGATGCGGAAAGCGTGGTAACCGCCATGAACAACTCGGTACGCAACACCGCCCGGTTGCTCGGCGCCGGCCTGCGCGCCCTGCTCGTCCTGACCGTGGTGTGCGGCGTCCTCTACCCGCTGGTGGTCACCGGCGTGGCCCAGGCGGCCTTCCCCGACCAGGCCAACGGCTCCGAGGTCCGCTCCCACGGCAAGGCCGTCGGCTCGTCCCTCCTCGGCCAGCGCTACGACAAGGGCACCGACAAACACGGCAACCCCATCCCCGACCTGCGGTTCTTCCAGCCGCGCCCCTCCGCGGGCCTGGGCAGCAACCGGGCCAACGGCGTCAACACCCAGTACGACCTGCAGGTCTCCGGCGCCTCCAACCTGGGCGGCACCAACACCGACCTGATCAAGGCGGTCGAGGAACGCAAGAAGTGGGTCGCCGAGACCTACGGCGTCCCCGAGCCAAAGGTCCCCGCCGACGCCGTCACCTCGTCCGGCTCCGGCCTCGACCCGGACATCTCCCCGGCGTACGCACAACTCCAGGCCGACCGCGTCGCCAAGGAGAACCACCTCCCGGCAACCACGGTGCACCGGCTCGTCACCCGCCACACGGACGGCCGCACCCTCGGCTTCCTCGGCGAACCGCGGGTGAACGTCTTGGAGCTGAACATTGCGCTGCGGGATCTGGTGCGGGGACAGGGGGAGACGGGCTGAACAAGGTCTGAACCGGGCTGCACAGGGCTGCACAGGGCTGCACAAGGCGCTGAACTCGCTGAACTCGGACTTCCCGTAGGGAAGTTGGGGCAACCGGTGCGCCCTGGTGCGGCAACGTGAATTGGGCCTGAGCATGAGGGAGGCCGCCGTCGTATCTCCGTTTCATGAAGGAGGCAAAGCCTCCTGCGGCAAGGCTCTCGCCACCTTCGCGCCCGCGTTCCTGCGTACGCGACTCGCGCCCAGAACCCGAACTGAGCCGCGGACCGGCCGGCCCAACTGCCCTTTCCAGGGCCCGTCCGAGAGTTATCCACAGGCGTTGCCTGCCGAACTGCGGTGTCCGCATACTGACGCCATCGGCAGGCACCGCCGGGGGGCCGGCCGGTCGGCGCGGCGGGTCGATGCGGACCGAAGCCGCAAGGGGAGTGGGGGAGCGAAAATGCACAACGGGGGAAGCACAACCAGCACAGCGTCAGGAACAGCCGGCGCGGAGGCGGCCGATTCCGCTTCCGCGGCGATGGTCGTCGTCGAGGACCTGCACCGCAGTTACGGCAGCGAGGGCAGTGGCGCCGGCGTCGTCCACGCGCTCCGCGGCGTCTCCTGCCGGGTTCCACGCGGTGAACTGGTCGCCCTGCGCGGCCGATCCGGGTCCGGCAAGACGACACTGCTCAACCTCATCGGCGGCCTGGACGCCCCGGACTCGGGGCGCATCACCGTCGACGGCACCCCGCTCGCCGAGCTTGACGAAACCGGGCTGCTCGCAATGCGCCGCGACCGCATCGGCTTCGTCTTCCAGTCGTTCGGGCTGATACCGATCCTGAGCGCCGCCGAGAACGTCGGAGTGCCCATGCGGCTCCGCAAGGTCCCGGCGCGTGAGCGAGAAGAACGGGTCGCGCTCCTGCTGGCCCTGGTCGGCCTCGCCGAGCACGCCCGGCAGCGCCCGGGCGAACTCTCCGGCGGCCAGCAACAACGCGTCGCGATAGCCCGTGCCCTCGCCAACCGCCCCGCCCTGCTCATAGCCGACGAACCCACCGGCCAACTCGACGCGGAAACGGGGCTGGAGGTGATGGAACTCCTCCGCGCCGTCGTCCGCAGCGAGGGCGTCACGGCCCTGGTCGCCACCCACGACAACACCCTCCTGGGCCTGGCCGACCGCGTCCTGACGCTGAACGACGGGTTGATCACGGAGATGGGCGCGAACGGCCGGGAGGGCGAGCCGAGCCAGGCCGGCTCAGGGGCGACGCGGTGAACGGAGGCCGCTCCCGGCGGGCTCAGGATGCCGCTGTGGGCAGCGGCAGCAGGGCAGAGGACAGCAGGGCAGCAGCGGCCTGGCGCGGCGTCAGGTGAGGGCGATCGTGAAGAGGACGAACGCGAGCACGATGATGGCCACGCGGACGTAGTGGAAGCGGTCCCAACGGCCTACCTGTTGCTTCCAGTCGGCGGGTACGCCCTCCTTCGACCAGGTCGCGACGCGTGAGTTGATCGGCACGAGCAGCAGGATCGACATCACCACGCTCAGTACGAGCAGCACGGTGCCCACGGCGATGAGTGGGGCGCCCCGGTCGCCCCATGCCAGTGCGGACCATGCCGCGCCGAGGACGACCGAGCCGATGTACCAGAACGGCATGACCCGGCCGAGGATGCGTGCTCCGTCGCTTCGGGCGTCGAGTCCGCCGTCGTCCGGGAGCCGGTCGAGGATCGGGTTGACGAACACCGCCACTGCGAATTCCACGCCCACCATCAGTCCGACCACGACGACCGTGATGACGGCCAGTGCGTTGTGCATGTCCCCTCCAAGGGCTTGAAGTGTCAGCGGTCAGCGGTTAGCCGTCAGCGGCCGGCCGGCACCTGCATGCGCAGCTGCGGTTGCTAGCGGCGCTAGCTGTAAGTTCGATGCTAGAGGTATCGATGCTCTGTTGTCTAGCAGCGCTAGAATCGGTTCATGTCGGTACGTGAACGCAAGGAACGTGAGCGGGCCAACCGCCACAAGCTGATCGTCTCCACGGCCCGCGAGCTGGCCGAGACGCACGGATGGGACGCCGTCACCACGCGCCGCCTCGCCAAGCAGATCGAGTACAGCCAGCCGGTGCTCTACAGCCACTTCCGGGGCATGAAGGAGATCGTCGGAGCGGTCGCGCTGGAGGGGTTCGCCGAGCTGACGACCGCGCTGCGTGCCGTGGTGCCGGAAGGGCCCGCCGGCCGGGAGGCGGTGGCGGCGCTGGCCCGCGCCTACACCGACTTCGCCGCGCGCAATCCGGCCCTGTACGACGCGATGTTCAGCCTCGACAACGGCCTCCCGTTCGCCGACGAGGCCACGCCCGTGCCGCTGCGCGAGGCGTTCCAGGCTCTGCTGGACCCTCTCGTCGACCATGCGCACCCCGACGAACCGGGGCTGTTCGTCGAGACGTTCTGGGCGGCGCTGCACGGACTGGTCACCCTCACCCGCGCCGGACGCCTGCCCGCCGACCGGGCCCCCGACCGCCTCACCCTCCTGGTCGACCGCTTCGTTCCCCGGTAGGAGCGATACGGCTGAACTCCGGCGGGTTGGTGGTTGCCGGTCACCGGCCGCCGGCCATCAGCTGACGCCGCCCACCACCAGCCACATCCCACCACCCCGTGGCGGTGCGTCAGCCCCCCGCCGCCCGCGCCGTTACCAGACGTCGCCGTCGCGCCAGTCGCAGGTGAGGTCGGAGTCGAGATCCAGGGTGGCGGCGGGCGTCGGCAGGACGTAGAGGCAGTCGTCCTCGTCGGGGGTGCGCCGGACGCCGGACGGGGTGAGGGTCCAGGAGCGGCCGCGCCACTGCTGCCAGCCGCGGGCGGCGTAGAAGGCGGCGGCCTCGTCGGAGGCGCCGAGCGCGCCGAGGTCGTATCCGGCGCGGATCACTCGTTCCAGCGCGGCCATCACGGCCGCCCCGTGGCCGCGGCCGCGGCGGTCCGCACGTACGCCGACCCCCTCGACGTAACCGCAACGCAGCGCCCGGCCGCCGTGCAGCAGCCGGCGCTGGATCACCGAGGCATGACCGATGAGTTCGCCGTCCTCGTAGGCCAGGGCGTGCAGCCCGCCGAGGGCGTGGTCCCAGTCCTCCTCGGTCATGTCGTCGAAGACGTCGTGGAGGAGGGCGTGCACCGACGCGAGCGTTGCGGCATCCAGGTCGGCGGTGTGGGCGACCCGCACCGCTGGCATGCGGCCCGTCGTCAGATCTCCCGCGGGCGCGGGGCGGTGGCCGGTGCCGGGGGTGGGCTCGGAGGCGGGCGCGGTGTCCGTCATGAGGGCATCGTCGCAGTCGGTCGTGGCGTCCGGCGAGGTGTTTCCACCGGGCGGAACGGAGGGGAGTGGAGGGGAGCGGAGTGGAGGGGAGCGGAACGGGCAGGGGAGTGGGACGGAGAAGGACCGCCAGGGGAGGAAGGGCGACGGACCTCGCTCGGAGACGGACCCAGCTCGGAGGCGGACCACATAGCCGCTGGTCGCGAGCCGCTGGTCGGAAGCGGAGGCCGTGGAGCGGCGAGCGGGAGGCCCGCGCCAAGCCGGGACCGGAGCCCCGTATCAGAGTCGCGTCAAGACCGGGGGCGAAGTCGTCAACTGCGGCTTTTGTTCCCTTGTGCGGTCGGTAGGGTCGCAGCAGGCCAGCCCGGTGGGGGCGGCCTTCACGTAAGACAATGGGGCCATGGCACGCGGCAAGCTACGGATCTATCTCGGGGCGGCGCCCGGCGTCGGCAAGACCTACGCGATGCTGTCCGAGGCACACCGGCGCGTGGAGCGGGGCACTGACCTCGCGGTGGCGTTCGTCGAGCACCACGGGCGGCCCCGCACGGAGGTCATGCTGCACGGGCTGGAGCAGATCCAGCGTCGCGAGCTGACGTACCGCGGCTCGGTTTTCACCGAAATGGACGTGGACGCGG
Organism: Streptomyces sp. NPDC048196; assembly: GCF_040652715.1. NCBI lineage: Bacteria > Bacillati > Actinomycetota > Actinomycetes > Kitasatosporales > Streptomycetaceae > Streptomyces > Streptomyces sp. NPDC048196. The sequence goes on along the minus strand of NZ_JBEZMM010000004.1, from coordinate 157,202 downwards.
CGCTGGAACGCAAGCCCGCCGTGGCCGTGGTCGACGAGTTGGCCCACACCAACGTGCCCGGCTCGCGCAACGCCAAGCGCTGGCAGGACATCGAGGAGCTGCTGGAAGCCGGCATCGATGTCATCTCGACGGTGAACATCCAGCACCTGGAGTCCCTCGGGGACGTCGTGGAGTCCATAACGGGCGTCCGGCAGCGCGAGACCGTACCGGACGAGGTGGTGCGGCGGGCCGACCAGATCGAGCTGGTCGACATGTCGCCGCAGGCGATCCGGCGCCGGATGGCGCACGGGAACATCTACCAGCCCGACAAGGTGGACGCCGCCCTGTCGAACTACTTCCGGCCGGGCAACCTCACGGCGCTGCGCGAGCTGGCGCTCCTCTGGGTCGCCGACCGCGTCGACGAGTACCTGCAGGAGTACCGGGCGGAGCACTCGATCCGGTCGACCTGGCAGGCCCGCGAGCGGATCGTGGTCGGCCTGACCGGGGGCCCCGAGGGCCGTACGCTCATCCGCCGCGCCGCCCGGATGGCGGCCAAGGGCTCGGGCAGCGAGGTGCTCGCCGTCTACATAGCCCGCAGTGACGGGCTGACCTCCGCCTCGCCCAAGGAACTCGCCGTCCAGCGGACGCTGGTGGAGGACCTCGGCGGGACCTTCCACCACGTCATCGGGGACGACATACCGAGTGCGCTGCTGGAGTTCGCGCGCGGGGTGAACGCCACGCAGATCGTGCTGGGGTCGAGCCGCCGCAAGACCTGGCAGTACGTCTTCGGCCCGGGGGTCGGGGCGACCGTCGCCCGCGAATCGGGGCCGGACCTCGACGTGCACATCGTCACCCATGAGGAGGTCGCCAAGGGCCGGGGGCTGCCGGTGGCGCGCGGTGCGCGGCTGGGGCGGGCCCGGATCATCGCCGGCTGGCTCGTCGGTGTCGTGGGCCCGGCGCTGCTCTCACTGCTGCTGTCCGGCCTCGCCAACGGGCCCGGGCTGGCCAACGACGTCCTGCTGTTCCTCTTCCTGACCGTCGTGGCGGCGCTGCTCGGCGGGCAGCTGTCGGCGCTGGCGTCGGCCGCGGTCGGCTCGCTGCTGCTGAACTTCTACTTCACGCCACCGACCCACACCCTCACCATCAGCGACCCGCAGAACATCGTCGCCATCGCGATCTTCTTCGCGGTCGCGGTGTCGGTCGCCTCGGTGGTGGACCTCGCCGCCCGCCGCACCCACCAGGCGGCCCGGCTGCGCGCCGAGTCGGAGATCCTGTCCTTCCTCGCCGGCAGTGTGCTGCGCGGCGAGACGACGCTGAGCGCCCTGCTGGAGCGGGTGCGGGAGACCTTCGGCATGGACACCGTGGCGCTGCTGGAGCGGCGCAGCGACGTCGACCCGTGGACCTGCGCGGGCCGGGCCGGCGGCCCGGACAAGGGCGAGCCGCTGCTGCGCCCCGAGGACGCGGACGTCGACATGCCGGTGGGCGACCACATGGCGCTGGCGCTGACCGGGCGGGTGCTGCCCGCCGAGGACCGCCGGGTGCTGGCCGCCTTCGCCGCCCAGGCCGCCGTCGTGCTCGACCGGCAGCGGCTGGTCGGCGAGGCGGAACGGGCCCGGGAGCTGGCCGAGGGCAACCGCATCCGAACGGCGCTGCTGGCCGCGGTCAGCCACGACCTGCGGACGCCGCTGGCGAGCATCAAGGCCTCGGTCACCTCCCTGCGCTCGGACGACGTGGCCTGGTCGCCGGAGGACGAGGCGGAGCTGCTGGCGGGCATCGAGGCGGGCGCGGACCGGCTGGACCACCTGGTCGGCAACCTCCTGGACATGTCCCGGCTGCAGACCGGCACGGTCACCCCGCTGATCCGCGAGATCGACCTCGACGAGGTCGTACCGATGGCGCTGGGCGGCGTACCCGAGGACAGCGTCACCCTGGACATCCCGGAGGAGCTGCCGATGGTCGCGGTCGACCCCGGGCTGCTGGAACGTTCGGTCGCCAATCTCGTCGAGAACGCCGTGAAGTACAGCCCGGACGGGGAGGCGGTGCTGGTCGCGGCCAGCGCGCTCGGCGACCGGGTGGAGCTGCGGATCGCCGACCGCGGGCCGGGCGTGCCCGACAGCGCCAAGGACCGGATCTTCGAGCCGTTCCAGCGCTACGGCGACGTGCCGCGCGGCGCCGGTGTGGGGCTGGGGCTCGCGGTGGCGCGGGGCTTCGCGGAGGCGATGGGCGGCACGCTCGCCGCGGAGGACACACCGGGTGGCGGTATGACGATGGTCCTCACGCTCCGGGCCGCGGGCGGCCGGCCGCCGGTCCGGCCCGACCTCCCGGCCCAGGTCACGACATGAGCCGGACCCCACCGCCGCCCTCCACCACACCTCCCGCGGGCCGCCCCGCCGGGAACCGCACCGACCCCGGCCCGCCGGGACACGCCACCACACCACGAGGAGATCGCCAGTGAACCGGGTGCTTGTGGTCGATGACGAGCCGCAGATCGTCCGCGCCCTCGTGATCAACCTGAAGGCGCGCAAGTACGAGGTCGACGCCGCCCCCGACGGGGCCACCGCCCTCAAGCTCGCCGCCGCCCGCCACCCCGACGTCATCGTCCTGGACCTCGGCCTGCCCGATATGGACGGCGTCGAAGTGATCAAGGGGCTGCGGGGCTGGACCCGGGTGCCGATCCTGGTGCTCTCCGCCCGGCAGACCTCCGACGAGAAGGTGGAGGCGCTGGACGCGGGCGCGGACGACTACGTCACCAAGCCGTTCGGCATGGACGAGCTGCTGGCCCGGCTGCGGGCGGCGGTGCGCCGGGCCGAGCCGACCGGGCCGGCCGACACCGAAGTGGTCGTGGAGACCGAGGGCTTCACCGTCGACCTCGCCGCGAAGAAGGTCAACCGCGGCGGCCGGGACATCCGGCTGACGCCCACCGAATGGCACCTCCTGGAGGTCCTGGTCCGCAACGCCGGCCGGCTGGTCAGCCAGAAGCAGCTGCTCCAGGAGGTCTGGGGCCCGTCCTACGGCACCGAGACGAACTATCTGCGGGTCTACATGGCCCAGCTCCGCCGCAAGCTGGAGAGCGACCCCTCACACCCGAAGCACTTCATCACCGAGCCGGGGATGGGGTACCGCTTCGAGCAGTGAGGTCGGGTGTCCGGCCGGGGGTGCGGGGGTTGGCCCCCGGGGGGTGCAGTATCACCGAGCCGGGGATGGGGTACCGCTTCGAACAGTGAGCCGGGCGGGCGGGCCGGGCGGACGGGGAGCACCGAACCGTGCGGGGAGGACCACGTCCTGCTGGGACGGCGGGGCGAGACCTGCCTGTGGACACCGTGATCCGCGGAGCCGGGCACCGGTACGCTGGCTTTATGAGTGCTGGGACCCGACCCGAGAAGCCGGCCGGTCGCTTTCGCCGGATGCTCGACAGGCTGTCCTCCTCCGAGGAGGAGCTGCAGTCCGCCGAGTTGCAGCAGGACGCCGAGGACGCGGGGTGCACCCGCATCTGCGACTGCGACGACCGCCAGATAGTGAAGGTCACCGGCACCCTGCGGCATGTCACGCTGCGGCCGCGCGCCGGTGTGCCCGCGCTGGAGGCGGAGCTGTTCGACGGCTCCGCCGCGCTCGACGTGGTGTGGCTCGGCCGCCGTTCCATCGTCGGGATAGAGCCGGGCCGCAAGCTCATCGCCTCGGGCCGGATCTCGCTGAGTCACGGACGCCGGGTGCTCTTCAATCCGAAGTACGAACTCCGACCGCTCGGACAGGAGTAGCCGGTGACGTCTTACGACCGACCGACCACCGACCCGCACGCCGCCGCCGGCGCCACCCCCGGCACCGACCCCGCCCCCGCCGCCCCGGCCCCGCCGGACGACGGCGGCGGAGCCGGCCGGGAGGTGACCGAGGCGGCGCTGTTCGAGGCGTTCGGCGGGGTGCGGGGCCTGGTGGAGACGGTGCTCCCCGGCCTGCTGTTCGTCGCGATCTTCACGGTCAACAAGGACCTGCACGTCTCGGCGATCGCCGCGCTGGCCGTCTCGCTGGTGCTGGCGGCCGTCCGCCTGGTCCGCAAGGACACCGTCAAGCACGCCTTCGGCGGTGTCTTCGGTGTGGCCTTCGGCGTGGTCTTCGCGATGATGACCGGCAACGCCAAGGACTTCTACCTGCCCGGCATGCTCTACACCCTCGGCCTCGCCGTGGCCTACATGGTCACGACGCTCGCCGGCGTGCCGCTGATCGGCCTGATCCTGGGACCGGTCTTCAAGGAGAACCTCTCCTGGCGCACCCGCAACCCCGGCCGGAAGAAGGCTTACGCCAAGGCCAGCTGGGCCTGGGGGCTGATCCTGCTCGGCAAGTGCGCGATCCTCTTCCCGCTGTACTGGTGGGCGGACACCACCCAGCTCGGCTGGGTGCTGATCGCGCTGAAGATCCCGCCGTTCCTGCTCGCGGTCTATCTGACCTGGGTCTTCCTGGTGAAGGCGCCGCCGCCGATCGACGTCTTCGCCGAGATGGAGGCGGCCGAGCAGGCGGAGCAGGCCGAGAAGGAACGCAAGGCCACACTGGCGAAGGACGGCGGGACGACGACCGGCCGCCACCGCCGCGAGTCCTAGCCGCGGCTCCCACCGCACGCGACGAAGGGCGCTCCCGGAGACCTCCGGGAGCGCCCTTCGTCCGTGCTCGTGCCGTACGCCGGGTGCCTGGCGTACGACCGGGCCCGCTAGCCCGCCGCGTCCTCGCGCCGGACCGACAGCAGGTCCTCCAGCTGCTCCTCACGGGACTGGGCCGCGACGAACAGCAGCTCGTCGCCCGCCTCCAGGACGTCCTCCTTGTTGGGCGTGAGCACCCGCGTGCCGCGGATGATCGTGACCAGGGAGGTGTCCTCGGGCCATGCCACATCGCCGACCCGGGTGCCGGCCAGCGCGGCCTCCGGGGGCAGCGTCAGCTCGACGAGGTTGGCGTCGCCGTGGCTGAAGCGCAGCAGCCGGACCAGGTCGCCGACGCTGACCGCCTCCTCGACCAGGGCGGACATCAGACGCGGCGTGGAGACCGCGACGTCGACGCCCCAGGACTCGTTGAACAGCCACTCGTTCTTCGGGTTGTTGACCCGGGCGACCACTCGCGGCACGCCGTACTCGGTCTTGGCGAGCAGGGAGACGACCAGGTTGACCTTGTCGTCGCCGGTCGCCGCGATGACGACGTTGCAGCGCTGCAGCGCCGCCTCGTCGAGCGAGGTGATCTCGCAGGCGTCGGCCAGCAGCCACTCCGCGAGCGGCACCCGCTCGACCGAGATGGCGGTCGGCGCCTTGTCGATGAGCAGGATCTCGTGACCATTTTCCAGGAGCTCGCCCGCGATGGAACGGCCCACCGCGCCCGCGCCTGCGATAGCGACCCTCATGCGCCTGCCTCCTCGGGCTGTCGGGTGACCGTTCCGACGAGCTCGCCCGCGATGGAACGGCCCACCGCGCCCGCGCCCGCAATTGCGACCCTCATGCGTGCGCCTCCTCGGGACCCGTGGCGAATGCCGCCTCGACCTTCTCGACCTCGTCGGTGCGCATCATCACGTGCACCAGGTCGCCTTCCTGCAGCACCGTCTGGGAGGTCGGCAGCATCGACTCGCCCAGCCGGGTGAGGAAGGCGACGCGTACGCCGGTCTCCTCCTGCAGCTTGCTGATCTTGTGGCCGACCCAGGCCGGGGCGGTGTGCACCTCGGCGAGCTGGACGCCACCGCTGGGGTCCCGCCACAGCGGCTCGGCGCCCGACGGCAGCAGCCGGCGCAGCATCTGGTCGGCCGTCCAGCGGACGGTGGCGACCGTGGGGATGCCCAGCCGCTGGTAGACCTCGGCGCGGCGCGGGTCGTAGATCCGGGCCGCGACGTTCTCGACCCCGAACATCTCGCGGGCCACCCGGGCGGCGATGATATTGGAGTTGTCACCGCTGGAGACGGCCGCGAAGGCGCCCGCCTCCTCGATACCGGCCTCCCGCAGGGTGTCCTGGTCGAAGCCGACGCCGGTCACCCGGCGGCCGCCGAAGGACGAGCCCAGGCGACGGAAGGCGGTCGGGTCCTGATCGACCACCGCGATGGTGTGGCCCTGGCTCTCCAGGGTCTGTGCGAGCGCGGATCCGACCCGCCCGCACCCCATGATGACGATGTGCATGCTGATTACCCCGTGCCCTGTACTAGCGCGCTGACCTGCACAAACACCCTGCTCACTACTTCCTTCTCCCAGTACCGGCGACACGAAGCCACAGCTCGCGATACGGACCGGGTGCGGCAACGGGCGCGCTGGTCGCACCGGTGGTCCGGTACAACCGTAGCCGCAAGAGCGGCTCCTGTAGGGGGCGCGGTAGGCAGCAGCTGGGGGCTCATCGACCGGGCGGTGCGACGGCCTCCCACGCCGGGCTGCGCCGCCCGCCGCCGGTAAGGCACGCTACGGGGTGTGCCCAACCTGCCTCTCCAGCCCCAACAGGGCTCTGCCGCCCCGCACATGGTGGTCTGCGGCGATGATGCGCTCGCCCACCGGCTCGCCACCGAGCTCCGGGACGTCTACGGCGAACGGGTGACGCTGGTGGCCCCCTCGGCCCGCGAGCCGCACCGGCCACGGATCCCGCCGCCGGCCGGCCCGCTCGTCCGGGCCGGTGCGCTGCTCGGCCGGGTGTCGGCGGCGGTGACGCGGACCGCGCTGCCCGCGGAGCCGCCCGGCGAGGGCACCGAACCGCCGCCCGAGCCGCTGCGCATCCTGGAGGCGGCGCAGCCGGACGACGCCGCGCTCATCGAGGCGGACATCGCCGGTGCGGAGGCGCTGGCCCTGGTCTACGACGACGACGAGCTCAACATCCACGCCGCACTGCGGGCCCGCCGGCTCAATCCCCGGCTGCGGCTGGTCATCCGCCTCTACAACCGCAAGCTCGGCCAGCACCTGGAGGAGCTGCTCGATCAGGCCGCGGCGGTCGCCGCCCTGGGTGCCGGCGCGGACGGGCCCGGCGGACTCGTCGACGGTCCGGCCGGGGTCGATGCCTCGACGACCGTGCTGTCCGACGCGGACACCGTGGCCCCCGCGCTGGTCGCCACCGCGGTCGCCGGGACCAGCAAGGTCATCGAGGCGGACGGGCTGCTGCTGCGGGCCGTGGAACGTACACCGGTGCCGCCCGGCCGGCCCGGGGAACCGGAGCTGTGCACGCTGGCGGTGCTCCCGCCCTCCGCCGCCGACCCGGGAGCGGGCGGGGCCTTTGACACCGTTACCGTCCTGGGTTCGCCCGTTGCCGCCAACTCACTTGAGGGCGCGTCGAGTTCGGGCGCCCTGGCGGACGAGGGGGCGGTGCTGCTGCCGGACGACGAGGTGGCCGAGGCCGCCACCGGCCGGGCCCGCATCGTCCTGGAGACCGTCTCCTATACGGGCACGGGCTCCGCCACGGGCACGGGCTCCACGGGTACGGATCCCTCCGCGGGCCCGGGTGCGGGGCGGCCGGTGCGCCGGCGAGGGCTGCGCGGCCGTGGTGCCCCGCTCGCCTCGCTGTTCTCCCGGCGGCTGCGCTGGTCGCTGGCCGGCCTCGTCGGCGCGGTGCTGGCCCTGGCCGTCGCCTCCTCGCTCACCACCGGCGAGGACCCGCTGCACGCCACCTACCTCACGCTGCTCGACCTCTTCGCGATCAACGACCCGGCACTCGGCGAGCCACTGCCCCGCAAGCTCCTCCAACTGCTCTCCGGGCTGACCGGTCTGTTGCTGCTGCCGGTGCTGGTCGCCGCGGCGTTCGAGGGGCTGGGCACGTTCCGCAGCGCCTCCGCACTGCGCCGGCCGCCGCGCGGGCTGTCGGGCCACGTGGTGCTGCTGGGCCTCGGCAAGGTCGGCACCCGGGTGCTGGCCCGACTGCACGAGATGGGCATCCCCGTGGTGTGCATCGAGGCGGACCCGGAGGCGCGGGGGCTCGCACTGGCCCGGCGGCTGCGGGTGCCGACCGTCCTGGGGGACGTCACCCACGAAGGCGTCCTGGAGGCCGCGATGATCGGGCGGGCGTCCGGTCTGCTCGCGCTGACCAGCGAGGACACCACCAACCTGGAGGCCGCCCTCTACGCCCGCTCGGTCACCCCGCAGCTGCGGGTGACCCTCCGGCTGTTCGACGACCGCTTCGCCACCGCCGTCTACCGCACCCTGCGCGCCGCCCACCCCGGGGCGTTGACCCGCAGCCGCAGCGTCTCCTTCCTGGCCGCCCCCGCCTTCGCCGGCGCCATGATGGGGCGGCAGATCCTGGGCGCGATCCCGGTCGAACGCCGGGTGGTGCTGGTCGCCCGGGTCGAGGTCCGCGGGCACGCCGCGCTGGAGGGCCGTACGGTCGGCGAGGTCCGCCGGCCGGGCCGGCTGCGGGTGCTGGCGGTCGACGCCTCGGCCCCCGACGACCCGGACCCGGACGCCCCGGCCGCCGCACCGCCGCCGGCCGCCGAGCGCGAGCCGGCCCGTCTCGCCCACGAGCTGGGCGACGGCTACGTCCTGCGGCCCCAGGACCGGGTGTTGCTGGTCGCCACTCGTCAGGGCCTGGGCGCCCTGCACTCCCGGCGCCCCCGGCCGTCCGGCCCCGGACCGGCGGCCGCGACACGAGCCGGGGGAGGGGCCAGCGGCCCGGCGTGACGAGGGAGGGACGGAGCGTGGCGCAGGGCGGAGCGCTCCGCGACCCGCTCCGCCCCACGTGACGAAGACCACGAAAGCCCCCGGCACCCCACGCCCGGCGGGTGTCCTGTGCGTACGACGTGCGGATCCTGTGCAGGCACAGGTTTTTGGACCGCTCGCGACCTGGGGTGGTGTGGCCCGCGCCACGGCGGGTTGCTCCCCCGTGCGGGTGGCGGGTGGGCAGGGGGCTTGACCAAGCCTTAGCATCCTCTGCGTGTCCAAACTGACCGACGTGCCCAAACGGATCTTGATCGGGCGCGCACTGCGCAGCGACCGGCTCGGGGAGACCCTGCTCCCCAAGCGCATCGCACTCCCCGTCTTCGCCTCCGACCCGCTCTCCTCCGTGGCCTACGCGCCGGGCGAGGTGCTGCTCGTCCTGTCCGTCGCGGGAGTGTCGGCCTACCACTTCAGCCCCTGGATCGCGGTCGCGGTCGTGGTGCTGATGTTCACCGTCGTCGCGTCGTACCGGCAGAACGTGCACGCCTACCCGAGCGGTGGCGGTGACTACGAGGTCGCCACCACCAACCTCGGCCCCAAGGCGGGCCTCACCGTCGCCAGCGCCCTGCTCGTCGACTACGTGCTGACCGTCGCGGTGTCCATCTCCTCCGGCATCGAGAACCTGGGCTCCGCGATCCCGTTCGTCGTCGAGCACAAAACGCTCTGCGCGATCGCCGTCATCGTCCTGCTGACCCTGATGAACCTGCGCGGGGTCAAGGAGTCCGGCAAGCTCTTCGCGATCCCGACGTACGTCTTCGTGGCCGGCGTCTTCATCATGATCATCTGGGGCGTCATCCGCTCCGTGGTCATGGGCGACACGATGAAGGCCCCCACCGCCGACTACACCATCCACGCCGAACAGGGCGGTCTGGCCGGCTTCGCGCTGATCTTCCTGCTGCTGCGCGCCTTCTCCTCCGGCTGTGCCGCGCTGACCGGTGTCGAGGCGATCTCCAACGGCGTCCCGGCCTTCCGCAAGCCCAAGTCGAAGAACGCCGCCACGACCCTGGCCCTCATGGGCGGCCTGGCCGTGACCATGTTCTGCGGCATCATCGCGCTGGCCATGACGACGCGGGTCAGGATGGCCGAGAACCCGGCCACCGACCTGCTCAACAACGGCAAGCCGCTGGGCTCCGGATACACCCAGAACCCGGTGATCTCCCAGGTCGCCGAGGCCGTCTTCGGCAAGGGCAGCTTCCTCTTCGTGGTCCTGGCCGCCGCCACCGCGCTGGTCCTGTTCCTGGCCGCCAACACCGCCTACAACGGCTTCCCGCTGCTCGGCTCGATCCTGGCCCAGGACCGCTACCTGCCGCGCCAGCTGCACACCCGCGGCGACCGGCTGGCGTTCTCCAACGGCATCGTGCTGCTGGCCGGCGCCGCCGCGGTCCTCGTCTACCTCTACGGCGCGGACTCCACCCGCCTCATCCAGCTCTACATCGTCGGCGTCTTCGTCTCCTTCACGCTCAGCCAGACCGGCATGGTCCGCCACTGGAACCGCCACCTGCTCACCGAGAAGGACCCGGCCAAGCGCCACCGGATGCACCGCTCCCGGGCGATCAACGCCTTCGGCGCCTTCTTCACCGGGCTCGTCCTCGTCGTCGTCCTGCTGACGAAGTTCACCCACGGCGCCTGGGTGGCCCTGCTCGGCATGGTCATCTTCTTCGCCACCATGACCGCGATCCGCCGCCACTACGACCGGGTCGCCGACGAGATCGCCGCCGAGGACACCCCCGACGAGGACGTCGCCCGCCCCTCCCGCGTGCACTCCCTCGTCCTGGTCTCCAAGGTGCACAAGCCCACCCTGCGCGCCCTGAACTACGCCAAGCTGATGCGCACGGACACCCTCGAAGCGGTCAGCGTGGACGTCGATCAGGCCGACACCAAGGCCCTGCGCGAGGAGTGGGAGCGCCGCGGCATCGAGGTGCCGCTCAAGGTCCTGGCCTCGCCCTACCGCGAGATCACGCGCCCGATCATCGACTACGTCAAGTCGCTCCGCCGGGAGAGCCCGCGCGACGCCGTCTCCGTCTACATCCCGGAGTACGTCGTCGGCCACTGGTACGAGCACCTCCTGCACAACCAGAGCGCCCTCCGCCTCAAGGGCCGCCTCCTCTTCACCCCCGGCGTCATGGTCACCTCCGTTCCTTGGCAGCTGGACTCCTCCGAGGCCGCCAAGCTGCGCGCCCGCAAGCGCGCCGAGTGGAACGCCCCGGGCGCGGTACGCCGCGGCCCGGTCGCCCAGCCGAAGAAGGAGAAGGCGGCGACCAAGAAGTAGCGGCCGGCCGCGGCCGCGCGCCCGGTGCCTCACCGGCCGGGCGTGCGACCGGGCACACCGCGCCGGGACGTAGACTTGACGGCTGGCCTCCCTCCGGAGGCCGGCCGTCGTCGCGTCGTACCACCACCTCAGGAGCCCACCCGCCATGCCGGAAGAACGGAAGAAGTCGCTGGTCGGCGAGGAGAAGTCGCTGGTCGGTACGGAGCAGCCGCTGGCCGACGAGGGGAAGACCCTGCCCGCCGCCGCTGCGAAGTCGCTGATCGGCGAGGAGTACGAGGTCGAGGTCGGCCCGGTCGCACACGGCGGCCACTGCGTCGCCCGTACCGAAGCGGGCCAGGTCCTCTTCGTCCGCCACACCCTCCCCGGCGAGCGTGTGATCGCCCGGGTCACCGAGGGTGAGGAAGGCGCACGCTTCCTCCGCGCCGACGCCGTACAGATCCTCCAGCCCTCCAAGGACCGGGTCGAGGCCCCCTGCCCGTTCTCCGGCCCGGGCCGCTGCGGCGGCTGCGACTGGCAGCACGCCAAGCCGGGCGCGCAGCGCCGCCTCAAGGGCGAGGTGGTGGCCGAGCAGCTGATGCGGCTGGCCGGACTGACCCCCGAGGCGGCCGGCTGGGACGGCACCGTCGAGCCCGCCCCCGGCGACAAGGTCGGCCCCGGCGAGGTCCCCGCCTGGCGCACCCGCGTCCAGTACGCCGTCGACGCCGAGGGCCGCGCCGGTCTGCGCAAGCACCGCTCGCACGACGTCGAGCCCGTCACCCACTGCCTGATCGCCGCCCCCGGCGTGTCCGAACTCGGCGTCGAGAAGCGCGACTGGCCCCAGATCGCCACCGTCGAGGCGATCGCCGCCACCGGCTCCCACGACCGCCAGGTCATCCTCACCCCCCGCCCCGGCGGCCGCCTCCCGATCGTCGAACTCGACAAGCCGGTCTCCGTCCTGCGCATCGGCGAGAAGGACGAACAGGTCCACCGCGTCCACGGCCGCCCCTTCGTCCGCGAACGCGCCGCCGGCCGCACCTGGCGCGTCGGCAACGGCGGCTTCTGGCAGGTCCACCCGAAGGCCGCCGACCTCCTCGTCGACGCCGTCATGCAGGGCCTGATGCCGAAGAAGGGCGACATGGCCCTCGACCTCTACTGCGGCGTCGGCCTGTTCGCCGGCGCCCTCGCCGAACGCGTCGGCGACAAGGGCGCGGTCCTCGGCATCGAATCCGGCAAGCGCGCCGTCGAGGACGCCCGCCACAACCTCGCCGACCTCGACCGCGTCCGCATCGAACACGGCAAGGTCGAATCCGTCCTCCCCCGCACCGGCATCACCGACGTCGACCTCGTCGTCCTCGACCCACCCCGAGCCGGCGCCGGCAAATCCACCGTCCACCACCTCGCCTCCCTCACCCCCCGCCGCCTCGCCTACGTAGCCTGCGACCCGGCAGCCCTCGCCCGCGACCTCAACTACTTCAGCGAGGCGGGGTACGTGCCGCGACGGATGCGGGCGTTTGATCTGTTTCCTATGACGCATCATGTGGAGTGTGTGGTGATTCTGGAGAAGGCAGCTAAGGGTGTCTGACCTGCGGTTTTTGGGGGACCGAGGAAGAGGCCCGGTCATCGTTCCGCCAGATCTTTCAGCGTATTGACGCTCAAATGACGCTCGCTCGGCAACATCGCTGGTACTGCGTCAATGAGGAAAAGGTCGCCGCTCGGGGTCGCGCTACGTGGCGGCTCCGGACAAACAACCGTTCTTGGAATTGGCCTACGCAGCCACTCGCCCTGCGCCGTGCACACGGCAGGGTGCTTGTGAGTTCGGGTGAGCTTCGTTTCCAGTTATTGCACGACTACCTGGTGCAGCCGCCATCCGCGCGGACGGCAGCGGCATCGAGCTCTGTCGGAGGGCGCCTTCTGACACTGAAGCAGGCGAGCCGCTCCGGTCGAAGGACACGGTCATGCGCATGATCAAGGCAGGTGACGGATGTGCAGCGGTCCTTGAGGCTGTCGGTGGTCGCGCGACGATGTTGTGCTCAGCCCTCCGTGCAGTGCCTTGAAGAAGAGGTCGACGGCAGAGCCCCGCGGACGTCCCGCTCCTTGTGTTGGGCGCACTCGCTGATGTCGACGTCATCCTGGTACGGCTTGCCGGGCTCTGTCGCGTCCTTCGTAGTGAGCTCTCAAGGTCGGTGCTGCACGCGCTGTACGCGATCTCGTTTGCGAGGCCGGGAAACCGCGTCGCTGCGGGACGAGCCGGCAGGCAAAGCGCGGCAGATGCCGGCCGAGAAGGCATGCCTGGTCCCGGCGACGGACCTTCTCGTACGAGAACCTGCGGCAGGGCGAATGATCTGCACCAGCCGTCGAACCCGTACCTTGGCGCATATCGGTGTCCGCCTCACGAGGCAAGGAACGGGCTCGGTGCGCCGTGCCAGGAGACCCGCAGCACCTCACGTGCGCGAGTGCAGGCGACGAAAAGGAGGCTCAATTCGCCGAGCAGGTCTTCCCGGTGCTGCTGAGCGTCCACTTCCGCGGGCGTCAGAGCAGAGGTCAGGGGGACGACGCTGTCGCTCACGCCGGCGACAGCGACGAAGCGGAACTCAAGTCCCTTCATACGGTGCATGGTTCCGATGCAGACTCCGTCGCCGGACGCCTGAGCGGTGCTGAGGAGGCAAACAGGCAGATCGGCTTGTTCCAGCGCGTGCGCGATCTCCTTGCCCAGTTGTAGATATCGAACGGCCACCCCGATGTCGCTCGGTTCCACACCGTCCTTCACCCACTGGGTGATGCGCGACGTGAGGTCCCCGATCTCCTCGGCCCTGTCGGCCGATGCCTTCAGCTCGGGCTTCCCGCCGTTCAGTACGGACCGGTAGCCCGTCAGCGATTCGGTTCCCCCGTCCATGTCGTCCAAGCGTTCCTTGCTGAGCAGGGAGGCCGACCACTGCAGAATCTCGTGTGTGGTGCGGTAGTTGATGCGCAGTCGGTGAGATCTACCGCTTACGTTCACGCCGAGGCTGCGTAGGGATACCTTGTTGCCGTAGATGCGCTGGTGGGTGTCGCCGGCAATGAACAGATCGTCCGGCCCGGGCGCGACCGATGCTCGCAGTAAGCGCCACTGCGCCGGGTGGAGGTCCTGGGCTTCGTCGATCACCACATGGCGGAACGGGCGGTCGGTACGCGGCTCCAGCAGCCGGGCGGCCTCGGCGCAGACCTGGAGGAAGGTCCATTCCCCGGCCTGGCGCAGTTCCCGTGTGAATCCCTCGATGGCACGCCAGACCTGGGCGCGTCGCAACGGGCTCAGCGCGGTACCCCGGCCGGTGCGTGGTGCCTTGAGGTAGGCCTCGGGTGAGCGCAGGTCCTGGGCCAGGACGACCTGTCGCCATTCCTGGTCGAGGAAGACGTCGCTGTAGTCGATTCCGAGTCGGCGGGCGAGGGCGTCCCAGCGGGAGTTGATCTCCTTCTGGCTGGTCAGGATGGTCAGAGGCCCGCCCCGGTCCTCGCGTACGAGCTGGTTGGCGAGGGCGTCGATGTTGACGACACGGATCTTCGCGCGCAGCGCCTCGTCCGGGATGAGCAGTTCGAGTCCGTGGCGCAGATCGGCTGCGAGATTCCTGGTGAAGGTCGTGAGCAGCACGGATTCTTCGGGCGCGTCGTCCGGCAGTTGTCGCGCCAGATGGAGAGCACGGTGCAGGGCCACCACGGTCTTGCCCGTGCCGGGGCCTCCGGTCACCCGGGCAGGCCCGTTGTAGGACGGGTGATACGCGATGCGCCGCTGACTGGGGTGCAGGAAGACCCGCCACGCGTCGAACGGCCGGGACAGGACGTCCAGCAGTTCCTCGGGCCCGGAGAGCAGGGCGATGCGCCCTTGAGAGCGGGCCATGGCGGCGGTGAGTTCGTCCTCGGCCGGTGTCTGCTGCGTCTTGGTGGCGGTGGCGCTCTCGGCGTGCACCGCCACGGACTCGCGCCAGACGTCCTCCGGGGTCAGCCCCGCGGCCAGGCCCGCGAGCACGTCGTACTGCTGCTCGGGCAGGATCTTGCGGAGCGCGTCGAGGTGGGCCTCGGTGCTGAGATTGCGTACGAGCGGGAGCAGATCGGGGTCGATGCCGAGGCGCGTCAGCTCCTTGTCCGCAACCTCGGAGAAGAGCCGGCTTTCCACCACGGTCGGGGCATGGTGCACGTCGGCGGTGGCTTGCTTCAAGGCGATGTCGTCACGCAGTTCGATGCCCTGGGTCGCAGAATTCACCGTCGCCCGATGGCTCAGGGCCCAGGCGATGGCGTCATCGTGCGCCATGACCTTCAGGAGAAGGAAACTGTCTCCGGAGTCCGGTGCGAGCACGACGCCCCGCATGAACTTGCTGACGCGGATGGTGCGGATCCGGGAGTCCCGCGGATTCTCCAGCTTCTCCAGGTGAAGACCGGCATGGCGGTGCTCGCGGAACTTGTCGAAGACCTCGTGGACCCGCTTCTGGACGGGCTTCTCCAGCTTGGCGAACTCCATGAGGAAGTCCTTGTGGATTCCCAGTGTCGCCATGTGTGCCCCCGGGTCGTGCGTGTGCCGACGTTTCGACTGATCACCGTACGGTATGGGGCGACAATGGCGGGTCGGCGTCGAGGGTTTGGGGAGAGGGCGGGCATGCACGCTCAGGAGACCACGTTCAGCAAGCTGGTCCAGGGGGAGCAGCAGTTCCAGGTCCCGCTCTATCAGCGCACCTACAGCTGGCAGCGTGATGAGTTGCGGCAGTTGTGGGACGACGTGCAGGAGCTGGTCGAGGACCGGCAGGAAGGGCGGCTGGGCTCGGGCCACTTCCTCGGTTCAGTCGTGCTGGCGCCCGAGCGCGTCATTGCGGGCGGCATGCAGCGCTGGCTCGTCGTCGACGGTCAGCAGCGGATGACTACCCTGATGCTCGCGTTCACGGCTCTGCGGGACCACCATCGGGGCCGGGACTCGGCGAAGAAGGCCGCCCGAATCAACGACCTCCTCCTGGTCAACACGTATCAGGACGGGTACGACGGCTACCGGCTGCTGCCGACGCAGGCGGACCGGGAGGCGTACACGGCCTGCGTGGACAGTCTTCCGAAGGCCGGCGGCGCCGGAAACGTGGGCGCTGCCTACCGCTTCTTCGTCGCTGCCCTGGCCGACGGTGCCGAGAGTGGTGGTGATGCCTGGGTGGACGCGGTCGAGTCCGTTCTCGGTGACTGCCTCTCGATCGTGGCGATCACCGCCGCCGAGGGCGACAACGTCTACCGCATCTTCGAGTCCATCAACAACACCGGTGTGGGGCTCAGCCAGAGCGACTTGCTGCGCAACTACCTCTTCATGTGCCTGCCGAACAGGGGCGAGGACGTCTACCGCAAGCGGTGGCTCCCCATGCAGGAGCTGCTCGGCCCCGCCCGTCTGGAGCTGCTGGTGTGGCTGGACCTCGTCGTCGGCGGGAACAGCCGGGCCCGGCAGAGCGAGATCTACCGGGATCAGAAGAAGCGCCTGGAGCCGCTGAGCGGGGACGAGGCTGCGCTGGAAGCCGAGATCGCCCGGTTCTCCCGGCGCGCCGGCCGTCTCATGCGGATCCTGGAGCCCGGGAGGGAAGGCGACCCCGGGCTGCGGGCGGTACTGGAGCGCCTGTCGCGTTGGGGCGGCCAGACGTACTACCCCCTGGCCCTTCACCTCCTGGACCTCGTGGACGAGGGCAGGACCACAGCCTCGGAAGCGGCGGACGCGCTCGCCTTCGCGGAGAGTTACATGGTGCGGCGCCTCTTCGCGGGCCTGTCCACGACGGGCAGCAACCGGGTGTTCATGGAACTCCCCAAGGAACTGGACAAGGACGGCTCCCCGGCCGAGGCGGTGCGCCGGTTCCTTTCGCGCCCCCGTACGGGCGCCCGCCTATGGCCGGGCGACGACGCGGTCCGTGCAGCCGTCCGCACCCGCCCCTTCTACAAGACCGGACGCAGCAACCAGCGCTTCCAGATCCTGCGCCGACTTGAGGAGAGCTACGGTTCGAGCGAGCCCGTCGACTACGACAAGGCGCCGCTGACCGTCGAACACGTCCTGCCCCAGAGCCCGGCCCAGCAGTGGTTCGACCTGCTGGCTGAGGAGGCCGCGGACGGCGAGAGCCCCCAGGAGATCCACAACCTGCTCGTGCACACCCTCGGAAACCTTACTCTCTCGGGCGAGAACGCTCGGCTCTCCAACCACCCCTTCCGCCGCAAGCAGGAGCTGCTCGACTCCAGTGCGCTGCGGATGAACCAGGAGATCGCCGCACAGGAGCGCTGGGGCCGCAGGGAGATCCTTGCCAGGGCCGAGGAATTGGCAGACCGGGCCGTGGGGTTGTGGCCCGGGCCCCTGGAGGAAGCTGCGCATTCGGACGACGAGTGGGCGGGCTGGCGGGAGTTGAGGGAAGTCCTGCTCGCCGTGCCGGCCGGGACCTGGACGTCGTACGGTGAGCTCGCCGCCCTCATCGGTACCAGCGCCATCGCGGTCGGCAACCACGTGGCGGCCAGGACGGGACTGCACTGCGCCTACCGCGTACTGACCGCCGACGGCCGGATCGCGGGCGGGTTCCGGTGGACCGACGACCGCCAATCCGGGGACCCCAAGGCCGTCCTGGAGGCTGAGGGCGTGCCCTTCGACGAGAACGGCCGGGCCTCGAAGTCCCATCGGCTGAGCAGCACCGACCTGGCCGTCCTGGTGGGCAAGGAGCTGCCGGAGGAGACCCCGGCGGCGTCGGCCGCATCGCAGACCGCTGGCGACGAGGCCGGCACCCGCTTCGAAACGCTGCTGCGCGCGAACCAGACGCCGGAGGCCGTCGAAGGCGTCCTGGCAGCACTCCGCTTCTGGGAGGAGCAGGGCGGCCACCAGGTCTACGGCAAGGCGAACGAGACCAGTTGCTTCCCGACCGTGGACGCGGGCGGGCCGGGCTCGCCGCGTGCCCTGTGGCCGATCGGCATCTACCCGGTGACCGGGACGGCGGAGGTCGTCTTCCAGTACCTCAAGCGGCGCCCGCCGTTCGACGACGAGCCGCTGCGCCGCGCTCTGATGGAGCGGTTCAACGCCATCGATGGCATCGACCTCGCCGAGGCCAAGCTGGATCTGCGCCCCTCCTTCCCGCTGGAGGTCTTCGCCGCGCACACTGAGGAGATCCGTTCCGTACTGGAGTGGTTCATCCACGAGGTCGCCTTGGCGGAAGCCCGCCGTCCGATCGGCGATGACCACCCGGCGGTGTTCTGACAGACACGGTGACGGTCGGACCGTTCTCACCTGGCCGGATCCGGCCCTTACCGGAAGATCACTGCTCGGGTAGCCTGCCCGGGCAGTGATCGGTGTCACTCCGGGCGTGGGTGCGTGGCGGGTGGCCTGCGACCGGAGCACGGGAGCGCATGGAGCTCAACAACCACCAGGGCTGGTACGGAGAGACCTTCGTGGCCGCGATCGCCGCGGCGGCCGGATTCCAGGTGGCTGTGCCGTATCCGGATATCGGCAAGGACCTGATCCTGGGCCGGGATCACGAGGAGCCCGAGCTCGATGTCCAGATCGCGCTCCAGGTGAAGACGCGCCGGGTCGAGGGCCTCGCGGACACGGACACCGGATTCAAGATCACACTCTCGGTCTCGCAGTACAAACGCCTCCGTGGCAAGCGTCAGGTGCCCGTCTACCTGGTCGTCGTGCTCGTGCCCACGCTCCCGGCGGACTACATCCGTACGAGTGAGGACGCCCTCGTCCTGCGCCGCTGCGCGTACTGGGTCTCGCTCGAACACCACGTCCCCGCGCAGACCGGCCGGGACAGCGTCACTGTCACTGTTCCGCGCGACAATCTGCTCACGGTCGACGCTCTGCACGAGTTCTTCGCCCGGGCGTGTGAGGAGGTGCCCGCACCATGACTTCGATCGGCGTACCCGAGGACGAGTTGGAGCGGCTGCGGCCGCATGACGTCGCGCACTACCTCCGCAGCAGGGGGTGGCAGGAAGCCGGCCAGGTCCGCTACAGCCGCCGCTGGGAGAGGGACTGGGCAGGGCGGGCGCGGCGACTGCTGCTGCCCATGGACACCGACCTGGCGGACTTCGCGGACCGCATGGCGGATCTCGTCGGAGCGCTCGCCGAGCTGGAGGCCCGGCCACCGGCGGCCGTTCTCCAGGATCTGCGGGCGACCGGTCTCGATGTGCAGTACATCAGGACCATGCCCGGCACACCGTCCGGCACGATCCCCGTTCAGGCGGGAGTGCTCGCCGTGACCAGCGCCCGTGACCTGCTGATGGCGGCGGCCTGCCACACCATCGAGCCGAGGCTCGTGCAGCCGCGTCGGAAGCCGCGTGCGGCGCGCGACTTCGTGGACAGCGCCCGCTTCGGACCCACCGTGCCCGGCAGCTACATCCTGAGCGTGCAGGTGCCGCTGCCGGAGCGGGGCGTACAGCCGACGCTCTTCGGCGACGACCCGGAGCCCTTCGCCCGGAGCGTCTCGCGCAGGATGTACCGGGCGGTGGCGGCGGCCCGCACAGCGGCCGAGGACGCGATGGACGCCGACGACTCGGCTCCCTTCGCGGATGCCGTCGGGGACGGCGTCTCCGCGGACCTGTGCGAGGCGCTCGCGGGCATCGGCGGCCACGACGGTCGGGCCACGAGCACCGTGCACGCCTTCTCCATCGACTTCGCCTGGTCCCCCAGGTGGCGCGTGCCGCCCACGGAATCCCTGGCTGCGTTCACTCCCCGGCTGGTCCACGCCCTGCGCGAAGGCGCCCAGGACCTGCGCCAGCAGGAGCCGGACCCCGGTGTGACCGTCATCGGCCGATCGACCAAGCTCAAGCGTGCCGCGGAGTACGGCCCCGGCGAGGTGACGGTGGAGGCGGTGGTGCTGGGTGTGGCGGGCAAGATCGGCCCTAAGCGCCAGATCCACGTGACCCTGGCGGAGGACGAGTACACCCGTGCCACTGATGCCCATGCGCAGGGCAGGACGCTCAAGATCGAAGGCGATCTCACGCGCCGAGGCACCTATTACGAGCTGGCCGGCATCACTGCCTTCGACGTGCTGTGACGGCCTGGCCGCAGCCGGTGCACCGAAGTTCCCCGAGTGCGGCCGGGCGGCCATTCGTGCGTGTTTGAATGACTGTGTTTGACGCGAATCGCCCTGGCGGGGCGGCATGGAGGGGCGGATACCCGATGACGACGCCGACCACCGACCTGGCGGGTGTGGCGCAGCGGGCGGTACGCCGCCGCGCCGACGCGCAGGACCACACTGCCGTCCCCGAGATCAGCGATCTCGTCGAGGTACGCGGGCAGCGCTGGGTCGTGGCCGACATCGATCACGGCACCGGTTCCCCGGCGATCAGCGCGCCTGGCACCCTCGTCACCCTCAACAGCGTCGAGGACGGCCGCTACAACGACACCCTCTCTGTCATCTGGGAGATCGAGCCCGGTCGCCGCCGGCTCCCCACCGGCTCCCTGCCCGAGGTCACCGCGCATCGTTTCGACCCGCCGGAGCGCCTGGCCGCCTTCCTGGACGCCGTCCGGTGGTCCGCGGTCACCTCGGCCGACGTGCGCACCCTCCAGGCAACCTTCCGTTCCGGCGTCGCCGTCGAGCCGTACCAGCTCGAACCCGTCTCCCGGGCCGTGGCCGCGCCCCGCGTGAACCTGCTCCTCGCGGACGACGTCGGCCTCGGCAAGACCATCGAGGCGGGCCTGGTCGCCCTGGAGCTGATCCTCCGCAACCGCGCCCACAAGATCATGATCGTCTGTCCGGCCGGCCTCACCGTGAAGTGGCGCGACGAGATGGCCGAGAAGTTCGGCCTCGACTTCACGATCATCGACTCCGAGCGGGCCGCCGAGGTCCGCCGCAGCCACGGCAGCGCCGCGAACCCCTTCAACATCCATCCGCGCAGCATCGTGAGCCTGCCCTGGTTGCGCGGTCCGAAGGCCCAACGGCTGCTCGCCGAGGTGCTCCCCGCCCAGGACGCCGAGGCGGCCGTCCCCGGCAAGCGGGCCTTCGACCTGCTCATCCTCGACGAGGCCCACCACGTGGCGCCGTCCGCGCCCAAGCAGTACTACCCCGTCGACTCACAGCAGACGAAGCTGATCCGCCGGCTCGCCCCGCACTTCGAGCACCGGCTGTTCCTGTCGGCCACCCCTCACAACGGCTACCAGCAGTCGTACACGGCCCTCCTGGAGATCATCGACAACCAGCGCTTCGCACGCGGCGTCGAACCCGACCCGCAGGCCGTCGAGGACACCGTCGTCCGCCGCCTCAAGACCGACATCCGTGATCCGGAGACCGGCGAGCGGCGCTTCCTGGAGCGCCGCACCACGTCGCTGTCGGTCGAGTACACCGAGGACGAGCGCCGCATCCACGCCCTGCTCAAGGAGTACGCCCAGCTCCGCAGGGACAAGCTCGGCACCCGCTTCAAGGGCGGCCGCAAGGCGGCCGACCTGGTCACGCTTCTGCTCAAGAAGCGGCTGTTCTCCTCGCCCGACGCCTTCGCCCGCACCATCGAGGTCTACCTGGAGACGCTGCGGACCAAGAAGCAGCAGGCCGCCGAGGAGGTCGAGGACTGGCAGGAGACCTTCTTCGACGACTACGCGGACTACGACGACGAACCCCTCGCCGAGGCCGAGGACGACGCCATCGCCCGGGCCACCACCCTCCAGCCCGGCACCGACGGCGACGAGTCGGCCCTGCTGGAGCAGATGCGCGACTGGGCCCAGCGTCACCAAGCGCAGGCCGACTCCAAGGCCCGCGAACTCATCACCTACCTCAAGGCCAACTGCCTGGCCGAGGGCGGTCACTGGCTCAACGAGCGCGTGGTCGTCTTCACCGAGTACCGCGACACCCAGATCTGGCTCCAGAACCTGCTGCGCGACCACGGACTCGGCGGTGACCGCGTCGCCCTCCTGCACGGCGGTCTGAACGCCGAGGACCGGGAGCAGCTGCGCCTGGCCTTCCAGGCCGAGCCCGTCGACAACCCCGTACGCATCCTGCTGGCCACCGACGCGGCCAGCGAGGGCATCGACCTCCAACGGCACTGCCACCGGCTGGTCAACTACGACATCCCCTTCAACCCCAACAAGCTCGAACAGCGCATCGGCCGCATCGACCGCTACGGCCAGCGCACCGCCCCCGAGGTCGTGCACTTCGTCGGCAGCGGCTACGAGAAGAGCACCGACACCTACGAGGCCGACCTCGAATTCCTGGCCCGGGTCGCGGTGAAGGTCGCCCGCATGGAAGAGGACCTCGGCAAGGTCAACGCCGTCCTCGCCGACGCCGTACAGCGCCGGATGACCGGCGACCTCGGCACCGACTTCGACGTGGAGCGCGCCGAGGTCTACGCCGGTCGCAAGGCAAGGAAGGGTGGCGGCAACGTCGCTGCCGAGCGCGACGCCCAGGCACAGGCCCAGCGCCTGAGCGAGCAGGTCGCGGGCACGGTGGCCACCCTCGGCATCACCCCCGAACGCATCGCCCGCGTGGTCTCCACCGCGCTGCCGCTCGCCCGCCAGCAGGACATCCGGCCCGTCCTCGATGACAAGGAGGCGGCCGAGGGCTTCTACGAGGTTCCCACCCTCACCGGTTCCTGGGAGCGGGCCGCCCACGGCCTCGCCGACAAGCTGCGCCCCGAGATCCAGCGTCCGGTTACCTTCGCGGCGGCCAATCTCAGGGACCGCGACGGCAAGGAACGCGACGACGTAGTCCTCGCCCATCTCGGGCACCCTCTCGTCTCCATGTCCACCCGGCTGCTGCGCGCCGCCGTGTGGAACAAGGAGCAGACTGGCCTCGCTCGCGTCAGCGCCGTGATCAGCGACCACCCGGAGCTGGAGACCACCCTCGTCGGCGCCTTCGCGCGGTTCGTCCTCGTCGGCGCCGACGGCGTGCGGCTGCACGAGGAGGTCCTCCAGGCGGGCGGCTGGCTCCGCGTGGCGGAAGGCGCCGGCCAGCCCCGCTTCAGCCGGCTGGAGAAAACCACCACGGTCCGAGAGATCCTCGACGACGCCTTCGCCGACCACGCCACCCAGGCCGCCCCCGTCCTGCGAGGCAGGCTCGCCGACGCCTGGCCGCACGTCAGCGAGGGTCTGGTCTCGGCCCTGGAATGGCGGGCCCGCAACCGCCAGACCGCACTGGAGACCCGCCTGGAGACCCGCCGCCGCGTCGAGGCAGAGCGGATCACCGCCCAGATCGACCGCTTCCGCGAGTCCCTGCGCCGGGCCATCGGCAACCCCGCGGAGCAGGAGGAGGAAGGCCAGCTGGAGTTGGCCTTCGACGAGGTCGAGCAGCAGCGCCGGGACCGGGAGAACTGGGAACAGCGCCGGGACGCCCTGGAGAGCGAGAAGCAGCGCGAACTCGCCGCCATCGCCGCCCGGTACGACCGGCCCAAGCCCCTGCTGTTCCCCGTCGCCGTCGTCTTCGTCGTTCCCCGCCGGGAGGCCGTGAAGTGAGCACCACCCACCGTACGAGCACGGGCCGCGGACGGACCCGGAGCGGAGCCCCCGGCCCCGACGGCCGGCAGGACCACCTGGACTGGCTCAGCCTGGTCGATGTGTCCGGCCCCTTCCTGACCCTGCCCGTCCTGCTCAAGACCTGGCCGCAGCTCGACTCCATCGACAAGCCGCTGCGGGCCCGGCTGCGCTACGAGCACGGAGTCTGGCAGTCCGACCCGGCAGCCGGGCAGCAGGCATGGACGGACTTCGTCCTGAACGAGCTCCTGGGCTGGGGCGACGCGATGCGCGAGGGCACAGAGCTCTCCGAGGCGCTCGCCGTGGACGTCCCCGAGCACGACGAGCGGATCGCCCCCACCTTCGCCCTGCTCGAACCGGGCAGCACCGCCGAGGACACGGCCGGCCTGGTCGCCGACTGCGCCATCCTCGGCATGACCGTCCCCGCAGGCCGGCACCCGTCCCAGCGCGTCCCCGGCTCGGCCTGGGCGGCGACCCCCGTCGACCGCATGGCCCACCTGTGCCGCCACCACGGGGTGGAGCTCGGCCTCGTGACGGACGGCCGCTGGTGGACCCTGGTGTGGGCGCCGCGCGGCGGCGTCACCACGTCGGCGCTCTTCGACACGGTCGCCTGGACCGAGCCGGTCGAACGGGTCGTCGTACGCGCCTTCCTGTCGCTGCTCAGCCGCCGCCGCTTCTTCGCCGTCGAGGACGCCGAGACGCTGTTGCCGCTGCTCAAGGAATCCCTGGACAGCCAGGAGGACGTCACTGACGCCCTCGGCGTCCAGGTCCGCCAGGCCGTCGAACTGCTGGTGGAGGCCATCGGCCGGGCCGACGTCACCGAGCGCGCGCGGGGCGGCAACGGCCTGGCCGACGTACCGGCCCAGGACGTCTACCGGGGCGCCGTCACCGTCATGATGCGGATCGTCTTCCTCCTCTTCGCCGAGGAGCGCGGGCTGCTGCCGAGCGACAACGAGCTGTACGTGCAGGCGTATTCGGCCGGGCGGCTGTGCCAGGAGCTGGAGGACCGGGCGCGCGAGACCACCGAGGACGACCTGGAGCAGACTGGGGTGGGCTGGCACCGGCTCATCGCGCTCTTCAACGCGGTGTATGGGGGAGTGGACCACCCGGCGCTGCGGATGCACGCGTACGACGGCTCGATCTTCGACCCGAACGCCTTCCCGTGGCTGGAGGGCCGGGGTACGGGGGAGGGCGATCCGACGGACCCGCTGCCCATCGACGACCGGACCGTCCTGCACATGCTCCAGTCGGTGCAGCACGTCTGGATCGGCACGGGCAAGAAGCGGGAGCGGCGCCGGCTGACCTTCCGGACCCTGGACGTCGAGCAGATCGGCTACGTGTACGAGGGCCTTCTGTCCTACCAGGGCCGCCGGGCGGAGGACACCATCGTGGGCCTGGTCGGTAAGGCGGGCCTGGAGGCGGAGGTGCTGCTGACCCGGCTGGAGACGCTGGCCCGTACGGAGGGCGAGGGGCTGGGCGCGGCGCTGGCGGAGGAGTACAACAAGACGACGGGGCTGGGCAGTCCGGCCAAGGTGTCGAAGCTGCTGGCGCCGCTGTCGGATGTGGAGCGCGCGGCCGCCCGGAGCAAGCTGCTGGCGGCGACGGGCAGCGACGCCGAACTGACGGAACGGCTGCTGCCGTTCTACCGTCTGATCCGCCGTGACCTGCGGGACCTGCCGGTGGTGATCGGCGCGGGCGGACTGTACGTCACGGAGTCCTCGCTCCGGAAGAACACCGGTACGCACTACACCCCGAAGTCCCTGGCCCAGCAGGTCGCGGACGGCGCGCTGGAGCCGCTGGTGTACGAGTACGGCCCGCTCCAGACGGCGGACCGGACCCAGTGGCGTCCCAAGTCCGCGGACGAGATCCTGAAGCTCAAGGTCGCGGACATCGCGATGGGCTCGGCGGCGTTCCTGGTGGCGGCGTGCCGTTACCTGGCGGGCGCGCTGGTGGAGGCGTGGAGCCGGGAGGGCGACGCGCGGGCGGTCGCTTACCTGGAGGCGGCGGACTCGCTGTCGGCTTCGGCGGTGGAGGCCGAGGTCGAGCCGGTGATGGTGGAGGCGCGTCGGCAGATCATCGAGCACTGCCTGTACGGCGTGGACATCAACCCGATGGCCGTGGAGATGGCGAAGCTGTCGCTGTGGCTGGTCTCCATGGACAGGGATCGTCCCTTCACGTTCCTGGACGACCGTCTGGTGGCGGGCGACTCGCTGCTGGGCATCACGTCGGTGGAGCAGCTGGAGGCGATGCACCTGGATCCGGCGCGGGGCCGCCAGATTCATGGGGACGGTATCGACTTCACGGGTGGCGTGCGGCGGGTCATCGCGGAGGTCGCGGAGGAGCGCCGCAAGCTGGTCGGCATCCCGGGGTCGGGCTTGGAGGAGCTGGAGCAGAAGCGCGCCATGCTGGCGTCTGTTCGGGAGAAGACCCGCCAAGCCGGCGTCTTCGCGGACCTGGTGGTGGGCGCGGCACTGGCCGGTGCGGGGCGGGCTGACAAGGACCAGGACCAGCTGTCGTTCGCCGCGATGACGGCGGCGCACGCGGTGTCCGACGCGGGGGACGACGAGGAGCTGGCGGCTGCCGAGCTGCGGCGTGCGGAGTCGCTGGCCCGGGGGTGGCTGGCTACAGGCAAGCCGGCGGGGGCGTTCGAGCGCGAGCCGGTTCATTTGCCGCTGGTGTTCCCGGAGGTCTGGGAGGAGCGGGGTGGGTTTGATGCGGTGGTGGGCAACCCGCCGTTCCTAGGTGGGCAGAAACTGACCGGGGCGATAGGGGATGCCTACAGGGAGTACTTGGTGGCAGAACTCGGGCGCGGAGCGAGAGGGAGTGCAGACCTTGTGGCATATTTTCTGCTCCGCGCACACGAGCTCCTCAATCATCGAGGGCAAACAGGGCTAATTGCAACCAATACCCTGGCCCAGGGCGGGTCTCGGGAAGTTGGCTTGGATCAATTGGTGGCGGATGGTGTAGAGATTCGCCAGTCTGTCAAGAGTGCGACCTGGCCTTCGCGTAGTGCTGCATTGGAATATTGCGCGGTATGGACTTGCTGTGCGGATGTGTCGGAGGGTGTCTGGCGCGTCGCCGACGGGGCGCAAGTGAAGAAGATTACGTCCTCCCTGGAACGGGCCTCACGGGTTACGGGTGTGGCGCAGCGACTTGTTGAGAATCGTGGGGTGGCGTTCCAGGGATCCATCATCCTCGGGCTGGGCTTCACGATGGACCCAGAAGCTGCACAATGCCTGATCGCCAAGGAAGAGCGCTATCGTGAAGTTTTGTTTCCATATCTGAATGGCCAAGACCTGAACGCGCGCCCAGACGGCTCCGTGAGTCGGTGGGTAATCAACTTCCATGACTGGAGCGAAGACCACGCCAGGCAGTACACGGAGGCGTATGAGCAGGTCCGCAGAGAAGTGATGCCTGAACGTCTGCTGGTCAAGTTCAGTAAGAATGCGCGTGAGCGATGGTGGCAATATGAGCGCCGGCGTCCAGAATTGTATGAGGCGCTCAAGGGTCTGGATCGGATGATTGTGCTGACGCGGCACAGTAAATCCGTGATGCCGCTTTTCGTGCCTACAGGGGCAATCGCTAGTGAAGCGACCGTGGTATTTGCTGCCGATGACTCGGCGATGCTAGCGATGCTCAGCAGCGCTGCCCACTATTGGTGGGCCATCGGGCATGCAGGCACGATGAAGGGCGATCTCCGGTACGGTCCGTCTGACGCATTCGAAACCCTCGCACGGCCTGCGGCAACGCAGGAACTGGATAGTCTCGGTGATCAGCTTCACACCAGACGTCGAGAGGTTATGCTCGCGCGCGGCGGCCTCACCGCAACGTACAACCTTGTTCACAACGAGATCTGCACAGATGCCGACATCGCTCACCTTCGCGAGATTCACCGCGCGATTGATGAAGGGGTTGCCCGGGCCTATGGCTGGGACGACCTCCTAAACCAGCCCGGCGGGCTCGACCACGGGTTCCATGACACCCGCCAGGGTCCCCGCTACACCGTCGGGCCGGTCGTCCGGCAGGAGATTCTCGACCGGCTGCTCGAAGAGAACCAGCGGCGTTACGCGGCCGAAGTCGCTGCCGGTCTGCACGACAAGAAGGGCGCCAAGAAGAAGGCGGCGGCCCCTGCCCAACGGAAGCCGAAGCCTCCGGAAGAGGAGCCGCCGAGCCTGTTCTGAGGGCGAAGACGGGGTAGGCGGGCCTGTCAGCGCCAGTGGCGTACCGGTCCGCCGCCGGCGTTCCGGTCACGGGAGACCTTGACCGTGGCCCACCGGCCCAGAACGAAGACGTTCCCGTCCTCCAGTCGCTTCCGCCACTCCCGTAACTCCCTTACATCCCGGACCCGGTGCGGGATGCCGCCCACGGCGATCACATCCCTTCGCCGCACCCCATCGGGCATGACCTCCAGGGTCTGCGTTACCCGCTGCATGCCCAGCCCCCTACTGCCGAGGCGCAAGGCTGCGCTTGTTGGCCTCGCGGACCTTGGCCAGCAGTACCTCGTGGCGTACTGCGCCGGCCGTGGCGTCCTCGGTTGAGTCGGCCTCGTCCTCCGTCTCCGGCGCCGACTCCTCGGTCACTGGGCACACTTCCTCAAGGCCGCCGCCAACTTCCACGCCACATCGGCCCGGCAGCAACCGAGTTCAACCAGCGGCGACAGGTAGTCGCTCGTCAGGGACACCAGATCGACCCCGAGTGACGGCAACACGACATCCACCCCCGTCAACGCCTCGCGCAGCTCGTCCCGTGCCGCCTCCGCCTCCCGCGCCTTGTCCGCCGAGCGCCCACGCCTGCCCGCATCCATGTCCGCCTGCCTCCTTGCCGATCACTGCCTTTCAGGGATGAGCATGGAGGCGTAGCGCTACGCTCACCAGGGGTAACGGTTTTCGGAGCATCGGAACGAAAACGGGAGTCGCCAGTGCCCGCCCCCAAGGAACTCGACCCGAGCGCCTCCCTCGCCGCGCTCTATGGTGCGAAGCTGCGCAAGCTCCGGATCCGTGCCGGGCTCACGCAGCGGCAGCTCGGTGACAAGGTCCCCATTGCGCACAGTCGGATCGCTCAGTTTGAACTGGGCAACGACACACCTCCCGAGGACGTCAACGTCAAGTTGGACGGGTTACTCAATGCCGACGGTGATCTGGTCGACCTGTGGGGTCACATCCAGCGAACGCCGTATCCAGACTGGGCGCAGAAGTTCATGGCCTACGAGGCAAGGGCCAGCGCCATGCACAAGTACATGGCGCACAGCGTGCCTGGCCTCCTCCAGACCGAGGCCTATGCCCGCGAGCTGCTCAGGCTCGGCCTGCCTTGGTGCACAGAGGCGGAGGTGGAGGAGAAAGTGGCTGCGCGGATGGAGCGACAGGCGCTGCTCCAGAGCAAGCAGCCGCCCTTGCTGTGGGTCGTACTCGACGAAGCGGTGATCCGTCGGCCAGTGGGCGGAGGGGCAATCATGAGGGACCAGCTGGCGCGCGTTGCCGAGGCGGCCACGACTCCGCGCATCGAGATCCAGGTGCTGCCATTTGTTGCTGGTGGCCACTCGGCAATGGGAGGTTCCCTCACCGTGCTGTCGTTCCAGAACGGGCCTGATGTGGCATATCTGGAAGCCGGTCACTCCGGTGAACTGGTAGAGGACAGAGCCATGGTGGCACAGCACTCGTATCGTTACGATCTTGTACATGCCCAGGGGCTGTCGCCCGAGGCATCAACCGCCTTGATTCGGAAGGCGATGAAGGAGTTCGGACCATGAGTGCTGCACGGATAGACATGGCGATCGTGTCGTGGCGCAAGAGCACCTATAGCGATGGGGGCGGTGGCGACTGCGTGGAGGTCGCCGACGGCGTCCCCGGCGCCGTGCCCGTCCGGGACAGCAAGACGCCCGCCGGTCCCGTGATCCTCGTCGGGAACGCCGCCTGGAGCGCCTTCGTGCAGCACGTCCGAGAGGCGTAGGGCGGTCCGTCGCCGGGGCGCGGATTGCTGGACCCCGGTGCGGCACATCGCCCTTCAAAGGAACGAGAGAGAACCCACCCAACCAAACCCGGTGGCCCAACTCCCGTCGCCACACGATCGGGTGAAGGGCGCGACGCACACCCTGACCCGTGGGGTACGGTCGGCCGCAACAACCCCATACACGCAGACGGCCCCCGACAGGATTGCAGTCCTGGCGAGGGCCTGACCGATCCGGAAGAGCGAAGCTTCCCGATGGCTGATCCGCAGTCTAACGCGGTCGCGCCCGCGCGCCCCGCGAATCCGATCCCCACGGACGCCCCCAGCGCCGGGGTGATCCACTTCCGCCACCGCCACACCGACCGGTTCACGGTCGTCGGCAACCACCTGGCCCAGCATCCGCACCTGTCCGCCGTCGCGATCGGGCTCGCCGTCTACATCCAGTCCGTTCCGGACGGGGTCAGTGTCACGGCCAAGGCCCTCACCCTCCGCTTCCGCGAAGGCGAGATCACCATCCGTCGAGCCCTCAACGAGCTTGAGCAAGCGGGGTATCTGGCGCGCCGGAGGATCCCGCTCGGGGGCGGCCGTTTCGCGACCCGCACCCTCGCCTACGACAAGCCCGGTTGTGCAGCCGGACCTTCAGCCGCGCCAGCTCCGCAACAACCAACCGCGCCGCAACCCGAGCCCGAGCCCGTCCCACCACCGGCCGCAGGGCCGGCGGCGGACCTCCTGGCCCGGCTTCGGACCATCGACGCCCGCCTCATCCTCTCCCTGCGCGACGTCCAGCGGTTGACACCCGCCGTTGAGGAGTGGCTCGCTCGGATGCGACCCCCGAGCAGATCACGCGCACTCTCACCGCCAACCTGCCACCCGTACCGGTCCCCATCCACCACCCGCCCCGCTTCCTGGAACACCGCCTCACCACCCTCTTGCCGCCGCCCCTCCCGGTGTCCGAGCCCGAGCCACAACGCCCCCGGCCCGCACCTCTCATCACGTGCGACGGCTGCGAACGTGCCTTCCGCAGCTGCGTCCCAGACGCCCGGTGCGCGGACTGCGGCCCCGCGCCGGACCGGACCGCTGCGTGAGCAAGGGCGCCGGCTCCTGAGGAATGTGGACTGCCCCCTGGTCAGGCGGCACAAGAAGCGTGATCATGGAGTGACTGTCAGTGGGGGATCGTAAGGTCGAGCGAGTCATTCACCGACCGTGGCCGCCCGCCCCGTCTCTGGAGTGTCGCCCGACCATGACATCCGCCGCGCCGTACGCCTCCACCTCGCTGGCCGATCTCCTGCCTGCCCTCCGATACGCCGATCCGCACCTGCTCGCCGGCCGGCTGGAGGACGTACGGCTGCCGCTCGGCTGGTGGCACGCAACGCCGTTGATGGAAGATTGAGCGCGTCATCGGAGTGGAGGCGCTCAGCCACCAGGTGGCGCAGGCCCTGCGGTCCCTGTGGTCGCATGCGGAGCTCGGGGACGTGATTCCCGTACTGAGGCTGCTCGGTACCCCGGGAGCCGAGCCGGGGAAGACGGTGGCGCAGGTCGCTCGGGAGGCAGGGCCCGGGGTGGTGGACGGAGACCGGGTACTCGCCGCGGCGTTCGCTTCGATCCTGGACCGGTTGCACCAGCGCGGCGTGCCCCGGGACGAGAGCGAGGGGACGCGCGTACGGGATGCCGTGGCCGCGATCGCCCGGTGGTTACCGGCGGATGCCCCGGTCGAGGTACGTGCGGCGCTCGCCGTACTCCAGGGGTTGGAGGAAGAGCCCGATGACGTGCCGTCGCCAGCTTTTGTTCCCGCTCCCGCCGAAGACCAGGCGACCGGGGATCAGCCGCCGGCCGTAGAACTTCCGGCGCCCCGTGAGGACTTCGAGGATGACGACCCGGCCGAAGACGCCGAGGAGCGGCACGTCGGCGACGATGCGAGCCCGACGCCCGCTCCCGCGCTGATGGCCGAGCCGCTCGCCGCCTTCACACGGCTGGTCGACGGCTGGGATGAGCGCGCCCTGGTGATCGCCGGGCAGCGGACGTTCACCGATGAGCCGGTGAAGCTCCAGGGCCTGGGCGAGCGGTTCTCCGTCAGCCGGGAGAGGGTGCGGCAGTTGGAGCGCGCCGTCATGGGCTCCGTCCGGCGGTGGCTCTCAGCCGATGAGGAAGGCCGGGCCTTCGCCGGGCACCTGGCCGCCGTGGCTGAACAGCTCGGCACCGTGGGCCGGGTGGCCGAGGTGCACGCTCTGCACCCGGACCACGCCCGCCTCGTAGAGGCGATGGGTGTCCCCCTCGGGGACATCGTGGCACGGCTGCTGCCCGGAGGGACACTCGTCGGGACCTGGATCGTGCAGGGCGACGTGGCCGCACTGCGGACGGTCATGCAGGAGGACCTGCTCGCCGTCTGTGGAGACACCCCGTTGGCCTGGGACGACGCGGTGGCCCTCGGGCAGCGTTACGGAGTCCGGGGCGAGGTGCTCGCCGACTGGGCAGCTGAGATCGGACGCTTCCAGGTGCGGGAGGGACGGCTGCTGTACTGGGGGCGTTCGCTCAACGACCGGGCCGCCGCCGTGCTCGCCCTGCACGGGACGCCGATGTCCATGGAGGACATCCACGAACAGCTCGCCGACGGCACCGCCATCAACAGCATGCGCAACCAGATCTGGACCGACGAGCGCTTCATCCGGCTCGACCGGAACCTGTACGGGCTGCGCGCGTGGGGCGGCGAGGAGTATCTCGGCATCCGGGAGATGATCGCCCGTGAAATCACCAACGCGGGTGGGGAAGCTGAGGTCAACGCGATCGCTGAGGCCATCAGTTCCCGGTTCGACGTATCGGCGGCATCGGTCCGCACCAACCTCGGCGGACCCGGGTTCGCCCGTACCCGTCGCGGCTGGGTCCGCGTCGCCGACCAGGCGAGCGAACAGGACGCGCCGTACGTGCCGCGCAACGACGTCGCCGGTACGCGGCGTTGCTTCGTCGGAGCGGACGGACGCTGGTGGTATCGGATCGAAGTGACGGGCGACCATCTGCGCGGCTCCGGCTTCCCGGTGCCTGCCGGCTGGGCCGCCCACATCGGCGGCGCCCCCCACTGCGAACCGGTCCCGCTGGGCCACGAGGCCGGGGAAACCTCCCTCACCTGGCGCGCCCAGCCCACCTTCGGCTCGGTGAAGCCGCTGCTGGAGCACCTCGGGGCGACCGTCGGCGACCAGGTCTTCTTCAACGTGACCGACGACCGGCTCACCGCACTGCGGCTGCCCGCACCGGCAGACG
Source organism: Streptomyces sp. NPDC048196 (assembly GCF_040652715.1). Classification (NCBI taxonomy): domain Bacteria; kingdom Bacillati; phylum Actinomycetota; class Actinomycetes; order Kitasatosporales; family Streptomycetaceae; genus Streptomyces; species Streptomyces sp. NPDC048196. The sequence goes on along the minus strand of NZ_JBEZMM010000004.1, from coordinate 124,729 downwards.
GACTCAGCGCCGAGGACGGGGCTGCCCGGCTTACCGGCTGGACAGCCGCGGTGACCCCGACGGAAGCGGTGGAGGTGATCGCCCGGCGGATCGGGATGGAGCCGGGCCAGGACGCTGCCGCCCTGCTGGAGCGGCTGGCCGAGCGCGGGGACAAGGACATCGGTGAACTGCTCGAACAGGCCCTGCCCCGCGCGGTACCGGCATTCTGATGTCAGAGGTGCTCGCTAGCATCGGAATCATGACCGGCTGTCACGGTCCGGGCGGCGTCGGCCGCGCTGTGGGGAGGGGCCCGCGAGGGCACCGCGCGAGGGACGAAAGAGGGGTGGACTGATGGCGACGGGCAAGACCGCCGAAGGCCAGGGCGGCACGAGCGGTTCGACGGAGGAGGACCTCCTCCAGCGGGTCCGCGAGGTGGCACAGGACCTCGTACCGGCGTCCTCGTATGAGATCCGGGACGACCTGGGCGAGCTCATCAGCCGGGATCTCCTCGGCCCGTGGGACGGGCCGGACGAGGAGTTCGACCACCGGGCCGCGGGGCCCCGCGACCGGTACCTTGTCGGGCGCATCGGGCCGAAGCGTGCCTTGAGTACCACCCTTGCTGCCGCCGACGAGCAGCTCCTCGATGACTCCGACGGGGAAGGGGACGGCACCGACCAGGGGCTTCCGGAGCGGCTCACCACCCAGAACGCGGGGCGCATGTGGGCCTCGTCGATGGGCCTGATGTTCGCCGTCCCGGCGACGGACGACGCGGCCGCGGTCTCCGTGCGGGTCCGGTGGGGGCAGTATCACCGTTCGCAGGTTCTGGGCGACGACGGCGTCGCGCGTTCCACCTGGACCCGGGAGCAGGTGGAGAAGTCCGTCACCGTCCCGGTCGACGGCGCGCCCCGCCAGGTCCTTCCGCTCACCGCCGACCAGGAGGACGCCCCCGCTGTCCGGCTGGTCGCGGAAGTACGCAACCGGCCGGGCGCCGCCGGACCGAGCCGCGTCGTCGAACTGTCCCTCGTCAACGCGCAGGACGAACCACAACAGGCCAAGGACGTGGCCTGGCTGTTCCAGACCGAACTGCACGTCACCGCCACCGACGGCAAGGCGCCGGTCTTCCTGCCGATCTCCGATCCGCTGGACGAGGCGGAGGAAGCCGCCCAGGACGCTCTCGGAGCGGCCGACCTTGAGGAGCAGCACCTGACGCTGCTCTACCGCAACCACCTGAAGCACGCGGCGGGCCGCAACGTGGCCGTGGCGGTCACCCTCGACAAGGGGGAGCGCAGGGCCCACGCCCTCACGACCACCTGGCTTCCGGTTCACGACGTTCCGGCCACGATCGCCCCGTCCGGGACGAACGCGCAGCACCTCGACGGCATCGAGCTGTCCATGGACGAGCTCGCCGTGCTCCCCCCGTCCGCGCTGAGTGACGCCCTGGCTCCGCTCGCCAACGGCTACAGCGCCTGGCTCGATGAGCGGGAGGCTCAGGCCGAGCAGTTGACCGGGGCGCTGCGCACCAGCGCCCTCGACGCGGTGAGCCAGGCCCGTGACGTCGCAGTCCGGATCACCCTCGGCGTGGACGCCCTCTCGAATCCTGAACGCCCCGACGTGCTGGAAGCGTTCCGCTTCGCCAACCGGGCGATGGCCCTGCAGCGAAAGCACACTGCCATCGCGGCCCTGCGGGAGCGGGAGGGCATCGAGTTCCAGGAGGCCAAGAAGCGCATCGACGCCGAGGGCCCGGCCGCCGCATCGTGGCGTCCGTTCCAGCTGGCCTTCGTCCTCCTCAACCTCCGGGCGCTCGCGGACCCGGCGTTGAAGGAGCGCGAGGCGGGGCCGGACGGCATCGTCGACCTGCTGTTCTTCCCGACCGGCGGCGGCAAGACCGAGGCCTACCTCGGGCTTGCGGCCTTCACCTTCGCCATCCGCCGGCTCCAGGGCACGATCGGCACGGGGGAGGACGCCCGCAGTGGCGAGGCCGGCGTCGCCGTGCTGATGCGGTACACCCTGCGGCTGCTGACTGCCCAGCAGTTCCAGCGTGCGGCGGCTCTCGTCTGCGCCGCCGAAGTGCTGCGCCGCGAGGCCTACGACGGCGGCGACGTACGCTGGGGGACGACTCCCTTCCGAATCGGCCTCTGGGTGGGCGGCGCGGTCTCCCCGAACGGGTTCGACGAGGCCCAGAAGCAGATCGCCGAGGCAAAGGACGCCGGAGACGGCAAGGGCGCGAAGGTGCTTCAGACGCTGGCCTGCCCCTGGTGCGGCTCCGCACTGAGCGCCCAGCGCGACCTGCACGCCGACGAGGACCTGCGCCGCATCCTGCTCTACTGTCCCAACGGCGAGGGCAAGCAGGCCTGTCCTTTCTCGCAGCGCCGCTCACCGGGCGAGGGACTGCCCATCCTGACCGTGGACGAGGAGATCTACCGGCTGGCCCCCAGCCTGCTGATCGCCACAGTCGACAAGCTGGCGCAGCTGCCCTGGCGCGGCCAGGCGGGCATGCTGTTCGGGCGGGTGACCGACCTCTGCCCGCGGCACGGCTACCGACACGCGGATCTCGACACCCGCACCAAGTGCGGGGACAAGCACCAGGCCAAGGGCAAGCACGCGGCCGTGAAGAGCAAGCCGGTGACGAGGCGGCGTCCGCCGGACCTGATCATCCAGGACGAACTCCACCTGATTTCCGGTGCGCTGGGCACGACCGTCGGCCTGTTCGAGGCGGCCGTCGACGAGCTGTGCGGCTGGCCGGCGCAGGACGCTTACGGCACCACTGTCCGGGTCGGTCCCAAGATCGTGGCATCGACAGCCACGACCAAGCGGTCGGCGGACCAGATCAGCGGTGTCTTCGCGCGGAAAACGGCGATCTTCCCACCTCAGGTCATCGACATCGGCGACACCTTCTTCTCCCAGCAGGTCGAGGTCTCGAAGGAGGCGCCGGGGCGGCGTTACCTGGGCATCTGTGCCCACGGCGTCCGTATGAAGCAGGCCGAGATCAGGGTCGCCGAAATCCTCTTCCTGGCCGGCCAGACCCTCTTCGACAGGCACGGAAAGCCCGCCGACCCGTACATGACGCTCGTCGGCTACTTCAACGCCACGCGGGAACTCGCCGGTATGCGGCGCTTCCTCGACGACGACATCGCCACTCGCGTACGGATCCACGGAATCCGCAAGGGCCTGTCGAACCGCCTCCTGCGGCGCACGGAGATGCTGTCCGTCCAGGAGCTGACCTCGCGCATCTCTTCCGCGGACATCACCGAGGTGCTGTCCCGTCTGGAGGTGTCCTTCGACGAGTCCATGGACACCACCCTGCGGCGGCAGGCGGTGGTCGATGAACTGCGGGTGGCAGCACAGCACAAGCAGCGCATCGACATCTCGAAGCTCGGACTGCGCAACGAGGGCACCGGAGCGGTCGACGCGGTGATCGCGACCTCCATGCTCCAGGTGGGGGTCGACGTCTCCCGCTTCGGCCTCATGCTGGTCGTGGGCCAGCCCAAGAACACGGCCGAGTACATTCAGGCCTCCTCGCGCGTGGGCCGTGACGCCCAGCGCCCGGGACTGGTCGTGGCGCTCTACAACTGGACGCGGCCGCGGGACCTTGCCCACTTCGAGAACTTCGGGCACTACCACGACACCTTCTACCGTCAGGTCGAAGCCCTCTCGGTCACCCCGTTCGCCCGCCGGTCCCTGGACCGTACGACGGCGGCGGCCTGGATCGCCGCAGTGCGCAACGCGACCACGCCCCACTCCCGCAACCACGACGCCTACGACGTCGACCTCGACGGCCCCCTCGCGCAGCAGGTCACCGATCGGTTCCTGGCCCGCGCCGAGACCGTCGGCGGGCCGCGCGCTCGCAAGTACCTCGGGGAGCGTATCGAGGTCCTCAAGGACGCCTGGGCGCACAAGAAGCAGGGCTCCGCCCGCCTCGGATACGAAGAGGCGGCGTGGCAGGGCCAGCGGCTCAGCGGACTGCTCAACCGGGCCACCGGCGCCACCTGGGACGAGCTCACGGTCGCCCAGTCGATGCGTGAGACGGAGAACGAGATCAACCTGCTGGTACCGGGAGCCGGCCTCTACGACGTGGTCGGCGGTGCTCCCGCGTGGAACTACGCGGCCGGGGCGGGCCAGGCCGGTTCCGACGGTGAGGACTCGCCTGAGGGAGACGAAACGGGCGCCGTACTGGACGGCAAGGCCGACAAGGCCGGCAGTCAGGGGAAGAAGGCACAGGCATGACGGACAAGACACAGCACCGGCGCCGGGTCGGCTCCGTACGCCCCAGCCACCTCATGTACACGGGCGGTGTGGGCGCTCTGGTCGATCTGCCCAACTTCGCTGTCCTGGTGCGGGGGATCGACGACTGGCAGTACGACGCCTTCGAGTGGGCGGACCTGAAGGAGCCGCGGCTGCTGCGGGCAGTCAACGGCCTGATAGGCGACCCGTACGGCGCCCAGGTCACTCAACTGCGCCCGGCACCCTGGATGGACGGCACGGACAACGACCCCAACGGTCCCGCATCCCGCGTCGGCGTCCCGGTCCTGCCCTTCCCTCAGTGGCTGCGCTGCACCGCCTGCAACGCCCTCGGCGGCCTCGACTCGAAGATCTTCAAGTTCGAGAACGCCAAGCCCCGGCGTCCCGACCAGGCGCGCTTCTTCCACGACAACTGCACGGCCAAGCGCAAGGGCAAGCGCCCGCTCGCCGTAGCGGCGCGCTTCGTCCTGGTCTGCCAGGCCGGACACCTGGACGACTTCCCGTACGCGTCGTTCGTCCACCGGGGCGGGAACTGCGCGGAGGCCAGCCACCCGCGGCTGGAGATGCTCGACCACGGCGGCAATCAGGCGGCCAACGTGAAGGTGCGCTGCGTGAACTGCGGCAGCGAGCGCAACATCCGCGACGCCATGGGGCAGCGCGGCGAGATCACTCTGCCGCAGTGCCGGGGCCGCCACCCCCACCTGGCGACCTTCGACCCCGCGGGCTGCCAGCAGCGGCCCAAGCCGCTGGTCATCGGCGCCTCGAACCAGTGGTTCGCGCAGACGCTCAGCGTCCTCGCGGTACCGCCGACCAGCGGAAGCGCCCTCCAGGGCAAGGTGGAACAGCTGTGGGAGCAACTTCAGAAGGCCAAGTCGCAGGAATTCCTCGACATGGTCTGGGAGCTCCCGCAGTTCAAGCCGCTGCACCAGTGGAGCCAGGCCGACGTGTTCGAAGCCATCGAGGCGCACCGGGTCTCGGCCGCGGAGCCCCGGTCCTCGGAGGCCGCCTCGTACCCGGACCTGCTCACGCCCGAATGGGAGGTCTTCACCAGTCCGCAGCTTCCGGAACCGACCGAGGACTTCGCGCTGCGCGACGTCCCTGTGCCGCCGGCCCTCGACGGGGTCATTTCGCACGTCGTCCAGGCGGAGCGGCTGCGGGAGGTGAGGGCGTTGATCGGTTTCACCCGGCTCGACGCCCCGGACCCCGAAGATCCCACTCTGGTGGCCCGCGCACCTCTCTCCCGCAGCCGCGTCCCCGCCTGGGTGCCGGCCAGCGAGGTGCGCGGCGAGGGGATCTTCCTGCGGGTCTCGGACGAGCTGATGGCCGACTGGGAGCAGCGGGTGGCCGGCACGGCGGCGCTCGCGGCGCACCGGGACGCCTACGTGGAATTCCGCCGCAACCGCTACTCGGGCCGTGTCGAGGACACCGACGATCCGCTGCGCGGCTGGCCCGGAGCCCGGTACATCGCGCTCCACACCCTGTCGCACCTGCTGATCCGGGCCATCTCGCTGGAATGCGGCTACTCCTCGGCGAGCCTCTCCGAACGGATCTACGCCGGCCGCGAGGACGACCGGCGTACCGGCATCCTGATCTACACCGCGGTCCCCGACGCCGAAGGGACCCTGGGCGGCCTGGTGGCCCTGGCAGAACCGGAGAAGTTCAGCAGGGTGGTCCGGCGCGCCCTCCACGATGCCGAGCGGTGCTCCTCCGACCCGCTGTGTGCGGACCGGCTGCCCCGGCCCCCGCACGAGGACTTCCTGCACGGCGCCGCATGCCACGTATGCCTGTTCGTGTCGGAGACGACCTGTGAGCGAGGCAACCGCTTCTTGGACCGACGGTTCATAGTCCCCATTGACGACCCGGGCCTCGTGCTCCTCCAGGGCCTCAAATGAGATGGGCACGGCTGCTCAAGGCCGCCGTGGAGGTAGAGGCGGCCGCAGGGAACCTCGCGCTGGGCGCACTGGCCGAGGGCATAGCCGCCGGACAGCCTCGCGCCACGCTCCTCACGGTCCGGTCGGCCTCCGCCTACACGGAGCCCGCCGCCGCCTTGCTCGACGCGATGGACGCGGACGGCCTGTCCCGGGAGGAAGCCGCGGCCTGCCTGCACGGGCTGGCCGCCGGCTACGCACAACGCGACCGGGAACAAGAGGTCTCACTGGTGTGGAGCGGCCCCTCTTCGCACCGGGTGCCCGTACGGTCCACGGACCGGGCGCTCTTGGGGCTGATCGCCGAGGCACGGACAGAGCTGACCCTGATGACCTATTCGGCACGGCGGTACCCGCTTCTGACACAGGCGTTGCAGGATGCCGCGGCCCGCGGCGTCGGCCTGGACATCGTCGTCGAGACGCTGCAAGGCGCAGGCAGCGCCCTGTCCGGGGACGAGCCGGCGAGCGCGTTCGCCGATGTGCCGGGAGTGCGCCTGTGGCACTGGCCCCCGGGCCAGAGGACGGAGCCCGGGGCCAAGACGCACGCGAAGCTTGCGGTGGCCGACCGGCAGACGCTGCTGATCACCAGCGCCAACTTCACGCAATCGGGAGTGGACCGCAACATCGAGGCCGGAACACTCATCAGAGGGGGTTCCGCGCCGGCGCGTGCCGCGGAACACGTGGCGGAACTCCAGCGCACCGGCGTCCTCCAGCGCTTCTGGTGACGTCGTTGCGGTCCGGACACGGTCGGGGCCGATGCGAATCGGCCAAGTACTCAAGTCCCTGCCGATCAGACGAGGCTCCAGGAGGATGTCGGGCAATGGACATGACCTCTCCGCAGGCGGAGGGCCTGCCCCACGGCTACGGCCCCTTCGCGCATCTCACCGCTCCGAACGTGCTGCTTTACCGGGCGGTGATGCGGGCCTTCCTCGTCGCCAAGGAGCGGTTCGCCGTGCATCTGCGGCCCGAGGACGTGTACGCGGGGCTGGCCTCCGAGGCCCAGCCGGCGGAACTCGACGTCGTGGTCAAGGCGCTCGACAGCTTGGTGGGGTGAGGGAACCTGCGGGCCGATCCGGACACCGGCCGGGTCACCGCCGTGGAGGACTTCTACCGCAAGCGGTTCATCTACCAGCTCACGACGGAGGGGGAGGCGGCGGAGGAGGCCCTGTCCGCGTACGACGAGGCGCTCGGGCGGCGAGGCGCGCTGCAGGCCGTCGCGCTGCACGACATCGTGACGCAGCTGCGGGCCCTGCTCGTGCTGGCGGCCGAGGAGGAACCCGATCCGGCCAAGACACATCTGGCGCTGGACGGGCTCGCGAGCCGTTCGGCGCGCTCGCCGACAACGCGCGGGCCTTCATGGGCTCCCTCCAGCGGACCATCGACCTCCACGACGTGGGGGGGAGGTCTTCCTCGCCTACAAGGACCAGCTCATCCAGTACCTGGAGCGGTTCATCCAGGACCTGATCACCCTCGGCGGGCGCATCGCCCGGCTGATCCTGGAGCTGGAGCTGGAGCTGGAGGCGGGCGGGAGTATCGAGTTGCTGTTGCGGGCCGCGGTCGCCCGTGAGGCGGCGGACGCCACCCCGCAGGAGGCGGCGTCCGCGGAGCGGGCCGCGTACGAGCGGTGGGCCGGCCGATGGGCGGGGCTGGCGGCCTGGTTCCTCAGCCGAGATGGCCGGGAGTCGCAGGCCCGGCTGCTGCGCGGCCGGGCACTGGGCGCGATCCCGCAACTGCTGGCCGTCGTACGGTCGCTGAACGAGCGGCGGGCCGGGCGTTCGGACCGCTCCGCCGACTTCCGTACCCTTGCGCGCTGGTTCGCCGAAGCGCCCGACGACGACGCCCGGCACCGGCTGTGGCGTACCGCCTTCTGGCTGTACCCGGCTCGGCACCTCACCGTGGACCCCGAGACACTGGCTGCCCGCCACACCCGTCCCGAGCCCGCCGGCACCGCGTGGGCCGATGCCGCGCCGCTGCGGATCAGCCCGCAGGACCCCAGCCAGCAGCCCTGCTCCGAGTGCGGCACCGGCATGGAGGTCCTGATGACCGTCGCCACGTTTGAGGAAGGGGACGACGCCGGGAACAGCTGGTCGCCGTACCCCCACCCAGGTGCTGGACCGTACCCCGGCCACCGCGGCTACAACGCGACCGGGGTCCAGGTAGGCAGCGGCTACCGGCAGCATCTGTTCGTCTGCCCGGCGAAGCCCGAGCATCCGCACATCGAGTTGATGACGTAACCCGTCCGCAGTGTGCAGCCGGGGCGTCACGGTGCGGGCATTCCGTGACGCCGGGTGTCCGCGAGGCTCAGGGTCCCGGACAACCGACGGATTTTGTTGACCTGCAGGAACGTGGCCTCCGACGCGTGGAGTTCCCGCGCAGGTGAGCCCGCATTCCCTTCCACGAGGGTCGGTAGACGAACGTAGGCACATCCTGACGGTACCCGACCGGCCCATGCCTGTGTTTCGTCACTCGGTGAGGCCCACTTCGTCGGTACCTCAGGTATTCCGGGAGTTCCCATACCCGAGCCCACCATTACACCTCCAACCCGATGCCCACAAAGCCGTCCTTGGCGCGTGGACACCGGCGAGGAACTCCTCCACGTCGACCTTCTGCGCGAAGCGGAAGCAGTATCCGTCGCGGCGGTCCCTCGGATGCGCGTCGTAGCCGTTCTGCAGCAATTCGAAAAGCGAGCGGCCGGCGTACTCCCGCGCGCTCGTGTACGACGCTGCGTTCACTTGCCGTGCCATGCGCAGCACTTGCTCCGAGCGGGCCCCCTCCAGCACCGACAGGCCGTACTCCCGCAGCTGCTTGGCCCGGGCGTTCCTCGCCATGGTTCTCCCCTCACCTCAGCGTGGAGAGGACGGTATCCCGCCTCACTGACATCGGATGGGCGCGGGGAGTCACCGAGTGGAGCGTGGCTCGGCGCTGAACTTGATGTGGTTCGTCGTGGTGTGAGGACACGGCGCGGCGCGGGGAGACCGGCTTGGGGAACGAGTTGGTCCGGGGCCAACGGGACACGTTTCAGGCATAGCCATTCTTGGTGTGTACATCGAGAACGCCAGCCGCTACAGGTTTCGCGTTGGAAAACCACTGCCTACGGTTGACGCGGGCGGCTAGTTTCAGACCCATGAGCAAGCATCTCCCCCTGCGCGATGCCGTGTTGTCGTGGCTCGAGTACGCGGGCAGCCTCTCGCCGAAATCCCATTCCATAGTGATGCTGATGCTCCAGCCCCACTGGGAGGACGTGGTGAGAGCAGTGGCTGCCGCAGCGCCCCGCGACGAGCATCCCGACCTCTACGCCAAGGTCAAAGGAGAGTGGATGTTGGATCACCGGACGCTGCTGGCAGAGTCCGGTCTGGCTGAAGCAGCTCAGCTGATTGCCCAAGGGGTATTAGTCCCCGTATCCGAGGTCGCCGACAGCTTCGTCACCTTCTGCACTGGCCAGGCACGGGTCCCTGAACGATGGCTGCTCCTCAACGCCACCTTCCCCCAGGGAACACGGCTCGCGCTGGGGCGGCACACTCTGCAGACCTTCACTGCCGACGAGCTCCGTCAGACGGTTCCGACGCCTGCACTGAACGGCCTGCACCCCTGGAGCCTCGATCTCGACCTGATTGCTGGCGCGCCGTTCCTTCACGTTCCCGACCCTAGTCGCACGGTCACTCGCCGTCCGACCTGGTTCGACATCACCGGCCCAAGGGCGGGAGCCCAGCACTGGCAGGCCCTTCTCCCGCTGATGCTGTGGGGCAACGAGTTGTTGCGGGTGGACTCGGTCTTCACGGTCCAGCATGGCCGCCGTTTCAACCTACATCCCCCCGCCGTGCCCACCACCATCCGCGTTTACCCAGGCAGTCAAGGACGAGAGGAAGAAGTCGAGGTCCGCGACACCGGCGAGTTCCACGTCCGGCCTATCCAGCTATCGGCTCTGACTGCCTTCTGCACAGCCATAACGAAGAAGATCGACGCCGTCACAGTCGGTCTGACCCATCCGCGGCGCGTCCCCAAACTGCGTGCGCGGCGCCTTGAACGCGCCGGCCGGCATCTTGTGGCGGCCTACCAGCGCACCTACGACGACTATGGCATCTGGGAGGTGGAAGCGGACGAGCTGTACCTCGACTACGTCATCGCCCTGGAAGCCCTGTTGATCAGCCCCGACGACGGCAAGGACGAGGGCATCGCCAGTCGCATCAGATCGCGCGCGGCTGCCCTATTCCTCACCCCCACCGAGCGCGAGCGAACCGAAGCACTCGTCCGGCGCGCGTACGACGCCCGATCCCGCTATGTGCACGGCGACAAGATCAAAGAACAGACCGAGCACGAGAAGCTTGAGGAGTTGCGCGCCCTTCGGCTCCTGACCCTGCAGATCATCCTGCGCTGGCTCATCCTGACACCAGCCGACACCGGCGACCTCGCGCCTCTGCTAGATGCCGCCACCCAGGGAACCGGACGCGAACAACACATCGACCGGCCCCTGCACGCCTTCTTCGCCACTACCTCACCACGGAGCCGCCCCGCCGACATCGTCCTCACCTGAGCCGGCGGGAAGCCCGTTTTACCTCGGGTCCCGTACGTGGCCGGGACGTGCCTGAGGGCGGCCAGCCTCTAGCCGGACGGTGGTCACGACCACCAGCACTGACGGCCGGTGCCGGGCCTTACGACGGGCCGGAACCGGCGTCCCCTGGCAGACCGGTCCGCACGGGCTGCCGTTGTGGCGGCGCGGGCAGGATTATCGGTGCCTGGAATTGGCGGTTCGCGCCCTGCGGAGCCTGCGAGTACTCTCTGTCACTGATCGGCGCTCGGTCACGACTCATCGGCTCGGAAGCCGACAGTGCGCTTGGCGTGTGTTAGCAGGTGGCCAGGGCGGTCGGTGAGGGCTCGGATCAGTGATTCAAGGGCGCCGATTGAGGCGGAAATCGTGACGCTCGTTTGACGCTCCGATCTTGAAAGTGCTCTGCTGACGCTCGCAAAAGGGCCTCTGACCTGGTCTTTTCCGTCAAGGGTCGCTTCCGACGTGTTTCCCATGACGCATCATGTGGAGTGCGTGGTGATTTTGGAGCGGGCGGCCAAGGGGGACTGACCAGCAGTTCCTTCAGCTGTGCAGGGTGGGCGCCGGGTGCGTCACGGGCGGTGTCGTGACGCACGAGCGACGCACGTCCGGCTTCATGAGCGATGCGGGTCGAGCGGTCTGAGGGCGTGCAGGCGCCCGGCGACATCGTCGCCGACTTCGAAGTCCGCGGTGTGGAACCGGTAACTGCCCGCGGGCAACGAGACGGGTAGCGTCTCGGCTTCTTCCAGAGAATGTCCCGGGACCGTTGCGTCGAACACGATCAGTTGGTCCTGGACATCGAGCGCAGGGCCTTGATGCCAGTCGTCAATGTCATGGAACGAGCTGCGGGCGCCGTCGACCAGTGCCTGCTCCGATGGTGCATAGCTCCATTGGAGAAAGCACTGCAGATCTGGCAGGAACGTGGTGGGCAACGGCTCGTCCGCTACGACGATGCCCGGCACCTTCTGGTCCTCCGGGCCGAATTCCACTCGCCCGAGATAGTCCTCCACGAGGCATGCCGCGTCATAGTCGTCGCCCTCGATTCCTTGCCAGTCGAGGGCGTGAGTGGCGGGAAGGAGGACGAACGGGCCTCCGGTGGACTCAATCCATTTCGTCGGGTTGTGTGCCGATGCAGGGGGAGTGTCCATACGCTCCATCACTTCATTTGCTCCCGTACAAGGGCCTCATGATAGGCGCGAGCTGCCTTGCCCAGCCTGCTTGCTGCCGGCTGCACGGCAGACATTGCGGGTAGAGGCGCTGCGGCGTCCCGTCCGGAACCCATGAGCTGATGGGTTGATGGTCGGGCACGAAGTTCCCGCCCTTCGACATCGGGTCCCTGGAGCCGCATGTGTGGCAACCGAATTGCTCGCCGAGGTCGTTGATCTGCGCTCGCTCCTCGGCGGTGAACTTCTGGGACTTGCTCTGCGCCGGAATGGACTCCTGGGCGTAGTCCCCGACGGTGCAGACCCGCTCAGGGTCGCTGCGCTGGGCCTTTTTCTTCGGGCAGCTCTCGGGGGCCAACCCCAGAGGGTCGGACCAGCTGTGGGGGTTGTGCGGGTAGGTGGTGGGGTTCGGAGCGGGCTCCAGTCCGAGGGGATCCGGCGTGACGTAGCGTGCCGTGTCGGGGTCGTAGTGGCGATGGAAGTTGTAGTGGAGGGAGGTTTCCTGGTCGTCGTATTGGCCAGGGAACCGCAGCGGTGTGTGGGCGGTGGCATCGCGATTCCGTGCAGTGGTGCCCCAGAGCGTTCTGCGGGAGTACCAGGCAACGTGTCCGGTCTCATCGACGAGTTCCGTGGGCGTACCGACGAGATCGGTGATGATGGCGAAGAAGCGGGAGTCGATCTCGGACTGGTCCCGGTCGAGCCGCCGCTCCGTCTGTGTCAGGGGGCGATGCTCGTCGTGATCCCAGGTCAGAGTGACGCCGGTGTGGGATGTGGTCTGCTCCGCGAGGCGTGTGCCGTCCCAGGTGAAGATGATTTCTTCCGCGATGGAACCGTCCGCTGCCAGCCGACGCTTGGCGGTCCTGCGGCCCAAGGGGTCGTATGTGTAGTTCCATACCGTCCCGTCAGGGGTGGAGCAGGCGATCAGGCGGTCTTCGGCATCCCATTCATAGCGCCAGGTATCCGGTTTCTTCGACAGCCGGGTCTTCCGGCGTTGGAGGGTGCGCCCGGCGTCGTCGTATGCGTACTGGATCCTGCCGGCGGTCAGAAGTCGGGTGCCGGAGTATGCGCGCTCGCCGCGAGCGGCGATGTGGCCGGCGTGGTCCGGCCACTCGGCGGTCGTCTGGTTGCCTGCAGAGTCGTACGCATATGACTCGGACCAGTTCTCGGCCGTCACCGCCACCGGCCGGCCAACCGGGTCCAGGGCGACGTGACTTCGCGTTCCCCTCGCCTCATCGATGACGGCCGTGAGGTAGCTGTCGGCGCGGTAGCGGTAGGCGCGCGAGCGGACGGTGTGGGCTTGTGTGGCCAGTGTCTGGTGGGTGGGCCGACTGCGTTCGTCCCAGGCAGTGGCGAGCGTGACGAGCTCGTGGGCGGTGCCGAAGGCGCGCCGCACTTCACGGCCCAGCTCATCGTGAGCGAACGTCACTTTGTGCCCGTGCACGGACATCTCCGTGCGATGGCCGGCGAGGTCGTAGGCAAGGTGTGTGGCTACGCCCGTGGGGGTGACGCGGGAGATGCGACGGCCTTCTCCGTCATAGGAATAGGTCGTCGTGCGACCGTCCACGGTTTCTGACAACACGCGACCCATCACGTCACGTTCACAGGTCAGCGTGGAGCTCGGGGAAGTCGCACCGATGAAGTCGCCGGCCACGTTGTAGCGGTATTCGGTGACCTCGCCCGCGGCGTCCTTGGTCACCAACTGGCCCACGGGATTCCAGGCATAGGCGATGGTCTGCCCGAGCGGATTGGTGCGGGACGTAGGCCGGCCGGCGGCGTCGTACCGGTAGGTGAGGGTGCGCTCGTCGAAATCCGTCTCGGACAGGAGACGTCCCGCCGCATCGTAGACGTAGTTCCAGGTGAGCCCCAGTGGGTTCCGGACGCCGGTTACTTGAAGTTCGGTGTCGTAAGAGAACTCGTACCGGACGCCGTCGGGGCCTGTGCGCGCCGCCAACTGGTCGAAGTGGGTGTACTTGTAACGCGTGAGGCCGCCGTTCGCGTCGGTGTGGGACAGGCAGTTTCCCTCACCGTCCCACGTCCACGACTCCTCGCGGCCGTCTTGCAGGACGCGCCGGGTGGGATTTCCTTCGACTGTCCATTCCAGCCGGACAATCGCTTCCGCTGGATCAGTCAGCCGGGTGACATGCCCGAATGCGTCGCGGACGACCGACGTGGTGTTTCCCAGCGGATCCGTGACGGCCGTCGGCAGCCCTGCGCTGCCGTTGACGAAGTGCCGTGTTGCCCCGGCCGGATCCGTGGCCGCCGTGACAGCGCCAGTCGCATCGTAGGTGAATGTCGAACGCGCACCGTCCGGAGTGGTGACGGACATGCGATTTCCGTTGCCGTCCCACTCCTGCCGCCACACCGCGCCATCGGCGCCGGTTATCTCCACCGGCAAGTGGAGTGCGTTGCAGGTGATCGTCTGCACGCTGCCGTCCGGCAGTTGAATCGACGCCAGATTGTGATCGTCGTCCCATACGTACCTGGTGACGTTCCCGACCGCATCGGTGGAAGAGAGGAGGTGGTCCCAGCGGTCCCATTCCTTCCGGCTGGTGTTGCCCAGGGGATCGGTCTCGGCCACGACTTGAAGTCGTTCGTTGATCCGGTAGTAGCTGGTGTGGCCGAGGGAGTTGGTGGCGGTGGTGATGCGGTGGCCGCTTTCGGGGTCGGCTTGGCGGTAGGCGTAGCGGTAGCGCAGGTGGCCGTCGGTGCCGCCCTGGGACACGCAGCGGCCGCTTGTGTCGTAGGTGTACTCGTAGCGGCTGCCGTTGGTGTCGACCCAGGCAGTCATCCGGTGGAGTTCGTCGTACTCGTACCGGCCGGGAATACCGCAGGATTTGGTGACGGACGTGAGGTTGCCCATGTCGTCGTGTCCGTACGACACGACCAGCGCATGACCCCCGTCTTCCGCGCCGCCGGTCAGATGCAGCGCTGTCATACGACCCTGTTGGTCGCAGGTGAACGTGAGGTGGTAACCACCGGAGTGCCTGATGGCCAGCGGAGCGCCGGTCTCGTCGTCGTAATCGAAGGAGAGGTAGTTGCCGTTGCGATCCGTCAACTCATCGAGTAGGGCCAGGCCGGGGGCGTGTGCGGCTTCGGAGAAGTATCGAGTGTGTCCGCTCCTGGGATTTTCGATGCTCCAATCGCCCTGAGGCGTACGGAACAACGGCCAGCGAGGGCCGTGGTTCGGCAGTGTCCGCTGACCGGGCTCAGGAAGGTCGTAGGACAGCAGCATTCCGTCCTCGGTGACGAAGACGATCCCCTGCTCGTCGATCTCCAGGCGCTGGTCAACCGTGGAGGACCACGACGGTCCTATGTACCGGCCCACGCGGTACGAGGACTCGAATTTCCGCATGAACCGGAGAGGCAAGATGCCGGGCAGGAAAATGTCGGTTTCCGTCAGGAAGACCTGTCCGGTGGCGACATCCACCGGATCCCCGCACTCCTCCTTGGCATTCTCGGGTCGGGTGTTGTTGTTCGTGTGATTCTCGTCCAGCTGGTCCCGTGTCTTGCTGTTCGTTCCCGGGTGCTTGGACTCGCCCCCTGTTGTGGTCGGATGCGGGCGTTTGGGGAGCTCCTGGTGTCCATGGTCCTTGAGGAGATTGTCGAGCTCCGCGGCGTGTTTGGCGTCGTTCTCGGCATGATTGGTGGCGACCTTCTTCAACCGGTCGCCCGCCCCGTGGTACAGGTCCTGGGCCGCCTTGCCGGCGTCCTTGCCCAGGGTCTTGCCCAGCTTTTCGGCGGCGTGCTCCAGTGCCTTGACGATCGGATTGCTCATTCGAAGCTCGCCCCCGCAGCCTTCGTTTCGAATTCGGCGGCGTGCGACGCCACCGTCTGCGCATGCCCGCGCAGCTTCTCCGCGCGTGCGTGCAGCGCCTCCGGATGGATGGAGAAACTCTCGCCCGCACGGCCGCCCCCGCCGCCGGCGGAGACTCCGAGGGCGGACTCGGCGGCCTGGAAGACCAGGCCGCCGACAGCCTTGCCGACCGTCTCCACCAGCGGATCGACGGCCGCCTCGATGACCTGGCCGATGATGTACTGCTCCAGCTGCTGCACCAGGTAGTCCATGAGCTTCTCGGCTGCCTCGATCACCAGAGCTTCGGCCGCCTCCGCGATCCCGAGCGTGGCGACCGCGGCGGCCTGGTCGGCGATGAACGTGATGGCCAGCACGGTGAGTTCGGCGATCGCCTCCAGCTTCATCGCCACGATCGTGTCCGCCGCGATGTCCAGTGCATCGGCCACCACATGACAGGCGTTGACCAGCTCCGTCATATGGCCATCAGACATCTGGCCCCACTTGGCCAGCAGCGCCTCGTACGACGCGCCCTGGTAGACGTCCTGGAGCTGGTTGATCGTGGCAGTGGAGTCCTTGTGGGTGTCATCCACTTTCTGCGCGAAATCCCGCACGTGGGAAGCGAATTCGCGGACCTTGTCCTCATCGATGTTCGGCCAGTTCACCCCGATGAACTGAAGGAACGACACCACCTGCCCAGGCAGCTCAATCGCCATACCCATCCACCTAGTTGGCAATCCCCACAGCAGCTCACCAGAAGATCTCCAAGAGGGGGCAAGCGGAAGGTAATTGGGTGATCCCGGCAGGGTCAACAACGCCTCTAGGAAGACGAATTGGCAGGAATGGGTTGGTGTGTCTCGGGCCCGCAGAACCATTCCGCCGTGCTGATGCGCGCCTCACCGCTTCCGGTGTGTAGGAAGCGGACCCGGACGGCTCCAGGATCGACGTCGTGGGCCGGGCGGTGGCCCGGCGGAGGAGCATGGCCTTTGTTGGCGGCGAAGTGGTTGCGTTGGATGGGATCGCGAGGGGGCGCGCCCTTCGGCGTGCGCCCCCGTAGCTCTCGGGAAAGGTGACGAAAACGTGGTCGGGGAGCGGAGGTCAGGCATAGCCTGCGTAACGCATTGCATGTGGGTCGGGGGACCTACGGTGCGGCGGAGGTGTCATGGGTGGGGAGCCGCAGGGACCAGCAGCCGGCAGGGAGTTTGAGGGGCCGGTCGCAGAGAATCCGAAGACAGCGATCGGGGACGAACCTGTACAACACGTCGACGAGAGGGTGTCGCCCCGGGGGAGCGGGACAGCGCCCCGGGTGGCGGACCCGTACGGGGAACAGGCGCTGCTGACGTCTGCCATGGCCGAGGGGTACGACGCCGTACCGGCCGTGGAGCGGGAGAGGTTGCTGCGGTATCTGGAAGCGGTCGTTGCGGTCCGCCGGGCGCCGGTGCACGCTGCCGTCGCCTTCAACGCCGTGTATTTCGGCTATGACCTCGCGGGCGAGGGCTACGGCTGCAGCCCGCTCCGCCTCGACGACTTCCCCGCGGTCACGCTCGGAGAGAGTGTGCCCGCGCTCCCTGTCGGCGCCATGGTGTGTGTCGCCACGGGGTCCGACCCGCTCTACGCCGAAGTCGTCTACAAGGAAGGGGCCCACCCGGAAATAGGGGCCCTCGGTGACGTACCGGCCTGGGTGTCCGGAGCACCCGCGGGTGCCGAGGGGCCGGGCGGGGCGGGGACGGAGACCTCCCCACGCCGCCGGGAGCTCTTGGTCCCGGACCCGCACGCCTTCGGACCGGGACTGAGCCTGTCGCCCGCCCAGCTCCACCGCTTACGCACCCATCAGCGCTGGATCAACGAGGACGGCCATGTCGTCGTCGATGCCTGCTACCCCTCACAAGAAGCGGTGCGGCGCGATGACCTGTCCGCCTACGCCGACTATCTGCTGACCACGGCACGGGCGCAGCTGCTCAGCCCGTTCGTCCCCGTGTCCCTCGCCGAACTCGTGGGTGGCACACACGACGAGGCGCTCCGCACGGGTCTGATCGGTCTCCTCGACGTGGTGCGGCGCAGCCTCGCCTCCAGCGAGATGCTGCGGATGTGGGGCCCCTACGCCATGACCCGGGCAGCACTTGCGGCCTGCTGGCGTGACACCGGGCCGCTGGGCGGTGCCGACATGAGATCGCTGGTGGCGGCCGTGGAGCATGCGTCTCCCAGCACACCCGTGGGCCCTGACGGAACGTCAAATCGCTTTAGCCGGCGACACTTTCGTGGCACCAGGCTGACCGCGGGTGCACGGACCGCAACGCAACATCACCATCGAACGGAGCGCGTGTGCAGGACCGCTACCACGTCAGCGCGGGGCCACCGTTGTCTCCGCGGGGCGTGTCGGTCGAGGGCCTCGGAGCCCTGGCCGCAGCACTCAACGCACTGGAACAGCCGGCGGCCGCCGCCCTCGACGACCTGAAGGTCGGCATGGTGGAGCTGGCTTTCAACTCCCTCCCTCCCAAGGGGCGACAGGAATTGCTCGGGCGCCTGGGCATACGTATGGCGGCCCCTCGGAGGGCAGGCAGCGCACTGTGCCGGGATGTCCCGCTACCCGGTGAAGTCGGAGACCTGCCACGAGGCCGTCGACCTGGCCGACACGCTGCTGCCCGGCAATGCCGGCGTGACCCGCGCGGTGGTGCTCGTCACCGACACCGCGCAACTGGACCTGTGGCGTGCCCTGCTGACGGGCGAGGCACGGACCTCTGCGGTCCCGGTGGTGCTGCGCCGGCATGATCGGCGAAGCCTGCGGGGCTGGGCCCAGCGTGCCGAGGTGTTCACCACGGACGAACGGCTGGAGCGGCTCCACGCGCTGACCGGCGGGTGGCCGCTTCTCGTCGACCGTGCGCACCGGCTGCACGTCGAGCTCGGCGACCCCGACGAGGTCCTGCGGCGTCTGGCCGACATGCTCGCGGACCGCTCGGCGGTCCGGGCGTTCCTTGAGGCGACCGGCGTATACGCGGATCCGGCCCTCGCGGCGGGCTATCGGTCCGTTGCCGCCGAGTTCGGTGGGGACCAGGTCGACACGGAGGCCGTGGTGACCGCCATCGCATGTGAGATCGGGGACGAGGGGGAGGCCCGCTGGGTCTTCGCCTGCCTCGACGCGCTTCAGGTCTTCGACCGGGAGGAGGCGCAGCTGCGCCTGGAGCCGCTGCTCCAGCAGTGCATGGCACTCGGTGTGTGACGCCCTCCGAGCGTCCTCCGGCCTGTCTTGTGTCCGCTGCTCCGCGTGCGCGGAGCAGCGGACAGCGTAGGCCACGGGCGGAACGCACGCCCCAACTGCCCTTTTCCGCAGCGGAATTGATGACCCAGGCAACCACCCCCCTGACCTCCCCCTATAGCTCCCAGTAAGCACCGACGCACCGGTCGTTTTTTTGCTCAATGGTGAACAGGGAGCCGAAGGAACGGAGGCGATTCGGGCTTACAGTCCTGTTTGACCGGCTCGGCGACATTGTTCTGGGACGAGGGACGTTCGGTGGAGGAACGGGGGATCACGGTGCTGGAGGCAGGGCAGTTAGGGCAGGCGGGGGACCGCGAGCAGGCGAGTGACCGGAGGAACGGGAGCGTTCACGGGCACAGTGGAGGTCTTCACGCGCCCAATGAGAGCGCTCACGTTCATGGCGGCAGCGTGCACGGGTACCGGGGCGCGGCCGGGGAGTTATGGGCGCCGCCCGTGGTGCGGGTCATGTTGGTGGCGGAGCAGTCGGTGACGCGGGCCGGGTTGCGGTCGATATTGACGGCGGCGCCGGAGTTGCGGGTGGTCAGTAGTTTCGGGAATCCGAAGAAGGCCATCGAGGCGTCCCGTGAGGAGCAGCCCGAGGTCGTCCTCGTCGGTACGAGGGAAGGGCTGGCCGCGGATGCGGCGGCCGCGCAGCGGCTGGTGTCGGTGAACGGGGTGCCGGGGGCGAAGGCGATACTGCTGCACCCCGCGGAGACGAGTGTGGAGGTCTCGCAGGTCCTCACGGGGGGCGTGCACGGGTGTATCGATCCGGCGGTCGATGAGGAGCAGATCATCCGGGCGGTGACGACCGTGGCCCTGGGCGGTGCGGTGTTCCTGCCGGCGCCCAAGGTGCAGCCGGTCGAGCAGACGCTGGCGATCGACGGGCCCAGCCCGGCCGAGGCCAGTCTGACCGAGCGGGAGCGGGCGGTGCTGGGCAAGCTCGCGCGGGGGCTGAGCAATGCGGAGATCGCCACGGAGCTGTTCCTGGCGGAGGCCACCGTCAAGAAGCATCTGACCCAGGCCATGCGGAAGATCGGGCAGCCGGACCGGCTGCGGGCCGGGCTGTATGCCTACCAGCACGGGATTTTCGGGTAGTCGGCCGTCGGCATGGGGGGGCGCCTGAGGGGCGCGCCCGGGCGACCATCGGAGCAGGCGCGGGTGACGATCGAGGAACCGCAAGTCTCCGAAGGTGTGTTCTGTCAGGTGTGTACCAGCGGTTAATTTTGTTTGGCTCTTTCGGTCGGCCGGCTGCCCGATATCGGTGGCCGGTGGGCCGCAACTCGCCATACAAACAGCGGGGGTCTCGTTGAGCGACTACACCATCAGTCATGTCGAATTCCATGTCGGGGATGCCCGGCAGGCCGCCTATTACTACCGCACCGCGTTCGGTTTTGAAATCCTTGCCGAAGGGGGTCCGGAAACCGGGCTTGCGGACCGCAGATCAATTCTCCTCGGGCAGGGGGACATTCGCCTCCTGATGACCTCAGATCTGACCTCCGACGGGCCGGTGGCCCGTTATGTGGCGCGCCACGGTGACGGAGTGGCCAATGTCGCGCTGCGGACCGGGGATGCCGAGGATGCGTTCCGGCGGGCCGTCGAGCACGGGGCGGAGGTGGTGGCGGAGCCGGCCGAGGTCGAGTACGAGGACGGTTCCGTCGCCGTGTCCGCCGCGGTCAGGGCGTTCGGGGACACCGTGCACACCTTCGTGCAGTACGAGGACCCGGACCGGCAGTTGCCGCATCCTCGGCTGCGGTGGACGGAGGCGGGTGCCGGCGCGCAATCCGCCGGCGACGCAGCGCGGTTGCATTCGCTCGACCATTTCGCCGTGTGCCTTCCGGCCGGTGAACTCGCCCGGACGGTGGCCTTCTACGAAAAGGGCCTCGGGTTCGACGAGGCATTCGAGGAATTCATCGAGGTCGGCGACCAGGCGATGGAATCCAAGGTGGTGCGCAGCCCGTCCGGGGCCGTCACCTTCACGTTCCTGGAGCCCGATGTGCGGCGTAAGCCGGGGCAGATCGACGCCTTTCTCGACGCGCACGGCGGCGCCGGCGTACAGCATCTGGCATTCGGTACCTCGGACATCGCTGCCGCCGTGCCGCACATCGCCTCGCAGGGGGTGGAATTCCTGCACACGCCCGCCACGTACTACGACGCGGTGGAGGACCGGGTCGGCTCCCTCGGGGGTGATCTGGAGGTGCTGCGCGACCTGTGCGTGCTCGCCGACCGCGACGACTGGGGGCTGCTGTACCAGATCTTCACCCGCTCGCCGCACGCCCGGGGCACGTTCTTCCTCGAACTCATCGAGCGGCGCGGCGCGCAGACCTTCGGCAGCGGCAACATCAAGGGGCTCTACGAGGCCGTCGAGCGGGCCCAGGCCCTCACCGGCGCTCCATGACCGACGCCGATCCCGTCCCCCGGCCGCTGACCGTCGGCGCCTACGCCGCGCTCGCCAAGGACCGCCTGCCCTCTGCCACCTGGCACTACATCCAGGGCGGAGCCGGTACGGAGAGCACCGTTCGGGCCAACCGCGCCGCGTACCGCCGGCTCCGCCTGCGGCCCCGGGTGCTGGCCGACGTCTCCCGGTGCGATCTGTCGACCACGGTGCTGGGGGACGCGGTCGGCGCGCCGCTCGGCATCGCGCCGATGGCCTACCACCAACTCGCCTGCGCAGAAGGGGAAGTGGCCACGGTGCGGGCGGCCGGGGCGCCGGGTCTGCGGATTCCGACCATCGTCAGCATCTTCGCCAGCCGGACCTTCGAGGACCTCGCCGCGCAGACCACCGGACCCCTCTGGCTGCAGCTCTACTGGCTGCACCGGCGGGACGTGCTGCGCACGGTGGTGCGGCGCGCGGAGGCCGCCGGGTTCCGCGCCCTGGTGCTCACCGTGGACACCCCGCGGCTCGGCAGACGGCTGCGTGAGGTGCGGCACGGCTTCCACCTGCCGCCGGGCATCGTCGCCCGCAACCTGGACGGTGAGGTCACCGGCTTCCTGCACGACCGGCAGGACGGCAGCTCCGCCCTGGCCCGGCACGCCGACGCCTTCATCGACCCCTCGCTGAGCTGGTCCGACCTGGCCTGGCTGCGCGAGCAGACCCGGCTGCCGCTCCTCCTCAAGGGCGTCCTCACCGCCGAGGACGCGGCCCGCGCCGCCGGACTCGGCATCGACGGGATCGTGGTGTCCAACCACGGCGGACGCCAACTCGACGGCGTCGTCGCCACGTTGGACGCGCTGCCGGAGGTCGTGGCGGCGGTCGACGGCCGCTGTCCGGTGTTCCTCGACGGCGGCATCCGCCACGGGACCGATGTGCTGAAGGCACTGGCGCTGGGCGCGCGGGCGGTCTTCGTCGGCAGACCCGTGCTGTGGGGACTGGCCGCCGGCGGCGAGGCTGGGGCGCGCGAGGTGCTCACCCTGCTGCGGGACGAACTGGAGGACGCCATGGCGCTGGCCGGCCGCCCGTCCCTCGCCGCCCTGGGCCCGGAGCTGCTGGCCCGCGGCCCGGCCGCGGCGGCACCGAACGAATCGTACGAGGACCCGGATCTTCGGAAAGGACCATGATGACCACCGAGGCGTTCCAGCTCAGCGACCACGACCGGGCGTTGCTGCCCACCGACGACGACGTGCTGTTCTACCAGGAGCACGGCTGGTACCTGTCGAAGAAGCTGCTGACCGACGACGAGGTCGACGCGCTCGATGCCGCGGCCGACCGCTTCTACGGCGGTCACCGGGACCGGACCCTCCCGGTCCGGCCCCCGCGGCTGGCGTACTGGGAGCCGGAGAAGGGCGACGTCCACCGGCACAACGATTACATCTTCTACGAGGACGACACCATCCGGAGCATCCTGTCCAAGCCGCTCATCGGGGCGGTCGCCGCGCGGATAGCGGAGACCAGCCAGATACGGCTGTGGAACAGCACCCTGATCCACAAGCCGCCGCGGCCCGAGGACGAGGGCAACATCGTGCCCTGGCACTTCGACCGTCACTACTGGCAGACCTGCACCTCCGACGAGATGCTGACCGCCTTCATCCCCTTCCACGACTGTGGCGAGGAGATGGGCACCATCACCATGGTCGACGGCAGTCACCGGTGGAAGGAGATCGGCGGCAACGACGCGACCACCAAGCACTTCGCCGAGCGGGACCGTTCCGAGCTGGACGAGATGCTGGAGGAGAACGCCGCCTTCAACAACGTGTCGGTCCGCAAGGTGCCCGTCGTCATCCCCAAGGGGCACATCAGCTTCCACCACTGCCGCACCTACCACGGCAGCGGGCTCAACCGCAGCGACCGTCCGCGCCGGGCGATCTCGTTCCACCTCCAGGACCGGACGAACCAGTGGCGGCCGTTCGAGATCTCCACCGGCGAGCGGGTCGTCTACAACAACGACGTCCTCGTCCGCAAGGACGCGGGCGGCAACCCCGACTACACGGACCCGGACTTCTGCCCGGTGCTCTGGCAGGAGCAGGCGTAATGCCGCGGCCCGGACCGGACGCCGAGCTCAGGCCGGCCGATCTGCACTCGTCCCTCTCGGACCCGCTGCTCGACGTGATGAACTTCCTCAACGAGGTCACGCTGCGGTACCCCGAGGCGATCTCGTTCGGTCCGGGCCGCCCCTACGACGGGTTCTTCGAGGTGGACCGGATCGGCGGCTACCTCGACACCTACACGCGCCACCTGGAGCAGGACCTCGGCCGCTCACCCGAGGAGGTGCGCACCGCGCTGTTCCAGTACGGGCGCACCAAGGGCCAGATCCACGACCTGGTGGCCCGGACGATCGCCCACGACGAAGGCATCCACACCGACCCGGCGGCCGTCGTGGTCACCGTCGGCTGCCAGGAGGCGATGCTCCTGGTCCTGCGGGCGCTGATCACCGGACCGGACGACGTCCTGCTGGTCACCGACCCCGGCTACGTCGGCATCACGGGCGCCGCGCGGCTGCTGGACGCCGCGACCGTGCCGGTGCCCGAGGACGACACCGGCCTGGACCTCGACGCGCTGCGCGCCACCGTCCGGGAGCTCCGCGCCCGGGGCAAGCGGCCGCGCGCGGTGTACGTGATCCCGGACTTCGCCAATCCCTCCGGGGCGTCGATGCCCACGGAGAAGCGGCGCGCGCTGCTCGATCTGGCCGCGGCGGAGGACCTGTTGCTGCTGGAGGACAACCCCTACGGGTTCTTCAGCCGTACCGGGGAGCAGCGGCCCACCCTGAAGTCCCTGGACACCCGGCACCGGGTGATCTACTTCGGCTCGTTCGCCAAGACCTGCTTCCCGGGTGCCCGCGTCGGCTACGTCATCGCCGATCAGCCGGTCATCGGCGAGCACGGCGGGCGCACCCTGCTCGCCGACGAACTGTCGAAGATCAAGAGCATGGTCACGGTGAACACCCCGGCGATCGCCCAGGCGGCCATCGGGGGCATGCTCCTTGAGCACGGGTGCCGGCTGCGCGACGCCAACAAGGACCTCATCGAGTTCTACCGCGGCACCATGGACGCGCTGCTGGCCGCCCTCGCCCGCCATCTGCCGCAGGACCGGTGGCAGGTGCGGTGGAACGTGCCGGACGGCGGATTCTTCCTCGTCCTGACCCTGCCGTTCGCCGCCGACAACGCCTTCCTGGAGGAGTCGGCCCGCGACCACGGCGTCATCTGGACCCCGATGAGCTACTTCTATCTGGGCGACGGCGGAGAGCGCCAACTGCGGCTGTCCGCAAGCTACTTGACGCCCGAGCGGATCGAGGAAGGGGTGCGCCGGCTGGCCGCGCACATCATCCGGCGGATCACCCAGGGCGCCGGATGACCGCGAACGCGCTGCGCACCGTCGCCGTCGTCGGCACCGGGCTCATCGGCACCTCCGTCGCGCTCGCCCTGACGACGCGGGGCGTCACCACCCATCTGATCGACCGGGACGGCGACGCGGCCCGTACCGCCGCCGCGCTGGGCGCCGGGACGGCCGGCGCACCGCCCGGGCCGGTGGACCTCGCGGTGCTCGCGGTGCCGCCCGGGAGCGTGGCCGGCGTCCTGGAGGAGCACCAGAAGAACGGTCTGGCGCGGGCGTACACCGACGTCGCCAGCGTGAAGGGCCCGCCGCTGGACGAGATCGCGGCCCGCGGCGGCGACCTGGGCTCCTTCGTCGGCGGCCACCCCATGGCCGGGCGGGAACGCTCGGGTCCGCTGGCGGCCCGGGCCGAGCTGTTCGAGGGCCGCCCGTGGGTGCTCACCCCCGACCCGGCGACCGAACCGGCCGTCCTGGGGCGGGCGCTGGAACTGGTCCGGCTGTGCGGCGGCGTGCCGGTCGTCCTCGACGCCGAGGCCCATGACCACGCCGTCGCGCTCATCTCCCACGTCCCGCACCTCCTCGCCACCTTGATGGCGGCCCGGCTGGACGACGGGGAAGAGGTGGCGCTGCGGCTCGCCGGCCAGGGGCTGCGCGACGTCACCCGGATCGCCGCGGGCGACGCCGGACTGTGGACGGACATCCTGGCGACCAACGCGGAGGCCGTGGCGACCGTGCTGGACGGGCTCGCCGGCGACCTGGACACTGTGCGCCGCGCGCTGCGCGGGCCGGACCCGGCGGAGCTGACCGCGCTGCTCGCACGGGGCAACGCGGGATATGCCCGGATCCCCGGCAGGCCCGGCGGAACTGCCGTAGCGTACAGATCGGTTCGGGTGGTCCTGCGTGACCGGGCGGGTGAGCTGGCCCGACTGCTCTCCGCCGCCTCGGCGGTGGGGGCGAACATCGAGGACGTCCGCCTGGAGCACGCCACGGACGGCTCCGCCGGACTGGCGGAACTCCTGGTGGCGGACGGGTCGGCCGGCACACTCACGGCCGAACTCCGGCGCCGCGAGTGGACCGTCCACGCGTAGCGCGCCGCGCGTGATCCCCGAGCCGTACCGGGCCGGACCGGCCCTCGTCGAGCGAATCCAGGAGTACGACCGTGCGGGCAGCAGTGATGTTCGGGGCAGGGGACGTCCAGGTGAAGGAGGTGCCCGACGCCCGGATCGACCGGCCGACCGACGCCGTGGTGCGCATCACCCACGCCGCGATCTGCGGCAGCGACCTGTGGCGCTACGGGAAGATGCCGCCGAACCCCGACGGGGTGCGGCTCGGCCATGAATTCATCGGCGTGGTCGAGGAGACCGGCGCCGAGGTCACCTCCGTACGCCGCGGGGACCTCGTCCTCGCGCCCTTCAAGTGGTCCGACGGTACCTGCGAGTTCTGCTCGGACGGGCTGCCCAACTCCTGCCTGAACGGCGGGTTCTGGGGCGGGGAGCTGGACGGCGGCCAGGGCGAGGCGGTCCGCGTCCCCCAGGCCGACGGCACCCTCCTCCCGCTGCCGATGGAGCCGGACGACCCCCGGGTGCCGGCGGTGCTGGCCCTGTCCGACGTGCTGTGCACGGGGCACCACGCGGCCCGCGCCGCGCAGGCCGGCCCCGGCCGGACCGTCGCCGTGGTGGGGGACGGCGCGGTCGGGCTGTGCGGCGTGCTGGCCGCGGCCCGGCTGGGCGCGGAGCACATCATCGTCCTCGGCCGGCACACCGCGCGGACGGACCTCGCGCGGCGGTTCGGCGCCGTGGAGGTGGTCCCGGAGCGCGGCGCGGAGGCCGTCGAGCGGGTCAGGGAACTCACCGGCGGCCACGGGGCGCATGCGGTGCTGGAGTGCGTCGGGACCGGCGCGGCCCTGCGGGACGCCCTGGACATGGCCCGCCCCGGTGGCGCCGTCGGCTACGTCGGGGTCCCCCAGGACGGCGACGGCGTCGACGTACGGCGCTTCTACCGCCGTAACGTCACCCTCGCCGGCGGCGTCGCCCCGGCCCGGGCCTACGCCCCCGAGCTCCTGCCCGACGTGCTGTCCGGACGCCTCGACGCGTCCGCGATCTTCGACCGCACCGTCGGGCTGGACGGCGTCCCGGACGGCTACAAGGCCATGGCCGGACGCGAGGCCCTCAAGGTGCTCATCCGCCCCTGAGGACTCACCGGCGTCTCGTTCCCGCGCCCCGCTTTCCCGGCCGTACCGGGAAAGCGGGGCGCGTGTCGTCAGGCCGGCCGCCGTACCGCCTCAGCTCGCTGTACTCAGCTCCCCGTTGAACACCGTCACCGCCTGCCCCAGCAGGGTCACCCGGTCACCGCGCAGCTCGACGCCCACCCGGCCGCCGCGCGGGGAGAGTTGGAGACCGGCGAGCTCGGTCCGGCCGAGCCGCCGGGACCAGAAGGGCGCCAGTACGCAGTGCGCGGCGCCGGTGACCGGGTCCTCGGGTATGCCGGCGGCCGGGGCGAAGACCCGGGAGACGAAGTCGTGATCGGCGCCCGCCGGGGCGGCCGCGGTCACGATGACCGCCCGGCCGCTGAAGGCGGCCAGCGCGACGATGTCCGGGGCCAGGTCCCGCACCGCGGTGGCCTCCGCCAGTTCCACCAGCAGATCGTGCCGGGCCCGGCCGGTCCACACCGGGTCGGTGCCCAGCGCCTTGGCCAGCCCCAGCGGCACCGGCTCGGCGGCCGGCGGGTCCGCCGGGAAGTCCAGGGTGATGTCACCGCGGCCGTGCCGCCGGGCGGTGAGCACCCCGCTCAGCGTCTCGAAGCGCAGGGTCGCGTTCTCGGCGGCGTCCCGCGTCGTGTGGAGCACGTGGGCGGTGGCGAGGGTGGCGTGGCCGCAGAGGTCCACCTCCACCGTCGGCGTGAACCACCGCAGGCCGTAGGAGTTCTCCCCCACGCGGTGCACGAAAGCGGTTTCCGACAAATTGAGTTCGGCGGCGACCTGCTGCATCCAGGCCACCTCGGCCGGCTTCTCCAGCAGACAGACACCGGCGGGATTTCCGGCGAACGGCCGGTCGGTGAACGCATCAACGATGAAGGTGCGCATGGCCCGAAGCTACTGCCGGTAAAAGACCAAGGGGTGAAATGAGGGTACTTGCCGCTGTTGGTACCGCATTCCGGCGCCCATCGGAGCAGGGGGAACGGTCCGAGAGGAGCCTGTTTCCGCCCCCACGCGATCACTAGGATTCAGATCCGATCGTCGAACCGCCGGCCACCGCCACGGAATCGAGGCGGCGGGCCCAGGGGACGCATTCCGCGTCCGGAAGGGCATGCATGCAGACCACGGAAGCCAAAGTCCCGCCCTTACTCCTCGCGGTGCTCATCTCCTTGAGCGTGGGCGGCCTGATGTCCTCCGACATCAACCTCCCCGGCCTGGCGCAGACCGCCCACGCGCTGGGCACCTCCGTCTCCGCGGTCCAGGCGACCTTCAGCCCGTACCTGGTCGGCCTGCTCGTCGCCCAACTCCTCTACGGCCCCTGGTCCGACGCGATCGGCCGACGACGGCTCGTCATCGGCGGCTTCACGCTGTACGCGGTCGCCTCGCTCGGCTGCGCCCTCTCCCCGAACATCGCGGTCTTCGCCACCACCCGGCTGCTCCAGGCCCTCGGTGCGGGCGCCGGACTCGTCCTCGCCCGGGCCATCGTCGGCGACCTCTACGGCCAGCAGACCGCGGCCCGCGTCTTCACCACGATCATGCCGGTGGTCGGCGCCTCACCGGCCATCTCCCCGCTCTTGGGCGGCTATCTGACCACCTACGTCTCCTGGCAGGCGCCCTTCTTCCTGACCGCAGTGATCGCCGCGGTGACCGTGCTCGCCGTCGTCCTCAGGGTGCCCGAGTCGCTGCCCGCGGAACGCCGCGCACGGCGGCTGCGCACGACGGTGGGGAACTACCGGCGGCTGCTGCTGAGCGCAAAATTCTGGGGCTACGGCCTCAACCTCGGGGTGGGGTACGCCGTTTACACCGGCTATCTGGTCGCCTCACCGGTGATCTTCCAGCGCCTGGGCATGAGCACCGAGATCAACGGCTACTGCTACATCAGCATCGCCGCCGCGTACATCACCGGCAATCTCGTCTCGCGCCGCCTGGTCAAGCGCCACTCCATCGACCGGCTGCTGGTCCGGGGCCATCTGATCTTCTCCAGCGGCGCCCTGGTGCTGCTGGTGGTGGGGCTGACCGATCCGCAGACCCCATGGCCGCTGCTGGTGCTGATGACGGCCGTGACCATCGGCAACGGCTTCCTCTTCCCGATGTCCGTGGCGGGCGGGGTGACCTCCTTCCCCGCCATGGCCGGCGCCGCCTCCGGACTGCTGGGGGCGGTCCAGATGGCCGGCGGCAGCTTCGCGTCCCTGGTCGTGAGCAAGATTCCGCCGGACATCAGGTCGTTCGCGATCCTGGTGGCGGTCCTCGCGCTGACCGGGCTGACCGCATTCCACTGCCTGCGGGCCGTCACGGCCCGTGCCGCCACCGCACCAGAGCCACCACAGGCCGCCCCGCCCGCCGCACCGGTGGCCTCCGCCACACCGACCGACGATTGACCACCACGTATTCACCTGCGCAGGACCACGTATTCACCTACGCAAGATCGAGGGGAAACAAGCAATGGGTCAGGTCTCACGCCGTCTGGAAGAACTCGGACTGACGCTGCCGCCGCTGCTGCCGAAGCTGGCGAATTACGTGCCGACGAAGACCGTCGGCGATCTCGTCTTCGTCTCCGGTCACGGCCCGCTGAATCCGGACGGCTCGGTGAAATACCGGGGACGCCTGGGCGCGGATTTCACCATCGACGAGGGCAAGGAGGCCGCCAAGCTCGTCACGCTGAACATCCTCTCCGCCCTCAACGCCGAACTCGGTGATCTCGACCGGATACGGGAATTCGTCAAACTGCTCGTGATGGTGCAGTCCGCCCCCGATTTCCAGGAACAGCACGTGGTCGCGGAGGGCGCCTCCGACCTCCTCACCGATGTCTTCGGCTCCGAGCGCGGCTCGCACGCCCGCTCCGCCGTCGGCATGATGGCCCTCCCCTTCGGCATCGCGGTCGAAATCGAGGCCGTGGTACGCATCGAGGCCTGACGCCCGCCTGACGGCCCTCTTCCGGGGCTCAACCGTCCCGGAAGAGGGTGAGCCACGGCAGCAGGTCCTCGCGGAGCTCGGGGTCGCGCACGCCCAGACCGTCCCGCGGCGCCAGGCAGCGGATGCCCACCTTCCCGTGGTGCCGTCCCGCCCGCACGGCGGACACCGCCTCGGCGGTGGCCTCCAGGGGATGGGTGACGGACAGCGGCGGGTGGATACGGCCCTTCAGGACGAGCCGGTTGGCCTCCCACGCCTCCCGGTAGCTCGCGAAGTGCGTACCGAGGACCCGCTTGAGCCCGGTCCACAGCGAGCGGTTGTCATAGAGGTGCGCCGGGCCCGTGGTGGAGGCACAGGTGACCACGGTGCCGCCGCGCCGGACCGCGTACACCGACGCGGCGAAGGTGTCCCGGCCCGGGTGCTCGAAGACGATGTCGGGGTCCTCCCCACCGGTGAGGTCCCGCACATGCCGGGCGAAGCGCCGCCATTCGCCGGGGTCCGGGGTGTCCGGGGCCTTCCAGAACTGGTAGTCCTCGGCCGTGCGGTCGATGACGAGGTCCGCGCCCATCCCGTGGCACAGCGCGGCCTTCTCCGGCGACGAGACGACACACACCGGCGTGGCCCCGCCGGCCAGCGCGTACTGCGTGGCGAACGAACCCAGCCCGCCCGCCGCGCCCCAGATCAGGACGGTGTCCCCCTGCTTCATGGCCGCACCGTTGTGGGAGACGAGCTGCCGGTACGCGGTGGAGTTGACCAGTCCGCAGCAGGCGGCCTCCTCCCACGTCAGATGCGGTGGCTTGGGCATCAGCTGGGTGGCCTTGACCAGCGCGAGCTCCGCCAGCCCGCCGAAGTTGGTCTCGTAGCCCCAGATGCGCTGGGCCGGCCCGCGCGCCGCGTCGTCCTGGCCGTCCAGGTCCACCACGAGGCAGTGCGCGACGACCTCGTCACCGGGCCGCCAGTGGCCGACGCCGGGGCCGGTGCGCAGGACCACGCCGGAGAGGTCCGACCCCAGGACGTGGTACGGCAGGTCGTGCCGCCGTCCGGCCGGTGACCTGCGGGCGTACTCCGTCAGGAAGCGGAAGGTCGGCTCGGGCTCGAACAGCGCGGAGCCGAGGGTGTGGTGGTTGACCGACGAGGCCAGCACCGCGACCAGCACCTCGGCGTGCCCCGGCTCGGGGACCGGCACCTCGTCGAGGTGGAGCGAGGCACGCGGGTCGCGTTCGTCGTGCGGCACCCCGGCGAACAGCGCGGCCTCCGCACGGTGCACGGTCACCGCCCGGTACGTCCGCGGCAGGGGCAGAGCGGCGAGCTCCCGGCCCGTGACGTCCGGTTCGAGCAGGGCGGCGACGAGCTCGTGCACGGTGCGGCTCCTTCCTGGCGGTGCCTCCCTCACGCCGCCATGGAAGACCACGCTCCCCGCCCGAGCTAGAAAATCCGCCCTAAACCACTCAAAGGGGCAAAGGTGTCCCGGTCCGCGGCGGGACCGCTGTACCCCTGCCCCTCACGGGGTGGCGACCCCCGGTGTCCAGCGGAGGGTGAGGGCCGGCAGGTTCTCCATGTTGCCGCTGCCGTCGTCGGTGCCCACCACCCGGAACCCGTGGTGCGCGTAGAACGCCCGTGCCTCTGCGTTGAGTTGGAAGACATGCAGGGTCAGCCCGCCCGGGGAGTGCTCCCGCGCCGCGCCGAGCAGCCGGCTGCCGATGCCGGTGCGCCGCACGTCCGGCCGCAGATAGAGCTGATCGAGCAGCTCGCCGCACACGACGGCGTACCCGACGATCTCCTCGTCCCGGACGGCGACGAGGGTGTGGCTCTCCGGCAGCACGATCTCGCGGATCCAGTACGTGACCTCGTCGTGCGTACGACGCTGCGGCGGCAGATACGGCATGGTGGCCGCCCGGGACGCCTGGTGAACGGCGGCTATCGCCGGTGCGTCGCCCGGCCCGGCGGGGCGGATGGTGATGATGGTCGGCCTCCCAGGTGTCGTCCGAGCACGTCCGCGGGCTACTTTCGGTCATTAGTTCGCCCGGGCACTCGTAGGGATGAGATTATGCGGGCGCCGGCTCGGAGGCGCTTCTTTTCCTGCGCCCGAGCCGCCAGTTGACTCCACGACCGATGTCGTCCGTCCCTAGACAGGTCCATGAAACGAATACCGTGGGCGCGGGCCGCCGCGCTCGGAGCTTGTGTGTCCCTTGCGATCGCCGTGCCGGCGCTCGCCGCTCGTGACACGGAGAGCCAGCCCGTTCCCCCTGCGTCTGCCACCGACGCCGCGCCGACCCCGCCGCCGGTGACGGCGGAAGCGATCCGCGATGCACGCGCGACCGAGCACTACTGGACGCCGGAGCGCATCCGCGCCGCCGTGCCGATGGACGCGGTGCAGGACGGCGGGAAGGGCCAGGAAGCGGCGGGTGCCCCGGGCGCGGGCCGGCGTTCGATGGTGCCGACCCACCGGGCCGACGCGGGCGTGGCCACCGTCGGGGTCTTCCTGATCCGCACCGCCGACGGGTCGGCGACGCCCAACCAGTTCTGCAGCGCCAGCGCCGTGGCGTCACCCACCAAGAGCCTGGTGCTGACCGCCGCGCACTGCCTCACGGGCGACAGGTCGTACCGCGACGCGGCGTTCGTGCCGGGCTATCGCGCCGGGGCCTCGCAGGCGGGCGAGGCGGGGGAGACGCCGTACGGGCTGTTCCCGGTGCAGACGGGCAAGGTCTGGATCGACGGGCGGTATCTGACCTCGTCGCCCAGCGATGACGTGGACTTCGCGATCGTGCGGGTCGGGCCCAACTCCCAGGGGCAGTTGCTGGAGGACGCGGTCGGCGGCGGGAACCGGCTCACCTCCGTGTCGGCGACGCAACTGGCGCGCAAGAACGTGACCCTCGTCGGCTATCCCGGCGGCCAGAAGACCCCGTTGCAGTGCATGAACGACACCACGGCGTTCCAGGGCCGGTTCCTGCGGATCCAGTGCGACGGGTTCCGCTCGGGCGTCAGCGGCGGGCCGTTCCTGGAGCACTTCGACGGGAGCCGGGGCGACCTGGTGGGCTCCATCGGCGGCTACAAGACCGGCGGGCCCACCGCCGACGTCTCCTATTCGTCGCAGTACGACGGCGATGTCTTCCGCCTCTACCAGCAGGCCGTCGACGACGCGGTGCCGGACAGCGCCGGACAGCTGGGCGACGGCTCCACCTGGCAGCACGCCACGTCCCTGACCGGCGGCCGGTTCCACACCTCCTCGGTGCGCAACGGCACCGGTGACCTGATCGTGCGCTGGTCCGACGGTGAGCTCTCCCTCTACCCCGGCAACCGGCAGTACGGCTTCGGCAAGGACGTCACGCTCGCCAAGAAGAACGAGCTGTGGAAGCAGGCCAGGGCCATCACCGCGGGGGACTTCACCGGCAACTCCACCGACGATCTGCTCGTCCGCTGGGCCAACGGCAAACTGACCCTGTACCAGGACGTCAACGAAACCAACAAGCTCCGCAACGAGATCCAGCTCAAGGCGCCCAACGGGACGTGGACGCATGCCTACGGTCTCGCCGCCGGCCGGTTCGGCGGCGGCAACACCCGCCGCGACGACCTGGTGGTGCGCTGGTCCGACGGTGAGGTGACGCTCTACACCGATGTCGACGGCAAGGGGCTGCACGCCGAGAAGCAGCTCGCCAAGCGGAACCCGACCTGGACGCACGCCGTCGATCTCGCCGCCGGCGACTTCCGGACCGCGGCCGGCGACCAGGACCTGGTCGTCCGGTGGTCGGACGGCGAGGTCACCGCCTACGAGAACCTCGCGGCCAACGGCCTGAAGGTCGACCACCGGCTCCGGCCCGCGAAGTCCGCCTGGCGCAACGGCCGTCTCGTCACCGCCGGGGCGTACGGCGGCGGCACCCGCCAGGACGACCTGATCGCCCTCTGGCCGGGCGGCAAGCTCGCCATGAACGGGGACACCACCCTCACCGCCCTGGGCCGGGAACGGGTACTGGTGCCCGCACGGGTCGGCTGACGCCGTACACGACACGTGGCGCGAAGCCCCCGGTTCCCGTGGAGGGAGCCGGGGGCTTCGGCGTGATCCCGGCGTCACACCGCCGGCACCAGACCGTCCGCGACCAGGCCGGCGTGCACCGCCTCGCTCAGGGTCTCCACGGCGGAGCGGGGCCGGATCATCACGGTGAACTCCTTGATCCGGCCGGTGGCGTCGTCGAGGTGCAGCAGATCGATGCCGTGGATCTGCCGTCCGTTGACGGTGGCGCGGAAGAGCAGCACGTCCGCGGCGGCCCGGGTGCCGTCGGCGGTGGTCTCGGCCTCGCCGCGGAAGCCGCCGACGTAGCGGAAGTCCTCGAACGTGCGCAGCAGCACCCCGAAGAGACCCATGACCAGCGGCCTGCCCTCGAAGGGGGAGAACTTCACCGGGCTGTAGAAGCGGATGTCCTCGGTGAACAGGTCCTCCAGGGCGGGGAGGTCGCGGTTCTCGACGGCGGCACGGAAGCGGTCTGCGGTGGTCATCGGGTCTCCTCGTTCGCGGGACACGGGGCGGACGCCCGCGCGGCCTCGACAGTCCTCAGCCTTCATACTCAAGAATCTGACTACTCACTTTCTTGAGTATCATGTGCGGGAGCGGTCCGGAAGAGGTGACCGGCAAGGACGAAGGAAAGGAGGGCGGCGCATGGCGCTCCGGCATGCCGTCCTCGCGGCGCTGCTGGACGAGGAACTCAGCGGCTACCAGCTGGCCAAGGCCTTCGACCTGGGCGTGGCGAACTTCTGGCACGCGCTGCCCCAGCAGCTGTACGCCGAGCTGACCCGGCTGGAGAAGGAAGGGCTGGTCGCCGGGCGGGAGGTGGTCCAGGACGCCCGGCCGAACAAGCGGCTGTACCGGGTCACCGCGGAGGGGCTCGCCGCGCTGGAGCAGTTCGCGGCCGAGACCGCCAAGCCCTCCTTCGTCCGCGACGACCTGCTGGTCAAGATCCAGGCCGCCGACCACCTCGACGCCGAGCTGCTGATCGCGCGGCTGGCGGAGCGCGAGAGGTTCGCCGACGCCAAGATCGAGCTGTTCGGCGGGCTGTTGCGCCAGATGCGCGGGGACCGCGACGAAGCGGACTTCCTTCGCCACGGCGAACGGATCGGCCCCTACCTGACCTGTCTGCGTGGCCTCGCGTTCGAGCGGGAGAACCGGGACTGGTGCCGGCGCAGCGCGGAGATCCTCCGTGCGCGCCGGCACCCGTCCCGGGACGCGGCGACGGACACTACGAGTCCGTCGTCCAACTCCCCAGCGCGATCTCGGCCGTGATGCCCGGGCCGAAGCCCGCAAGCAGACCGCGGTGACCGTCGCCCGCGCAGCCCTCGTCGAACATCCGGGCCAGGGCGTCGAGGAGGACCGCGCTGGCGATGTTGCCGTACTCGGTGAGCGTGGCACGGCTGAAGCGGAAGGCTTCCGGCGGGACGTCGAGGAAGCGGCTGAGGTCGTCCAGAATGCGCGGACCGCCCGCATGGACGAGATAGAAGTCCAGCTTTCCGGCGTCCCATTCGTGCTGCTGCGCAAGTTCGCGCAGGGCCGGGGCGAGCGGTTCCATGGTGCCCGGAACGCGCTTGTCCAGCTGGAAATGGAATCCCGTCGAGCGCACCGCGTAGGAAATCCAGTCCTCGGTGTGCGGAATGAGGTACGAGCCGTTGCGCTCCAGGGAAACGCCGGTGCCGCCGCGCCCCCGGACCACGGCGGCGGCTATCGCGTCGCCGAACAATCCGTTCGACAGCAGCGATCCGACGCCGAGGTCCGTGGGCTGGTAGCACAGCGAGCAGAATTCACAGGCGACCACCAGGACATTGGCGTCGGGATAGGCCGTGCAGAAGTCGTGCGCGCGGTTGATCGCGGCACCGCCCGCGGCGCAGCCGAGTTGCGCGATCGGCATCTGCCGGGTGTCCGTCCTGAAGCCCATGGTGTTGATGAGCCAGGCGGTGAGCGACGGCATCATGAAGCCGGTGCAGGAGACGTAGATGATCAAGTCGATCTGCTGCGGCTCCAGTTCCGCCTCGTCCAGGGCCTGGCGCACCACCGAGGGCACCCGGGCCTTGGATTCCTGCTCGTAGACGGTGCTGCGGGCGTCCAGCCCGGGGTGTTTGAGCACCTTGTCGATCGGCTGGATCAGCCGCCGGGTGAGCACACCGGTGTGCTCGATCAGCCGGAGTACCAGTCGCAGCTGCGCGTGGTCCTTGTGCAGCCGCTTGGCCAGTTCGAGGGTTTCGTCCTGTGTGATGACGTATTCGGGGACGGCGATTGCCGGTTTGCACAGTACCGCCATGGGATGCACTCCTTGCAGCAGAACTGTGGTCCGCCCGGTGCAGTTCCTGCTCTGCAGTGTGGAGCCGCACCAGCCGCCGGTTTCAGGAATTCAGCCGGCCGCCGGTATATTCCGGACTCTTGGGAGGATGCGAGCGGGCCAGTCGTCGAAGAATGAGCTCTTCCGATAGGAACTCTCCCGATCTCCCCGTGTTTTCGGAGTAAGCGGAACGGCCTTTCTGTGGCCGAGCCGTTCGAGTTAGATACGGTACGCCGGGTGATTGATCTCCGCATGTCGCGGCCGGTACCCGGCGCCCGTCGGCACCTCTGCCGGACTCACCACACCACCGGCAATTCCAGCGGATAACGCCAGATGGAACTCTGGTTCCAGCGGATTTCCTCGGGCGGCTTCGCCAGCGCCAGCTCGGGGAAGCGCTCCAGCAGCGAACCGAGCGCGACCTCCAGCTCCGTGATGGCGAGCGGGGCGCCCAGGCAGTGGTGCCCGCCCCAGCCGAACGTCATGTGGTTCGGGCCCTCACGGTCGAGGTCCAGCTCGTCGGGCCGGTCGAACCTGCTGCCGTCCCGGTTGGCCGTCAGATACGAGACATGCACGATGTCGCCGGCCCGGATGGTCACCCCGCTCAGCTCCACGTCCTCAAGGGCGACGCGCGGGATGCCCACGCCCTTGCGGAACGGGATGAAGCGCAGCATCTCCTGGATCGCCTGCGGCAGCAGATCGGGCCGGGAGCGCACCCGCGCCAGCACCTCCGGCCGCGAGAGCATCAGGCAGGAGAGGTTGGCGATCTCGTAGGTGGTGGTGTCCTGGCCGGTGATGAGCAGGACCATGGCCATCACGGTGAGTTCCTGCTCGCCGAGCATCTCGTCCCCGTCGCGGGCCGTCGCCAGCACGCTGATCAGGTCGTCGCCCGGATTCCGGCGCCGCTCGGCGGTCAGCTTGCGGAAGTACTCCCGCATCTCGGCCTTGGACCGGATGGCGTTGTCCTTGTTGTCGACGCGGAGGTTCATCATCGTCCGGGCGTGGGCGCGCAGTTGCGCCTGGTCGCCCTCGGGGATGTCGAGGACCTCGCAGATCGTGATCAGGGGCAGTGGCCCCGCGAGGTGCTCCATCAGGTCGGCCGGTGGACCGTGCTCGGCCATCCGCGTCAGCAGGTCGTCGACGACGTGGTGGGTGCGTTCCCGCA
The DNA here is from genome assembly GCF_040652715.1 of Streptomyces sp. NPDC048196. Taxonomy (NCBI): domain Bacteria; kingdom Bacillati; phylum Actinomycetota; class Actinomycetes; order Kitasatosporales; family Streptomycetaceae; genus Streptomyces; species Streptomyces sp. NPDC048196. The sequence continues at coordinate 87,508 of NZ_JBEZMM010000004.1, read as the reverse complement.
TCCGCTCGACGTGCCGCGGTGCGAACGCCTTGGACACCAGGCTCCGCAGCCGGCTGCTGGCGGGTGGGTCCATCACGTTGATCGCCTCGTCCTGGACGATCGGCTCGGGCGTCATCCGCGGGAAGTCGCGGCCGACGACCGCATGGCGGCTGAAGCGCCGGTCGGTCGTCACGGTCCGCACATCCTCGTAGCGCGTGACGAGCCAGGCCCAGCCCTCGCCGTGCGGCAGCTGGATGCGGGCGACCGGTTCCTCGGTCAGCAGGCGCTTGAGCGTCGGATCGAACTCCAGGGCCTCGGCGTAGTCGAAGGGACAGTTCCAGACGGTGGAGTCGGGCTCCATGCTGACCTCCAGGAATGGCGGAGACAGGCCTTGACATCCCGATCAGCGTAGAAGCGGCGCGACCCGTCGGCCCGGCTGCCGGCGGGTGCGGGGACGGCGGCGGCGGGCCCCCGGCCGCCGTCCCCCAAGGCCGAGCGGGGTCTCGCGCCGGTCCCTTTCCGCGTTCGTCCGAACGGGTGACGGGGAGCGGCGTCCGGTAACGGTGCGACACCCCCTCAGCCGGCCGCCTCCACCTTCCTGACCTCGGGTTCCGCGGAATTGCGGATGGCGCCCCAGCGGGTGGCGGTCTGCTCATGGATGAACCAGATGTCGTCCTCGGTCAGGCGCCGGGAGACGACACCGGGGAACGCCTCCTCGAAGAAGATGTACGGCGGCCGGTTCTCGATGTCGGGGGAGTGGTAGTCGAGCCGGTCGTGCATGCCGTGCGCCCGGGTGATCTTGGTGGCCGGGTGGTAGGTGAGGATGTTGGGGCTGGCCAGCATGATCAGCCCGTCGTCCACCAGCCGGCCGACCTCGTAGACGGTCTCCTCGATGGTCTTGCGGGTCTCGCCCTCCAGGCCGAACAGCACCGAGCTGCCGACCGGGATGCCGGCGTCCCGGATGCGCTCCAGGGCCGTACGGACCTTCGCCTTCCACGGGAAGTCGGTGATCCGCCGGATGTTCTTGTGCACATGTTGCATGACGTCCGTCGACATGCTTTCGATGCCCATGTAGAGGTAGGTGCAGCCGGCGTCGCGCAGCGCCACCAGCAGGTTGCGCACCTCGTCCTCCTTGTGCAGGGTGGTGAGCAGGTCGGCGGTGACCTGGCAGCCGAACTGCAGCTGCCGCAGCCGCTGCCAGTCGCCCTCGTCGGTGATCCACCGCCGGCAGCCCTCGGGCAGTTTCTCCGGTCCCGCGGCGGTACGGGCCGCCTGCAACAGGGCGCAGAATTCCCGCATCAGAGGGAAGGAACCGGTCCAGAAGATCGAGTCGTCGAAGAAGACCGCCTCGGCGCCGTAGCTGACGTATTCGCAGAGCCGCTCCAGCGCGGTCTCGGCCGGCGAACCCCGGAACCGCTTCAGACCGCCGACCACCAGCGCCGATTCGGAACAGAAATCACAGTGGTACGGGCACGCGTTGGACACCGTCATATGGGCCGTACGAGCCGGCGAACCGTCCGGCAGGGGAAAGACCGGGAAACGGGACCGGATGGCGAAGCCCTGATAGGGAGAGGGGAGCGCGGCCAGATCGAGCTTTTCGCCGGCTATCGGAAAGGCATGCACGGTGTCCAGATCCAGCGCGCACACCAGGGAATTGCCCGGCACCCGGATGCCGGCGGCGCCGAAGAGCCGCAGGATCCGGACCACGTCACCGACCGTGGCCCGGGTCCGGTCCAGATCCATGGCCAGGGCGATCGCCTTCATCAGCAGGTCGAGGGCGAACTGCCCCTCACCGCTGACGCAGAGGTCCACCACCGCCTCCGCCCGCCGATCGTCGACGGCCCGGAGGGTCGAGCTGTATTCCAGAATGACGGACCGCTTCGCCGGGGCGTACCGCATCGTCTCGTCCATATGGCGGCCGCCGAACACCACCAGGCAGTCCGGCAGTTCCTGCTTGACGATGCGCGCCATTTCCAGTGCGTACCGGTGACCGGGGGAGACCGTACTGACGAGGAACACTCGCGGCCGGTGCCGGCGGAGTTCGGCCCGCAATTCCGCCCGGGCCTCCGCGTCCCACACCCGCGGGTCGAAGACCGTGGCGTCGGACGTCCCGGTACTCGCGCGCTGCGACGGCAGTCCGTGTTCCGCGCTCAGCCGGTGCACTTTCGACGGCGGCTTTCCCCAGCTGGGGCAGAGGTCGCTGAACGGGACGTCCGTTCCGGCGCCTTGTCGGGCGGAACGCAAAGCACTGTCGACCGGAACGCTCAATGCCGCATAAAGGCACATCGGATCGCCCGGATACGTGATTTCGCCTTCCGGTGACGTCATGACCGGGGCGAGCGCCGCGAGCACCGGAAAACTCCGGGCGTGCCAGGGCACCTCGGCGGGCCCGGCGCAGTTCGCCCGCGCGACCAGTTCGGCGATCCGCGACTCGCGCAGCAGCGTCAATTCCCGGGCGGAATCCGCAGCCATGTCCGCGGCGGTGCGGAAGTCATCGTGAACGACCGTCTGGCGTATGAGCATGCGTAACTCCTGATCGGTGGTCAACTCGGAGGAGGAAGCTGAAGGAGTTCTCGGAGCACTCGGTGCGCCGGGCCCGGCGGTGGGGGGGGAAGGCCGGCCGGTGTGCCGGGGCGCGCGAGGGAGAAACGTAATGCCGTTCCCCCGAGGGGGAGCAAGACTTTCGCGGTACGGCCCGGCCGACCGGTTCTTTATGGGCGGGCGGCGCCCTTCCGCCTTGTCCGCCATTTCCGGCCCGCCCTACAGTCCGGGGATGGCAGCCCACACCTATCGCGCGCTCCTGACCCGGCCCGTGCTGAGCTGGGCCGCGGTCGCCGCCGCGGCGCGCATGCCGGTGGCGATGGCTCCGCTGGCGCTCGTCTTCCTGGTCCGGGAACGGCCCGGCGGATATGTGCTGGGCGCCGAACTCGCGGCCGTCTACGTGGTGGGTGAGGTTATCGGCGCCGCGCTGCTCGGGGCGAGACTGCGGCCCGACCGCGCCCGGCACCACCTCGCGGGCGGACTCGGCGCGGGCGCCGCGGCGTTCGCCGGCCTGGGCCTGCTGCCCGGCGCCCCCGACCTCCTGCTCGGCGCCTTCGCCCTCGTCGCCGGGGCCGCCCCGGGCGCGTCCCCGGGCGGCCTGCGCACCCTGCTGACCGAGCACGTCGACCCCGGCCTGGTCACCAAGGCGCTCAGCGCGGAGGCCACCCTGTCGTACGCGGTCTGGGCCGTCGCGCCCGCCGCGGCCGGCGGCCTGGCCTTCGGGGTGGCCCCCTTTGCCCCGCTGCTGCTGGCGGCGGGCCTGATGGCGCTGTCCGTCGCCGGGCTGTGGGCGCTGCCGCCCGGCTGGCGATCGGACCCCGCCGACCGCGCCGGCGTCCCGATGCTGCGCACCCTCGCCGCGGCCTGGCCGGTCTACGTGTCGGGCGCCGCGGCCATGTCGCTGCTCGCCCTGGCCGAACTCGTCCTGCCCGCCCTGCTGGAACAGCGCCACCTCGCGGTCGGCTGGTCCGGTCCGCTGCTGGCCGGGTACGCCCTCGCCTCCGCGGCCGGCTCGCTGCTGTACGGGCTGCGCAGCTGGCCCGGCCGCCTCGGCACCCAGAGCCTGGTCCTGCTGCTCGCCGTCGCCGCGTGTGTGGCCGCCGCCGGGGTGGTCCCGCTGCTCGGCGTCATCGCGGCGGCCCTGTGCCTGGCCGGGCTGTTCCAGGCCGGACTTCAGGTCACCCGGGCGCTCGGGCTGCGTGCCGTACTGCCGCCAAGTGCCCTGGCCGCGGGCTACTCGATGATGTACTCCGTGGTCGGCGCCGGATACGCCGCCAGCGCCTCGCTCTCCGGAGTGGTGCTGGGGCTGGCCACGCCCAGCACCGCGATCCTCGCCGGGGTGCTGCTCACCCTCGTCCTCACCGCGGCCGCCGCGGCCGGTGAACTCCGGCTGGTCCGGGCCGGGGAGTTCGCACCGGCCGAGCGCTGAGGCCCGCACCACCGCCCCCACGTCCCCGCCCCCCGGCCGGGCCGTCAGGCCGCCGGTGTCCCCAGCGCGGCGATCCGGGACGGCAGGGTCTGCCACACCTCGGGGGTGTAGAAGTGCCCGCCCGGCAGCTCGTCGTGGCGGAACGGGCCGGCCGCCAGCTTCCGCCACTGCTGCGCCGTCCGCGGATCGATCACCTCGTCGACCGCCCCGGTCAGCACCTGCAGCGGTGCCCGCACCGTCGCGCCCGCCCGGTGGTAGAAGGAGTCCCGCACCCGCAGGTCGGCCCGCATCAGTTCCACTGCGATCTCGCACAGGTCCGGGTCGCCCAGCACATGCCCCGGAAGCAGCCCGAACTCCCGCATCCAGTCCATGAGTTCACCGTCCGACTGGTGCTGCGCCGGGAACATGTCCTGCGGGGTGAGCCCCCGGCTGGGCGCGTTGGCCGAGGACACCACGACCGCCGCCGGGGCCGGCCCGCCGCGCTCCTCGATCCGTGCCGCGACGTCGAAGGCCATCCAGCCGCCCATGCTGTGCCCGAAGAGCACATAGGGCAGGCCGGCGGCGGACAGCACCGCGGTGACCGCGTCCTCGGCCAGCTCGTCCCAGTCCCGGGCGCAGTCCTCGGCGAACCGGCCCTCCCGTCCCGGATAGCAGACCGCCGCCAGCTCCGCGCCGGGCGGCATCGCCTCGGTCCAGGCGAGGTACGAGCCGGCCCCGCCGCCGCAGAAGCCGAGGCAGACCAGCCGCTGCGCGGCGTCCGGGACCGGCTGGGGGCGGACCACGATGGTGTCCTGCATGGATCGTCTCTCTTCTCGGGAAGCGGAAGCGCTGCTCGGCGGTGTCCGGCCGTACCCGGACGGGCGGGGCGGCGGCTCCTCAGCCGGCCGGTGCGGAGGCGTCGTGGTGGCGCTGGACGTGCTGAGCGAGGTCCCGCAGCCGCGGGTGGCGGTAGACCTCCTTGACCGAGATCACCAGGCCGAGGTTCCGCTTGAGCCGCCCCACGACCCGCAGCGCCATCAGCGAGTGCCCGCCCAGGGCGAAGAAGTCGTCGTCCGCGCCGACCCGCTGCCGGCCCAGCACCTCCGACCAGACCTCGGCGATCAGCTTCTCGTAGGGGCCGTCCGGCTCGGCGGCCGCCGGGTCCGCCGCCGGGCCGTCCGGCGGCGCCGGCAGCGCGGCCACGTCCAGCTTCCCGTTGGCCGTCAGCGGCAGCGCGTCGAGCAGTACGCAATCCGACGGCACCATGAAGTCCGGCAGCACCGAGGCGAGATGGTCCCGCAGCCGGCCGGGGTCGGGCGCCGCCCCGCAGGCCGGCACCGCGTACGACACCAGCCGCTCACCGGCCGGCCCGTCGTCGCGGACCACGACGGCGGCGCTGCCGACGCCCTCGTGCGAGACCAGTGCGTGCTCGATCTCGCCCGGCTCGATCCGGAAGCCGCGGAACTTCAGCTGGCGGTCGGCCCGGCCCAGGAAGGCGAGCAGGCCCTCGGTGGTGCGCCGGACCCGGTCGCCGGTGCGGTACATCCGCTCGCCGGGGCCGCCGAACGGATCGGCGACGAACCGCTCCGCGGTCAGCGCCGGGCGGCCGGCGTAGCCGTGGGCCAGCCGCGGCCCGGCGACGTACAGCTCGCCCTCGGCGCCCTCGGGCACCGGGCGCAGCGCCTCGTCGAGCACGTACAGCCGGCCGCCCGGGAGGGCGTCCCCCAGGTGCGGGGTGCCGCCGGTCATCCAGGTGACCGTGGCGTCGACCGTGCATTCGGTCGGGCCGTAGAGGTTCAGGGCTTCCGGGCCGCCCGCACCGGCCGCCTCCGCGAGCTCCCGCCAGGTCCGTGCCGGCACCGGCTCGCCGCCCATGAACAGCCGTAGCGTCCGCCCGTCGGTCCGCGGCGCGGTCAGCGTCCCGCGCAGCAACTCCCAGTGCGACGGGGTGAGATCGAGGTCGGTGACCGTGTGCGCATCGAGCACGGCGGCCAGCCGGGCCGGGTCCTTGCGGTCCTCCTCGCTCAGCACGACCACGGTGTCGCCCCGGCAGACCCGCGCCCACTGCTGCACCGACGCGTCGAAGGACACGCTGGCGTTCCAGGCGACCACCCGGGGCGCAGCCGCGTAGGCACCGGCCTCCTCCAGCCCCGCCAACAGGGCGGCCACCCCGCCGCGGGAGGCCTCCACGCCCTTGGGACGGCCGGTCGAACCGGAGGTGTAGATCAGGTAGGCGGGGTCGAGCGGAGTACTGTCCGCCGCACCCACGGGGAGGCCGCCCTCCGGCGCAGGGGCCTCGCCCGGGAGGTCCGGATCGAGGACCACGGCCCCGGCCGCCGTCCCGAGCGGGCTGTCCTCCTCGGCGAGCAGTGCCGCGATGCCGGCGTCCCGGGCCATGAACGCGAGCCGCTCCCGCGGATAGTGCGGATCGAGCGGTACGTACGCGGCACCCGCCCGCCACACCGCCAGCAGCGCCACGACGAGCCGGGCCGTACGGGGCAGCGCCACGCCGACCCGGGCGCCGCGGCCGATGCCGCGGGCGGTCAGCGCGCGGGCCAACCGGGCGGTGCGGCGGTCGAGTTCGGCGAAGGTCAGGGATCCCTCGCCGTCCCGTACCGCGATCCGCTCCGGGTGGTCCCGCACCACCCGGGCGAAGCGCCGGACGGCGTCGACCGGCTCCGGACGGAGGTCAGCCATGAACAGACTCCTTGTGCCGCGCGGGGGCGTCCCGCGGAGAGGGAGGTGAAGGGCGGTGAAGGGGCGTGGTGCGGCGGCCGGTCAGCCGAACGCGGCGGCCGGCGGCACGGTGGGCCGGCAGTCGGCCAGTTCGACCGGCGCGCCCATCGACACCGCGATCCGGCGGTCGCCGCGGAACGGGTCGCGGCCGTGCGCGGTGAGGATGTTGTCGACCAGCAGCAGATCGCCCGGCTGCCAGGGCTCCCGGACCGTCGCCGCGTCGTACGCCGCCTGGACGGCCGCCAGGTCCTCCTGGGTCAGCGGGCTGCCGTCGCCGAAGGCCGTACGGAAGGGCAGCCCGTCCGGTCCGAACTCGTCGAGCAGGATCTCCCGCAGCTCCTCGTCCAGCGACCACTCGTTCCAGAAGACCAGGTGGTTGAACCAGACCTCGTCCCCGGTCACCGGGTGGGAGAGGACGCCGGGCCGCACCTGGCCGGTGCGCAGGTTGCCGTCCTCCTGCCAGGCGTGCGCGATCAGGTTGTCCGCGCAGTAACGCTCCACCGCCGCCCGGTCGTCGGAGCCGAACGCGCTGCGCCAGTCGGTGGAGATGTGGTCGGAGTAGCTGCGGCGGAGCAGCCAGCCGGTCTGCCGCATCTTCGCCACCAGGGGCGCGGGGATGCCGGCGAGCACCTTGCGGCAGTCGGCGACCGGGGTGGCGCCGCCCTCCTCGGGCGCGGTCAGGCAAACGAACAGCAGCAGGCCGGGAAAGGTCAGGGTGTAGCTGTTCTCGTTGTGCATGTGGATGCGCTGGGACGCCGGCAGGTCGGTGGACGAGTAGACGCCCTGGCCGAAGTCGCTGCGCGGGGTGGCCTTTTCGCGGTACGGCGTGGACTCGGGGATGAGCACGTCGCGGACCGCGGCGACATCACCGACCTCCGCCAGGGGCAGACCGCGCAGATAGACGGCCCCGTGGGTGTGCAGAGCCCGGGTCAGTTCCGGCCGGGCGGCGGCGAGCCAGGCACGGGCCGCGGCCATGTCGGCCAGGCCGGGTATCCGGGCCAGTGCGGGCTTTCCCGGGGCGAGTTCCCAGGCGAGCGACCGGGAATCCGGCAGGTTTGCAGGACGCACGTTCAGCACCTTTCACTCAGCGCCTTTTCGGGTACGGCATTCCGGGGCACCGTCAGGTCAGCCGCTGTAACTGCCGAGCGCATTGTTGGCCGCGAGGTCCAGCCGGTCCACCATCCAGGTTTCCAGGCTGCTGTCGCTGCGTTCCGCGGCCGCGCGGTACCGGGCGATGCGTTCCGGGGTGAGCTGAATTCCGACGGATGCGGTTTTGCGGGTGGCGGACGGTCCGGTTTCCCGGGCGGCCCGGACGTTCGCCCGTAATTGATTGCGTGACCAGCCCAGTTCCTCGGCCCGGTTGAGCCAGTAGTCTTGCTCATGGGGCGGCAGCGACGCCACCTCCGCGTGGTGGTGGAAGCTGAGGCTGTCCCGCCGGCGGGACACCTCGAACCGCCGTGCCACCCAGGCGTAGTTGCGCAGGGTCTGGTAGTCGAGGCCGACCGCGTCGACCGCCCTGCGGTAGCGGTCGGTGTAGCGCCACTGGCCGTAGATCAGCCAGTCGCCCAGGCACCAGGCCGACGAGTTGGCGACGGCCGAGATCCGCCGGCCCGCGCTCTTCCAGGTGTCGTAGCTGACCGCGGCCGGTATCTGGAGGCCGACGCGGGTGACGAAGACGCCCCGCGCGGCGTCGTCCGGCGTGGTCTGCCGGGGCCGTACGGCGGGGAGTTCGGTGATTTCGCTGCCCGACCCGGCGCGCGGAGCGGTGCCCAGGGCTGCGGACGATGTGCTCAAAGCTTCTCCTCGGTGCGGTTGCTGCGAACCGGACGGGTTCCGCGCACCGGCCGGACCGTGCCTGCGGTCCGGGTGCGGCGGCCGCCCGTCGGAAAATGCTCGGCCCGGGGCGCTCAGAACGGCCCGGTGTGCGGGGCGGGAGCGCGGCCCCAGGCCGAGTCGCCGAGGACGGCGCCGGAGGCGCCGGAGGTGAGGTGGCCCGCGCGCTCGACGGACGGAGCGGAATGGTCAATTCCATATCCGACGGCGGTGGCCAGGACGGCGGCGATGGTGAAAACGCGCAGGATGCGAGGCATCGTGGTCCCCCATTGTGCGGCCAAGGATGTGGCTGGCGCCGCTTATCCTCTTCGGCCCGCCAAGATCATTGGACTGCGGGCGGGGTGCACAAATGTAACCTGCATAGTTGTGAACGATGAAGAACTGGGTCGATGTCGGTGCAATGGGGGTGAATTACCCTCAGGTCGGGTATGCGGCGATGCGCTGAGCTACTACCGGCGCATTCTCCGTGACGGAACGGCGGGCCGCGAGACCGCCCCGCCGTGCCTGCGCGCACTCGGTCTCGTCACCGATGATCCACGGACACCCGGCGCCACCACCCCGGTCCCGCCCGAGGCCGCGGCGATCGCCGCGCTGCGCCCCATAGAAGAGGCGATCGCCGACCAGCAGCGCACCTACCGCTCCGTCCAGGCCACCCTCTCCGTCTTCACCCGGACCTACGACGACGCCAGGAAAGGCGAACAGCCCACGCTCACCGTCCTCAACGGCGCCACGGTCATCAGCAACGCCCTGGAGGCCGCCGTGACCGGCTGCCGCGAGGAACTGCTGACCACCCAGCCGGGCGGCGGACGCCCGGAACACCTGCTGAGCGAGGCGCTCGACCGGGACCTGCGGATGCTCGAACGCGGCGTCCGGCAGCGGACCGTCTACCAGCACACCGTCCGCTCGCACGCACCCACGCTGGCCTACATCGAGAAGGTCACCGCCGCCGGGGCCGAAGTGCACACCCTGGTGGAGGTGTTCGAGCGGATGATCATCTGCGACCGGCAGGTGGCCTTCATCCCCACCACCGAGGAGCGCAGCGACAGCGCCCTGCAGATCCGGCACCCCGCACTGCTGCGCTTCCTCGTCGCGCTCTTCGACAGCGCCTGGTCCCGTTCGGTGCCGGTCGGACCGGGCGGCGTACCGGCCCGCTCCCCGCTGATCACCTCCGACGTCCAGCGGGCCATCCTGCAGGCCGTGGTGTCCGGCGAGACCGACGACTCCATCGCGCGGCGGATGGGCATGAGCCGCCGCAGCGTCGCCAAGCACATCAGCCGGGTGTCCCGGCAACTGGGCAGCAACAGCCGCGCCCAGCTCGGCTATCTGCTGGCCACCTCCGGCCTGCTGTGGCTGCCGGAGCCGCCCGGCGGCCCTCCGCCGGAACGGACCTTCTGACCGGCCAGGACGCGGACCGGACGGGCGCACCGGACGGCGTCCTCACCGGGTCGCGTCCGACCTGTTCTCCTGCAATTCCACCGCCTCGTACAGCGCCTTGATGTTGCCGCTGCCGAACGTCCGGGCGCCGAGCCGCTCGATGACCTCGAAGAACAGCGTGCCGCGCGGGTGCCCGGACCGGGTGAAGATCTGCAGCAGCTGGCCGTCCTGGTCCTGGTCGGCGAGTACGTTCAGGTCCCGCAGCTCGTCGACGGAGTGCCGGGAGAGCGTCAGCCGGCCCGGGATCAGGTCGTAGTAGGTGCCGGGGGTGTCCAGGAAGCCGATGCCGCGCGCCGCCAGCAGCCCCACCGAGCGCACGATGTCGTCCGACGCGAACGCGACGTGCTGTACGCCGGCGCCGCCGTGGGAGGCGAGGAACCGGTCGATCTGGCCCGGCGCACGGCCGGTGTCCGGCTCGATCAGCGTCAGCGTGACGGTCCCGGCGTCGTTCTGCACCACGATCGAGTCCATCGCCTGCGCGCCGACGACGATGCGCTCGGTGAACACCGCGGTGAAGCCCAGCGCCCGTTCGTAGTACTCGACGGTCGGTCCCAGCCGCCCCGGCTCCAGACACACCGCCAGGTGGTCGATCCCGTGCAGCCCGGTGGCCGCCGGGCCGGGGACACCGGCCGCCGGTCCCGGCCGCTGCACGAAGGTGTGCACCACGTCCCCGAAGCCGGCGATCGAGGCGGTGACCACCCCGTCCCGCTCGGCCGGACCGGCCACCGGTTCGGCGCCCCGCCGCACCGCCTCGGCGAACGCGGCCGCGGCGTCCGGGGTCCCGAGCGCGATGTCCCGGACCCCGTCGCCGTGGCGGGCGACGTACCGGGCGGCCGGATGCCCGGCGTCCTGCGCGGCGGTCAGCACCAGCCGGATGCCGCCGGCACCGACCGCCACCGTACGGACCCCGTCGCCCGGGGCACCCGAGGCGGTGGGGAAGCGGTCCAGGACGCCGAAGCCGTAGCACGCGGTGAACGGCTCCGCGGCCGCTGCCAGGTCACCGACCGCGAAACCCAGGTGATCGAGGCGCAGTTGGCGGAGCGGTCCGGCAGGGACCGAGGTCGTCGCGGACATCCCGGGTCAGCCCCTGCCGTCCTGCGCCGCGGCCATCGCCGCCACCAGGGAGGCCGGCCGCAGATCCGTCCAGTGCTCCTCGATGTACGCGGTGCACTCCGCCCGCCCGCGGTCGTCCAGCCGCACCTCCCAGCCCGGCGGGACCTCGGCGAACGCCGGCCACAGGGAGTACTGGCCCTCGGCGTTGACCAGGACCTTGAACGTACCGTCCGTGTCGTCGAAGGGATTCATGACGATGACCTTTCAGGAAGGATCGAGGGGGAGTGCGCCGAGCCGCCGGTCGGGATCGGCGGCCACCTCACGCAGCAGATGGACGTAACGGTCCGCCAGCCGCCGCACGGTGGCGCGGTCGAACAACTCGGTCGCGTATTCCAGGCTGACGTCCAGCGCACCCGGTGCGCCGTCCGGTGCCGTCCGGCTCACCAGGTCGAAGGCCAGGTCGAAGCGGGCCGCGCCGGAGCCGGCCAGCCGCCACTCATGGGCGGTGCCGTCCAGCACCAGCGCCGACCCGGCGGTGTTCAGCAGCCCGAACGCGATCTGGAACACCGGGTGGTGGGCCAGGCTCCGCGGCGGGTTGACCACCTCCACCAGCAGGTCGAACGGGACGTCCTGATGGGCGTAGGCGGGGATCCACGCCTGCCGCACCCGGTGCAGCAGCTCGCCGAACGGCGGATCGCCGGAGGTGTCGGTGCGGAGCACGACGGTGTTCACGAAGAAGCCCACGAGATCGTCCAGCGCCTCGTCCGCGCGGCCCGCGGTCGGGGTCCCCACCACGATGTCCTCACCACCGCCCAGCCGGGTCAGCAGCCCGGCCAGCGCGGCCTGCAGCACCACGAACAGCGTGCAGCCGCTGGTCCGGGCCAGCTCGTCCAGCGCCCGGCGCAACTCCGCGGGGATCACGAACTCCACCACGTCACCCGCGCCGCCGGCCACCTCCGGGCGCGGACGGTCACCGGGCAGCGGCGTGCACTGCGGGATCCCGGCCAGCGCGGCGCGCCAGTGGGCCAGCGCCTGCGCGAGCGGGCTGTCCGGATCGTCGCGGTCGCCGAGGACCTGGTGCTGCCAGGCGGCGTAGTCCCGGTACTGGACCGGCAGCGGGGGAAAATCGGGCGCCGTGCCCGCGCGCCGGGCGGCGTACGCCCGGGACAGATCGCGGAAGAGGGGGGTGAAGGACCAGCCGTCGGCGGCGATGTGGTGCAGGACCACAAGCAGCACGTTCTCCTCGCCGGTGCGGAACAGCGCCATCCGCAGCGGCAGCTCGCATTCCAGGTCGAACGGGGCACGGACGGCGCGGGACAGCAGCCCGTCCACCTCGGCCGGCCGGCAGTCGGTGACGGTCAGTCCGGGCCGGGCGTCGGCCGGGTCGAGGACCTTCTGGTAGGAGGTCTCGCCGTCGGCGGGGAAGACCGTCCGCAGACTTTCATGACGGGCCGTCACATCGGCCAGCGCGGCGCGCAGCGCATCGGTGTCCACCGGGCCGGGCAGCCGCAGGACCAGCGGGATGTGGTAGCCCGGATCGGCGTCCCCCATCAGCTGGTAGAGCAGCCACAACCGCCGCTGTGCGGGCGACAGTTCGGCGCGGCCCTCGCGCGGGCCGGGCTCCAGCGGGACGCGGGCCGCCGGCCCGGCCGCCTTGCGGTGCTCCAGCCGGGCCGCCAGCCCGGCGACCGTCGGCGCCGCGAACAGGTCCTCCAGGCCCGGCCGGACGCCGAGCGCGGCGCCGATGCCCGCCGCCGCGCGGGTCGCGGTCAGCGAGTGCCCGCCCAGCGCGAAGAAGCTGTCGTCGATGCCGACCCGGTCCACGCCCAGCACGTCCGCGAAGACCCGGCACAGCAGCCGCTCGGTCTCGTTGCGCGGGGCCCGCCCGGCACCCTCGAACACCGGCGCCGGCAGCGCCCGCACATCCAGCTTGCCGTTGTTGGTCAGCGGCAGCCGGTCCACCACCACACAGGCGGCGGGGACCATGTGCCCGGGCAGGGCCAGCCGCAGCGCGTCCAGCAGCCGGGCCGGCCAGTCCTCCCCGACGGTCGCGGCGGTGGCCGGCGCGGCCGGGACGACGTACCCGACCAGGTTCTTGCCGCCGTGGTGGTCGGGCAGCGGAACGACCGCCGCCCGGGCGACGTCGTCCCGGCGGGTCAGCTGGTGCTCGATCTCACCGAGCTCGATGCGGAAACCGCGCAGTTTGATCTGGTTGTCCTCGCGGCCGAAGTACTCCAGCAGCCCGTCCACGCGGCAGCGCACCAGATCACCGGTGCGGTACATCCGGCTGCCGTCCCGCGCGAACGGGTCCGCCACGAACCGCCCGGCGGTCAGCTCCGGCCGCCCCCAGTAGCCCCGGGCCACGCCCCGCCCGGCGAGATAGAGCTCGCCCACCTCGCCCGGGCCGACCGGCCGCAGCCGCTCGTCCAGCACATGGGTGCGCACACCGGCCAGCGCCGAGCCGATCGGGACCGGCCCGTCACCCACCTCCGTGACCAGGTGCCGGGTGGCGAAGACGGTCACCTCGGTCGGCCCGTACACATTGACCACCGACCCCGGGCCGGAGGCCACCAGCGTCCGCGCGACCGCGCTGGGCGAGGCCACCTCGCCGCCCATCCACACCTGGCAGCCGTGCCCGAAGGCGTCCGGGGACTCCTCCGTCATCAGGTTGAACATCGACGGGGTGATGAACGTGGAGGTGATCCGCTCCGCGGCGAGGGTCCGCACCAGCGTGGCCGGATCCAGCCGACCCGGCGGCGCGACGACCACGGTCCCGCCGCGCAGCAGCGGCACCAGGATCTGGTACACCGAGGCGTCGAACTCCAGCGGCGACTGCAGCAGCACCCGCGCGTCGATACCGGCCCAGCAGTCGTCGGCGGCGAACTCCACCACGTCCCGGTGGCTGATGGCCACGCCCTTCGGGCGGCCGGTCGAGCCCGAGGTGTGGATGACGTAGGCGAGTTGCTGCGGCAGCACGGGCGGCGGCGGAGCCACGGCGTCCGCCGGCGCGCGGTCCAGCAGCTCCCCGACGACCCGGACCGCCACCCCGGCGAGCGCGCCGGTGGGGTCCGCGGTGCAGCTCGCGCGCAGCGCCGCGGCCCGCTCCGCGGTGTCCACCAGCACCAGGTGGGTACCGCACTCGCCGAGCACCGTCCGCAGCCGGGCGGCGGGGGAGCGGACGTCCAGCGGGGCGTAGGCGCCGCCGGCCTTCAGCGTGCCGAGCAGGGCGACCACGACGTCCGGGCCGCGCTCCATCAGGATGCCGATGCGGTCCTCGGGCCGGACGCCGCAGCCGGCCAGGGCGCGGGCGAGGGCATCACTGCGTTCGTCGAGCGCACCGTAGGACAGCGTGGCACCGCCGCCGTGCCCGACCGCGGGCGCGTCCTTCTTCTCGCCCACCCGGGCGGCGAATACCGATGTGATGGTGCTCGGCGCTTCCGGCAAGCCGAATCCCCTTTCGGCACGGATGAGTTGCCCCGGATCTGCATTCGGCTTCCACCGCGGTCCGGCGACGGCGCTCGGCAACGTAGGTCGGTGCCGGAAGGGGTGTCAAGGAAGCCGCGGTGTCCCGCCGGCGGGACACCGGACCTTGCTTGTGCGGATTCCCCGCGGCCGGTTGAATGACCGCCGCATCGCCTTTCCGCACATTCCTTTTGCAATTCCGGAAGAGCGCAATGGGATGAGGTCTTCCCGATGACACTGGACGGCACCGGCGCCGCCCCGCACGGTCCGCGCGGCGCGCGCGAGGAGATCCTCCGGGGTCTGTTCGCCGAGATCCTCGACGCCCCCGACATCACGGCCGACGACAACTTCTTCGCCCGCGGCGGGACCTCGATGCTCGCCGTCCGGCTGATCAACCGGATCCGGGCGGTGCTCGGCATCAAGATCGGGGTGCGGGCGCTGTTCGGCGCCCAGACGGTCGCCAGGCTCGCCGCCCACCTCGCCGCCGACGACCCCGTGCACCACCCCGTGACCCGGATGACGCCCCGCCCGGGCCCCGTACCGCTCTCCTCCGGCCAGCGCGGCCTGTGGTTCCTCGACCGCCTCGCCGGCCCCGGCGCCACCTACAACATCCCGGTCGTCACCCGGATCACCGGCACCCTCGACGACCGCGCACTGGCCGCCGCACTCGGCGACGTCGTCACCCGCCACGAGGCGCTGCGGACCCTCTACGGCGAGCGGGACGGCGAGCCGACCCAGCGGGTACTGCCCGCCGACGAGGTGCGCATCGACCTGCCGGTGACCGACCGCACCCCGGACACCCTGCCCGCCGCGGTGGCCGCCGCCAGCGCCCATGTCTTCGACCTCACCGCCGAAATCCCGCTGCACGCCGAGCTGTTGCGGACCGCACCGGACCGGTGGGTGCTCGTCCTGGCACTGCACCACATCGCCTGCGACGGCTGGTCGGTGAGCCGGCTCGGCCGCGATCTGTCCGCCGCGTACGCCGCCCGGCTGCTCGGCCGGGCACCCGACTGGGAGCCGCTGCCCGTCCAGTACGCCGACTACGCGCTGTGGCAGCGCGCCGCACTCGACGAGGAGTCCGTGTCCGGCTCCCCGGTCACCCGCGGACTGGCCCACTGGCGCACCGCCCTGCGCGATCTGCCCGAGGAACTGCCGCTGCCCGCCGACCGCCCCCGCCCGGCGAAGGCCGGCACCGCCCACGGCACCCTGCGCCTCCCCGTCGACGCCGCCACCCGCGCCGGCATCCGGTACCTCGCCCGCACCGGCCACGCCACCGAACTCATGGTGGTCCAGGCCGCGTTGGCCGCCCTGCTGACCCGGATGGGCGCGGGCACCGACATCCCGCTGGGCACCGTCGTGTCCGGCCGTACCGACGACACCCTCGACGAACTGATCGGCTTCTTCGTCAACACGCTGGTGCTGCGCACCGACACCTCCGGCGACCCCACCTTCGACGCCCTGCTGGCCCGGGTACGGGACACCGACCTCGCGGCCTTCAGCCACCAGGACCTGCCCTTCGACCGGCTCGTCGAGGA
Organism: Streptomyces sp. NPDC048196; assembly: GCF_040652715.1. NCBI lineage: Bacteria > Bacillati > Actinomycetota > Actinomycetes > Kitasatosporales > Streptomycetaceae > Streptomyces > Streptomyces sp. NPDC048196. The sequence continues at coordinate 71,527 of NZ_JBEZMM010000004.1, read as the reverse complement.
ACTCCAGCCACCCCGCTCGCTCTCCCGGCACCCGCTCTTCCAGGTGATGCTCTCCTGGGCGTACGGCGGCGACCTCGGGCTGGAACTGGCCGGCGCGACCTGCGTCACGGACCGCGCGCAGGCCCAGGGCGCCAAGTTCGACCTGGAGTTCGCCTTCGACGAGCGGCCCGACCAGGACCTGCTGGAACTCTCCCTCACCTACCGCACCGCCCTCTTCGACGAGCCCACCGCCAGGGCCCTGGGCGAACGCCTGCTCCGGCTGCTGGACCGGGCCGCGGCCGACCCGCAGGCGCACATCGGCGCCCTCGACCTGCTCTCCGCCACCGAACACGAGCAGGTCCACCGCGACTGGCAGGGCACCGTCCGGCCGTCCGCACCCGGCACCGTCGTCGAGGCCTTCGACGCCCGGGCCGCCGCCGCACCCGACGCCCCCGCCGTGGTCCACGGCGACACCGCCCTGACCTACGCCGAACTCGGCCACCGGGCCGAGCGGTTGGCGCGGCACCTGATCCGTTCCGGAGTGACCCCCGACACCGCCGTCCCGCTGCTCATGGAGCGGTCCGCCGACCTCCTGGTGGCCCAGCTCGCCGTCCTCAAGGCCGGCGCCGCCTACCTGCCGCTGAACCCCGCCCACCCGGAAGCCCGCCTCCGGGCCGCCCTGGCGGAGGCCGGCAGCCCGGTGCTGCTCGCGGACCCCGCGCACCGGGACCACCCGGCGGCCACCGGCCACACCGTCCTGACCCCCGGCGCCCGCCCCACCACGGACCGCGGCCGGCCCGCCGCACCGCCCACCGTCCACCCCGACCACCTCGCCTACGTGATGTACACCTCCGGCTCGACCGGCGAGCCGAAGGGCATCGGCACCACCCACCAGGGCGTCCTCGACCTGGCCCGCGACTCCTGCTGGGGCCTCGGCCCCGGCGACCGGGTGCTCTTCCACGCCCCGCACGCCTTCGACGCCGCCACCTACGAGATCTGGGTGACGCTCCTCAACGGCGGCTGCGTGGTCGTCGCACCCCCGGGTGCACCCGACGGACCGGCCCTGACCCGGCTGATCACCCGCCACCAGATCACCCACGTCCATCTGACCGCCGGGCTGTTCCGCACCGTCGCCGAGGACCACGCGCACTGCTTCGCACCCGTCCGCGAGGTGCTGACCGGCGGCGACGCGGTGTCCGGACAGGCCGTCGCCCGGGTCCTGGCCGCCTGCCCCGACACCGCCGTCCGCGCCCTGTACGGCCCGACCGAGACCACCCTGTGCGTCACCCAGACGTCCTGGCAGCCCGGCGAACGCGCCGACGGCACCGTCCCGTTGGGCCGCCCCATGGACAACACCCGGGCGCACGTCCTGGACGAGGCGCTCCGTCCGGTCCCCGCCGGCGTCGTGGGCGAGCTCTACCTGGCCGGCGCGGGCCTGGCCCGCGGCTACACCGGCCGCGCCGCACTGACCGCCGAACGCTTCGTGGCCTGCCCCTACGGTGCCCCCGGCGAGCGGATGTACCGCACCGGCGACCTCGTCCGCCGGGACACCCGCGGCCGGCTGTTCTTCCTCGGCCGCGCCGACGACCAGGTCAAGATCCGCGGCTACCGGATCGAACCGGCCGAGGTCGAGACGGCGCTCGCCGCCCTGCCCGGCGTCCGCCAGGCCACCGTCACCGTCCGCACCGACCCCGCCGGCGAGAAACTGCTGGCCGGCTACGTCGTGCCCGCACCGGACGGCCCCGCCCCCGACCCCGCCGCCCTCCGTGCCCAACTGGCCGCCCGGCTGCCCGACTACATGGTGCCCGCCGCGCTCCTCACCCTCGACGCCCTCCCGCTGACGCCCCACGGCAAACTCGACCGCCGTGCGCTGCCCGCCCCGCGGTTCGCCGCGGCCCCCCACGGCCGGGCCCCGCGCGGCCCCCGCGAGGTCGTACTGTGCCGCCTCTTCGGGGAGGTCCTCGGCCTGCCCCCGGTCGGCATCGACGACGGCTTCTTCGAACTCGGCGGGCACTCCCTGCTCGCCACCCGCCTGGTGCACCGGATCCGCTCGGTGCTCGGCGTGGAACTCGGCGTCCAGGACCTCTTCCGGGCCCCGACCGTGGCCGGACTGAGCGCCCTTGCGGCCACCGGAAGCACCGGCACCGAGCTCGGCGAGGTGCTCACCCTCCGCGCCGACGGCGACCTCCCCCCGGTCTTCCTGATCCCCGCCGCCAACGGCCTGAGCTGGACCTACGCCCCCCTGCTGCGGCACGTCCCGGCCGGCCACCCGGTGCACGCCCTCCAGGACCCCCGGCTCACCGACGGCAACCCCGGTCCGCGCACCGTCACCGACCTCGCGACCGGCTACCTCGCCCGGATCCGCGCCCTGCGCCCGCACGGCCCCTACGTCCTCGCCGGCTGGTCGTTCGGCGGCACGGTCGCCCAGCAGATCGCCACCGACCTGGCGGCACAGGGCGAACCGCCCGCCCTGCTCGTCCTCCTCGACGCCTACCCCGGCGACGTCCTCGGCTGGGGCACCACCCTCGACCCGCGCACCCTGGTGCCGCTCGCCCTGGACGGCGTCACCGCCGAGGCACCGGACGGCGCCGGCCTGCCCCCGGCCGCCGCCCTGCACGACGCGCTGCGCACCGCCGGCAGCGCCCTCGGCTCCCTCGACGAACGGACCGTCGGCCGGCTCGTCGAGGTCGCCCGGCACAACGTCCGGGCCCTGGCCGAACACCGGCCGGGCCGCTACTCCGGACCGGTGCTCTGCTTCGACGCCGCGGCCGGCCACCACCCCGCAGGACCCGCCTCGGAAAACTGGCAGCCGCTCCTCGACGGACGGGTCGACACCGTCGCCGTCCGCGCCGACCACACCGGCATCGTCACCGCCGCGGCCATGCCCGAGGTCGGCCCGGTGATCGAGGCCGCCCTCAAGGCGGCGGCCCCACCGGCCTGACCCCTGCCACGGCCCCGCCCACCCGCCGCAAGGAGGAGCATGCCCCACCGCCGACGCCCCCCGGAGACCGGACCGCGGAAACACCGCGGCAACACCGCCGCCATGCGGCCCAACTACCTTTTCCCCCAAGGAAATCCGGTGCAAGGAAATCCGGTCCGCACGAAGGCGGTGACAGGCCCGTGAACGCCGGCCAGCCCTCCCTGTACTGGGAAGACGGTGCCATCGTCACCGTCGACCAGCGCGTCCTGCCGCACACCCACCGGCAACTACGGCTGCGTACGGTCGACGAGACCATCGAGGCCATCACCACCCTCGCCGTCCGCGGCGCCCCGGCCATCGGCCTGGCCGGCGCCCTCGGCGTGGCCCTCTCCGCACACCGCCACCGCCGCCCCGACGGCACCCTGGACGAAGGGGCCGTACGCGCCGACGCCCAGCGGCTGGCCGCCGCCCGCCCCACCGCGGTCAACCTCGAATGGGCCGTCCACCGGGTCCTGGCCCGGCTCGGCGAGGGCCGACAGGCCGTCATCGACGAGGGCCTGGCCATGCTGCGCGAGGACGCCGAGGTGAACGGCGCGATGGTCCGGCGCGCCGCGGACCTCCTCGACGACCTGCTCCCGGACCGCCCGCTGCGCCTGCTCACCCACTGCAACACCGGCCGGCTGGCCACCACCGCGGTCGGCACCGCCCTCGGCGTGATCCTCGAACTCGCCGCCCGCGGCCGGGTCGCCGAGGTCCTCGTCGACGAGACCCGCCCGCTGCTCCAGGGCGCCCGGCTCACCGCCTGGGAACTGCGCGAGGCGGGCGTACCGCACCGGGTGTGCGTCGACTCCGCGGCCGCGGCCGCGATCGCCACCGGCCTGGTCGACTGCGTCCTGGTCGGCGCCGACCGGATAGCCGTCAACGGCGACGTCGCGAACAAGATAGGGACCTACGGCCTCGCCGTCGCCGCGGACCGCAGCCGGGTGCCGTTCCTCGTCATCGCCCCCGAATCCACCCGCGACCCCGCACTGCCCACCGGCGCCGGCATCACCATCGAGGAACGCGCCGCGACCGAGGTCACCGAGTTCGCCGGCACCCCGGTCGCACCGGCCGGCACCGCCGTCTTCAACCCGGCCTTCGACGTCACCCCCGGCGAGCTGATCACCGCGATCGTCTCCGAGAGCCGGGTGCACCGCCCCCGCGAGGCGGCCGCACCCCCTCACGGCGCGGACCTCCCCGACGACGGGCAACTCGCCACCGCGGTCGCCGCGCTGTCCCGGACCCTGTACGAACGGGACTGGATGCCCGGCACCTCCGGCAACATCTCGGTCCGCTCCGCCACCGATCCCAAGACCGCGCTGATCACCGCCAGCGGCCGGGACAAGGGCGACCTGACGGCCCGTGACCTGGTGGCCGTGCACGCCGAGAGCGCCGACCCGCTCGCCTCCGACGGCCCCCGGCCGTCCGCCGAAACCGCCGTCCACGCGGCCGTCTACCGCACCACCGACGCCCGCGCCGTGATCCACGTGCACGCCCCGTACGCCACCGCGGTGGCCGGCCGCTGGGCCCGCGAGACCGCCGCCCCCGGCACCGGCCCGGCCCCGCTCCCGCTGCGCGCCTTCGAACTCCTCAAGGGCCTCGGACTGGCCGACCCGGTGGCCACCTCCGTGCCCGTCTTCCCCAACCACGCGGATGTCGGGAGGATAGCCACCGAGGTGGCGGACCACTTCCAGGACCGGCCCGAGGCACCGCCCGCGCTGCTCATCGCGGACCACGGCATCACCGTCTGGGGCCGGGACCTGGCCCAGGCCCGCAACCGGCTGGAGTGCCTGGAGGCGATCTGCCGGCTCGTCCTGCTCGACGACGGCAACTGGCCGGCCCGGCCCGCCCCGACACCGGAAGGAAACCCCGCATGACGCTCCTTCAGCTGATGCCGGACGACGCACCGGACACCGTGCTGCTGCGCACCACCGACACCACGGTCATCGCCAGGACCCTCGCCGGCCACGGCGTCGAACTGCGCCACTGGCCGGTCCGCGGCCCGGTCACGCCCCAGGACGACAGCGACGAGATCCTTGAGCGCTACCGCGCCGAGGTCGACGAACTCAGCGCCCGCGAGGGTTTCCGCCTCATCGACGTGGCCCGCCTGCACCCCAGCGACGACCCCGTCCGGGCCGAGCAGGCCGCCAAGGCCCGCACCACCTTCCTGGAGGAACACCGCCACGCCGAGAACGAGGTCCGCTTCTTCGCCCACGGCCGGGGCTGCTTCTACCTCCACCTCGACGGCCAGGTCTTCGCCACGGTCTGCGAAGCGGGCGACCTGCTCTCCGTACCGGCCGGCACCCGCCACTGGTTCGACATGGGCACCCGCCCCGACTTCACCGCCATCCGCTTCTTCGAGGAGGAGGACGGCTGGGTCGGCGACTTCACCGGCGACCCGCTCGCCCGCTCCTTCCCCACCCTCGATGCACTCGTCGGCACGCCCGAACCGGCGGCCCCGTGACCGACCGGCCCACCCCCGGCACCCCGCCCCGCGCCCCGGCCGGTGCCTCCGTCAGTGCTCCCGTCAGTGCCGTCGTCCTGGACATCGAGGGCACCACCGGCTCGGCCGACCACGTCCACACCGTGCTCTTCCCGTACGCCCGCAAGCGGATCGCCGGCTGGCTCGCCACCCACCGCGGTGAGCCCCGCTGGACCGAGATCCTCGACGGCGTGCGCACGGAGACCGGCACCCCCGACCTCGACGAGGCGGGCGCCGCCGAAGCCCTGCACGCCTGGGCCGACGCCGACGTCAAGGCCGCCCCGCTCAAGGCCCTCCAGGGCGAGATCTGGGCGGCCGGCTACGCCGACGGCACCCTGCACGGCCACGTCTACGACGACGTACCCGAGGCGCTCACCCGCTGGCGGGCGGCCGGCATCGCCCGCCACATCTACTCCTCCGGTTCGGTGGCGGCCCAGCGCGACTGGTTCGCCCACAGCAACCACGGTGACCTGACCAGCCTGATCGACGGATACTTCGACCTGACCACCGCCGGACCCAAACGCGCACCGGACTCCTACCGCACCATCAGCCGCACCCTGGCCGTCCCGCCCGGACGAACGCTCTTCCTCAGCGACGTCCGCGACGAACTCGACGCCGCGGCCGCGGCCGGCTGGCAGACCGCGGCGGTCCGCCGCCCGGACGACCCCCGCGGCCGGTCCGTCGCGGGCCACCCCGTCCACGGCGACCTCACCGGGCTCCACCTCCCGCCCGCACCGCCACCCCCGGCCGCCTGACCGGCCTCCCGGCCCACCACCGAGACAGGACACATGACCACCACCGCCACCCCCGCCGGACCCGCGACCGGCCCCGCCACCCCCGCCGCCGAACTCGCCGTCATCGGCGGCAGCGGCTTCTACGAACTCCTCGCCGACGCCGAACGGATCACCGTCGACACCCCTTACGGCGAACCGTCCGACGCCCTCACCGTCAGCGAGATCGGCGGCCGCCGGGTCGCCTTCCTGCCCCGCCACGGCCGCGGCCACGCCGTACCCCCGCACCGCATCAACTACCGCGCCAACATCTGGGCGCTGCGCTCCCTGGGCGTCCGCCAGATCCTCGCCCCCTGCGCGGTCGGCTCGCTCCGCCCCGAACTGGGCCCCGGCGCCGTCGTCGTCCCCGACCAGCTCGTGGACCGCACCAGCGGCCGCGCCCAGACCTACTACGAGCGGGGCGCGGTCCACGTCTCGTTCGCCGACCCCTACTGTGCGCACGGCCGGGAAGCGGTCCTGGAGGCGGCCGCCGCCACCGGCACCGAGGCCACCGACGGCGGCACCATGGTCGTCATCCAGGGACCCCGCTTCTCCACCCGCGCCGAATCCCAGTGGTACGCCGCGGCCGGCTGGTCCCTGGTCAACATGACCGGCCACCCCGAAGCGGTCCTCGCCCGCGAACTCGCCCTCTGCTACACCGCCGTGGCCCTGGTCACCGACCACGACGCGGGCATCGACGCCCACCAGAGCGTCTCCCAGGAAGAGGTCTTCAAGGTCTTCGCCCAGAACACCGAACGACTGCGCGCCCTCGTCCTGGAAACCCTCGACCGCCTCCCCAAGGAACGCACCTGCGGCTGCACCGCCACCCTCGCCGGCCTGGAGCTGCCGTTCGAACTGCCGTGACGGGCCGGCGACGGCCCCGTCCGGCTGCTGTCCGGCTGCTGTCCGGCCGCTCTGTCCATCAGGGTGGGTCCGGGTCCCTGCGGTGTGACATGCCGCAGGTGGCGTAATGGCCGGTCCTGGCCGTTCGGGCACGCGACGCTGAAGGGCCTTGAGCACGGTCGAATGACCGTGCTCACGGTCGTCAGGAGCCCGTGGTGGACAGGTCGGGGACGGACGGTTCGGGGCCCGACGGGTCGCCCCGGCCGGTCATGGAACGGATCCGCGGCGACCGCCGGCCGGGCCGCGGTCACCCGGCACCCCGCCGCGCCGCGATCGTGGAGAACAGCGGCTTCGAGGTCCCCCGCCCGCCGGCCTGGATGCGCTGGCTGCCGGTCGCCTACGTCGCGCTGGTCCTGCTCCTCGAAACCGTCACCCCCACCGAATGGGCGGTCAGCTTCCTGCTCATCGCCCTCCCCGTGGTCGCCGCCTACACCCTGGGACCCCTCAGCGTCGCCGCGGTCACCGCCTTCACCCTCGTACTCGAAGGCGTGATCGCCGGCACCCCCTGCTGCACCGGCCACAACATCCACCAGCTCTGGGAGAACCACCACGTCGCCGCCTACATCGCCACCGCCCTCGTCGGCATCCTGGGCATCGCGCTGGCCGCCCACCGCCGCCGCCAGGAGCAGTCGCTGGTCCGCGCCAACTCGGTGGCCGAGGCCCTGATGCGCACCCTGCTCCGGCCGGTCCCGCACCAGGTCGGACACGTGCTCGCGGCCGGCCTCTACCGCTCGGGCGAGATCGGCACCATGGTCGGCGGCGACCTCTACGACATCCGCGCCACAAAGACCTGCGAACGCGCCATCATCGGCGACGTCCGCGGCAAGGGCCTACGGGCCGTCCGCACCGTCGCCGACATCCTCGGCAGCTTCCGCGAGGCCGCCTACGACCAGGGGGACCTGCTCGGCGTCGCGGCCCGGATGGAACGCCGGCTGGCCCGCGAGGCCGCCGAACTGCACGACGACGAACTCTTCGTCACCGCCGTCCTGGTCGAGTACGACGCGGCGGCGGGCGAGGTGACGATCGTCAACCACGGCCACATCGAACCGGTGCTGATCTCCGACGGCGAGGTGACCCCCCTCCTCGGGCCCCCTGCCCTCCCGCTCGGCCTGGGCTCCCTCGCCGAGGTGACCGCCACCGCCTACACCCACGGCTTCGCCCCCGGCGACGTGCTGCTCCTCTGCACCGACGGCCTGATCGAGGCCCGCGACCACGACGGCGCCTTCTACCCCCTCCTCGACCGGCTCCGCCACCACTTCACCGACCGGCCCGCCCCCGGCCCCGCCGAGGTCGTCGACTTCCTCAACACCGACCTGCCCCGCCACACCCGAATCTTCCACGACGACGTGGCCATCTTGGCCATCGCGCCTCAGGGGGCGCCGTAGCGGCTGGTGGGGGAGGGGCTGGTGTGGGGGAGCTGGTGTGGCGGAGGGGTCGGTGCGGGGGAGGGGCCGGGGCCGGTGGGGTGAGGAGCTGGTGTGGCGGAGGGATCGGTGCGGGGATGGGCCGGTGTGGGGGAGGGGCCGCGACTGGTGGTGGGGGCCGTTCTGGGGGGCGTCACGCCAGGGCTTCGTGGCTGGCCTCAGTGCCCCGCGGCCGGCCTTCGGGCGGCGCGCCGCCGCCGACCCACCGCGGCCCGCCCGGCGCCCGCCGACTCCCCCCGCTCTGCCACGCTGTCGGTGCTGGTGCTGGTGCTGGTGCTGGTGCTGGTGCCGGCGGCGGTACCAGTGGCGGTGACGGCATCAGGGGCGGTGTCGGCATCAGGGGCGGTGTCGGCATCAGGGGCGGTGGCGGTTCCGCTGCCGGACTCCGGTAGCACCGCCGACAACGGACGGAACGGCAGCACCCCCGCGTACCCCACCAACCGGGAGAGCTGACGCCCCGCCAACTCCCGTACCCCGGCCAGGTCCAGCCCCGGGTCGTGGGCGGTGAGCCGCACCGACAGCCCCGCCAGCAACGCCTGTGCCGCGGTGGCCACCTCGGCCGGCACGCAGTCGTGGAAAATCCCGTCGGCCAGCCCCGCGGCCACCGCATCGGCGACCGGCTGTTCCGTACGCCGGTTGAGCCGCGCCAGCGCCTCGGCGAGCTCCGGCGAGCCGGCCGCCCGCGACTCAAGCTCCGCCCACAGCCGCGCCTCCCGCACATCGTCGTCGGTGAACGGCAGCGCGAAGTCGATCAGATCCGCCAGTCGCCGGTCCGCACCGGCCCGCCCCACCTCACCGGCGCTACGGGCCAGCCGCTGCTCGGCCCGGCTCAGCGAATGCGTCAGCGCCTCGGTCAGCAGCTGGGCCCGATTGGCGAAGTGGTAGTGCACCAGCGCCGTCGAGACCCCCGCCTGCCGCGCCACATCCGCGATCCGCACCCCGTCGAAACCGTCCCGGGCGATCAACTCGACGGCGGCATCCAACACCCGCCCCCGCCGGTCCACCTGCTCGTGCTGATCCACCTCTGCTGCCGGTCGATCAACTTGGCGATCAACCTGTCGATCAACGTCGGCCGTCTGACGACCCACCTCTGCGCGACGGTCCGCGAAACCCATGGCCCGATCCTTCCACACCGGGTATTGCCCACCCCCACCTCCTGACGTTAACGTCAGGCCCCGCCGGCCGCTGACTTTAACATCAGCCCGCGACGTCAACCCGCCATGCCAACCCGCCGTGCCAACCCGCCGTGCCAACCCGTCTTTTTCCGACCACCGATCCCCGCCTCCAAGGAATGGATGGACGCCATGCCCCGCTACGGTTCGATGTTCGGTCCCGACATCACCTTCCTGGGGGTGGAGCGCTGCACCCTCGACGAGCCGGAGACCTACCGTGACGCCGACGTGGTGATCGTCGGCGCACCGTTCGACGGCGGGGTCAGCCACCGCCCCGGCACCCGCTTCGGTCCCCAGGCGATGCGCGCCACCGACTACAACGCCCATGACGGCTCCCGGCCCTCCCTCGCCATGCGGGTGGACGCACTCGCCGATCTCCGCGTCCTCGACGCCGGGGACGTCGAAATGTTCGCCGGCGACATCGAGGGCAGCATCCAGGCCATCGAGGACGCGGTGGCCACCATCGCGGCGAGCGGCGCGATACCCGTCGTCCTCGGCGGCGACCACACCATCGCGCTCCCCGACGTGACCGGCGTCGCCCGTACCCACGGCTTCGGCCGGGTGTCGATCATCCACTTCGACGCCCACGCCGACACCGGCGACACCGAGTTCGGGCATCTGCACGGCCACGGCCAGCCCATGCGCCGCCTCATCGAATCCGGCGCCGCCCGTGGCGACCGCTTCCTCCAGATCGGCCTGCGCGGCTACTGGCCCGGACCGGAAACCCTCGACTGGATGGCCGACCAGCACATGCGCTCGTACGAAATGAGCGAGATCACCGCCCGCGGCCTCGACGCCTGCCTGGAGGAGGCGATGGCCCTCGCCCTGGACGACTGCGACGCGGTCTTCCTCTCCGTCGACGTCGACGTCGTCGACCCCGGCATGGCCCCCGGCACCGGAACCCCCGAGCCGGGCGGCCTCACCTCCCGTCAACTCCTGGACGCGGTACGCCGCCTGGCCCTCGAACTCCCGCTGGCCGGCATGGACGTGGTCGAGGTCTCCCCGCCCTACGACCATGCCGACGTCACGGCCTACCTCGGCAACCGCATCGTCCTGGAAGCCCTCTCCGGCCTGGCAGCCCGCCGCCGCGGCGACACCTGGAACCCCTCCCGCCCCCTCCTCGACGGCCGCGGCACCCGCCCCACCCCCGCCCGCCAGACACCGACCGGCCCCTGACACGACGGGGCTGCCCGCAGCGGTCGCGTCCGCGTCCGTCCCCTAAGCGCCCACTGCCCGGGTCTCCTTCCGCTGGTGTGCGTCGCGGGCCGCGTCCACGAAGTTCTCCAGGGCCGCCCAGAACGGGCGGTAGGCGGCATCGAACGCGTCACGGCCGTCGCCCTCACCGGCCAGCTCCTGCTGGACGGCCGCGTAGAACGGGCCCGTCGCCTTCTGGAGCGACAGCGCCGCGGCTGCGGCCGACGGCGGGCCCTCCAGCTCGACGACACGCGCACAGCGACGGATCTTGGCGTACTCGGCCACCTCCCTGTCATGCAGCTCAGTCAACGTCGCCGTCCGGTCATCGGAACCGGGTAGCCGCAGCGTCGCCGAAATCTCCCAGTACAACTCGCCCATGCGGTGGGTCTGTTCGATCAGGTCCAGGTACGCGGTGCGCCGGCTTTCACGCAGTCGCTCGGCGCGTTGCGAGCGAGCGGCGATCTCCGCCTGGATCCGCGCCGCCTGCGCGCTGCCACGGCTGGTGACCCAACTGGCCAGCACCGCCGTGCCACCGGTTACCGCCGCGATTGCCAGAGTCCACAAGCTGCTGTCACCCACCCGGCGCACGATACCCAGCCGCAGTCGCAGCCCAGCAGCCGCCTGATGCCCACATTCCGCGCCTGTTCGCCGCCTGCTCGCCCGCCGACCGCACCCCTACGACGGGAACTCGCCCGGCGGCACCTGACTCGTGGTCGCATTGCCGCCGATCACCTTGTTCAAGGTGAACGTCAGCACCGTGTACTGCGTCCCGCCGGAAACCTGGACGGTCCGGAAATTCGCCTTGTCGTCGAACTTCTCGAAGCTGCACTCCCGGGTGAAGGAGCTCTTCCGGCTGTTCCAGTCCTCCCCGGTCGTGAAGTACACGGTGTATGAACCGCTGTTGACGCTACGTATGGTGGTGTCGGACCCCTTACGTATGTAGACGGAGAAGGCCGTCCGCGCGCCTCGGGTCAACGTCACCACGGCATCGCTGCTCGTACCGTTCCGCACCGTCAGCCGACCCAGTCCGCCCCGGCTGCTGTCGCGTATGACGGCGCCATTGGCCAGCCGCCGGTGCTGCGCCCTTTCCGTACGTGGCAGCCGTAGCGTGGCGTCGTACCCCAGGCTCGTGAGCGCGCGGCCGGCCTCTCTCACGCTCTTCGGGCTCTCCGCCGCATCGAGCGTCACGCGTGGCGAGTCGGCACACCGGCCGCCACTTCCGCGTGCACTCCTGAGGTCCTGCCCCAACGCCCTTAGTGAAATGGCGAGTTGTCCATTGCCCGCCGTGGCGTTCTCCGGCGTCCGGGTGGTCTCCAAGGCGTCCGCGGCCGCCTCGGCCTTACCGGCCGCCGAGTCCAGCGCCCGGTTCAGCGATCCTCCTTCCTGCGCCCGATCGACAGCTTGAAGCGCGCTGTTGAGCGGGCCCAGGGCGTTGCTGAGGGCGTGACGGTAGGACGTCGGATCGACGCTCGGAGTGGGGGAGGAGCTGGGCGACGACGCCGCATCGGCCGTCGACGAACCGCCGGACCCGCTCGCCCCACTCGATCCACCGGCGTCGCTTCCCCCGTCCGACGAACAGGCCGACAGCGGAAGCGAGAGCGCGAGCACCGCCGCTCCGAGAGCGACCCCCCGGCGCATCCGCGCCCGTGCCCCCGACCTGCCTCGAAGAGTCGGTGTACGCCGCACCCACAGGTATCTGTTCATGATCCCCCCTGGTCCCCCTGTTTCCCCCGGTTTCCCGGTAACCCGGGCCCCCAATTCCGCGTGCGTTCTTCTGCGTTGCTGACTGCTGACTGCTGACTGCTGACTGCTGTACTGCTCTATTGCTCGGTTCTGGCGGAACTCCTCAGGATCCTCTGCACCCTCAGAACCCGCTAACCCTGAAGGCCCTCAGAACCCTCAGAACTCTCAGAGCCTTCAGCCCCTCCGACTCGGAATCCTTGGAATCCCTTGGCGTCCCTCAAGCCCGGACGAATCCCTCGGAACGCCTCGTCATCCCCGTCATCCCCGTCGTCCCTCGGTATCTCTCGCTATCCCGTGGTCTCCATCGGTACCCCCGAGCCCCCTGCTTTCGTCCGCTTTCCCTCAAGTCCCGCAAGCACCTCAAGCCCCGCAAGCACCTCAAGTCCCGCTAGTGCCTCAAGTGTCTTGAGCCCCCAGATCCCCGGGATCCCCCGAACTTCCGGCAACTGCCGAAAAGAACCGGATGCAGAACTAAGGCTTCTCCCACCCGAGTTGACTGTCAAGGTTGCTCGTCCGGGCTGTGGATAACTTCATCGCTCGCCGGAATTTCTACTTCCGCACCGATGCGCCGGCCACCGTGGCGTAGGTAGAGTCCGCTGCCATGGCAGCGCTGAGTGATCTTCTCCCCCTTGCCGCTGTGCGCCTGGACGTTCAGGTGGCGGACTGGCAGGAAGCGATCCGAACGGCCGGCGGATTGCTGGTGGAGACGGGGTCCACGACCGACGCGTACACCGCCGAGATGATCCGTAACGTCGAGGAGAACGGGCCCTACATCGTCCTCGCCCCCGGCTTCGCCTTCGCCCACGCCCGCCCTTCCCCCGCCGTCCTCAGGACCGGGCTTTCCTGGGTACGGCTGTCCCGACCGTTGGAGTTCGGGCATGAGACGAATGATCCGGTGACGTTGGTCGTGGGCCTTGCCGCACAGGACGCCGACGCGCACACGGCAGCGCTGGCCGCCCTCGCGCAGCTCCTGGCCGACCCGGCAACGGCACAGGCCCTCCAGGAAGCGGCCGATCCGGAGGCGCTGCATACGGTGCTGGCGGAATCGGCCGCCCTACCGCAAGCGCCGGGAAAGGGGGCGGCACCACCGGAGGAGCGCGCTCACCAACCGTCCCGGAGCCCGTCCGTCCACAAGATCCTGACCGTATGCGGCAACGGCGTCGGCACCAGTCTCTTCCTCAAGAACACCCTGGAGCAGGTGCTCGACCGCTGGGGATGGACCCGGCACGTGACGGTCGAGGCAACCGACACCATTTCGGCGCGGGGCAAGGCGTCCGAGGCCGTGGCGATCCTCACCTCCCGGGAGATCGCCAGGACGCTGGGCGACGTCGGCGTTCCGGTCAGGGTCGTCGAGGACTTCACCAGCGGGCGCGAGGTCGACCGGGTACTCCGCGATACGTACGACGTCTGAGCCGCATCGATCCGCCCTCGTCCGAGCCGCTGGCCTTCCCTGCACGCGGCTGAGGACGCCACCCTCACCTTCACCGCGCTCCACCCCCACCTTCACCCCACCCCACCCGACCCACCCCCCCACCCCCCGCCAGTACCGGGAGGACGGACCGCGCCATGCACGGGCTCATATCCCTCGCCACGTTCCTCGTGAACGAAATCCTCAGCCAACCCGCGTACCTCATCGGCCTGATCACCGCCGCGGGCCTCATCGCGCTCAAGAAGTCCGCCGGGCAGATCGTCGGCGGCGCCATCAAGGCGACGCTGGGCTTCCTGCTGATCGGCGCCGGTGCCGGTCTCGTCGTCAGCGCGCTCGCTCCGTTGGGCGGCATGATCCAGGGCGCGACCGGCGCGCACGGCGTGATCCCCACCAACGAGGCGATCGTGGGCATCGCCCAGGCGAAGTTCGGCGCCCGGGTCGCCTGGCTGATGATCCTCGGCTTCGCGGTCGCCCTCCTGCTGGCCCGCTTCACGCCTCTGCGCTACGTCTTCCTGACCGGCCACCACATCCTCTTCATGGCCACGCTGCTGACCATGGTCCTGGCCACCTCCGGCCAGACCTCCGTGATCGTGGTCCTCGTAGGAGGCCTGCTGCTCGGCATCCTCCTGGTAGTGCTGCCGGCCTTCGCCCACCCCTGGACGAAGCGCGTCACCGGTAACAACAGCATCGCCATCGGCCACTTCGGCACCGCCGGTTACGTCCTTGCCGGTGCTGCCGGTCGGCTCGTCGGCAGGCGAAGCCGCAGCACCGAGGACATGCAGCTCCCCGAGGGCCTGCGCTTCCTGCGCGACTCCATGGTGGCCACCGCGCTGTCCATGGTGCTGATCTACGTGATCATGTCGCTGGTCCACCTGGCCAAGGCGGGCCGGGCCACGGCCTTCAAGGCGTTCGCCATCGGCGGCGGTACCCCGGCCGCCGACCTCGGCAACTACGTCATGCACTCCGTGATGCAGGGGCTCCAGTTCGGTATCGCGGTCGCCGTGATCCTCTTCGGGGTGCGCACGATCCTGGCGGAGCTGGTCCCCGCCTTCCAGGGCATCGCGGGCCGGCTCGTGCCCGGCGCGGTGCCGGCGCTGGACGCACCCATCGTCTTCCCGTACGCGCAGAACGCCGTGCTCATCGGCTTCCTCGCCAGCTTCGTCGGCGGCCTGGCCGGCCTCGGCGTGCTCACCTGGGCGTTCCACCCGGCGTTCGGCCTCGCACTGGTTCTGCCGGGACTCGTACCGCACTTCTTCACCGGCGGCGCGGCCGGCGTCTACGGCAACGCCACCGGTGGGCGGCGCGGGGCGGTCGTGGGCGCCTTCCTCAACGGCCTCCTGATCACCTTCCTGCCCGCGCTGCTGCTCAAGGTGCTGGGCGCGTTCGGCAAGGAGAACACGACCTTCGGCGATGCCGACTTCGGCTGGTTCGGCACCTTGATCGGCAACGCGGCCAAGGCGGGCCCTACCGGGGGCATCGTCCTGATGTTGGTGATCGGCGGTGTGCTGTTGGCGGCCGCGATCCTCTTCCAGAAGCGCGTCGTGGACACCGGCTGGGACCCGGGCGCCGCCCGCGACGCCGCCCTGCCGTCCGAGGCGTCCTCCCGGCGGAGCTACCCGGAGCCGTCCGGTCCGGATACGGCGCCGCCGGCGTCCCGTACCTACGGAAAGATCGCCCCGCCCCCAGGTGCGCCGAACCCGCCTCCGCCCCCGGAGGCCGGCTGAACGGCAGCGGCGCGGTCCCCGTCCCGGGCCCGGGCTGTCCGCGCGGCGGGAAGCTCTTACGGGAGGTGAAATGCGGCGGCCGGGGCGCGCGGCCCCTTCGCTAGCTCGCACTCAGAGCTAAAATTGGGGCATGGCCATGGGGGAGTTCCCCGATTCGCTCGCCGACGTCCTGGCCGGTGTCCAACGGCTGATCCGGCGCCGCCTGCGGGCCGGTCTCACCGCGCCCCCACTGCGCGGCGCCGAGGTGGAACTCCTGCGTCTGGTCGTGGCCCGCCCCGGCATCCGCGTCTCGGCCGCCGCGAAGGAGCTCTACCTCGCCGGCAACTCCGTTTCCACCCTGGTCAACCGGCTCAGCCGGACCGGCTATCTCCGCCGTGAGACCGCGCCGGAGGACCGCCGCTCGGCCCTGCTGTATCCCACCCCGGCCGCCTGCGCGCGGCTGCACGACTGGGAAGTCCGCCGGAGCGCCCTCGTACGCGAACAGGTGTCCCGGCTCTCCGAGGCCGACCAGGCCGCCCTGGCCTCGGCTCTTCCGGCACTGCGCAGACTCGCCCACAACCTGCACGAGGAGGCGGAGGGCTGATGACTCCCGACGAGATCCCCGACGAGATCCCCGAGGAGAGCTGCGAGGAGGCCGCCGAAGAGACCCTCGGCGGCGCATCGCGCACCGGTGCGCCGGGCCCCGCACCCGCCCCGGACGCCTCCGACGCCGTGCTCTGCCGTGGCCTGCGCTACGCCTTCGGCGAGACCCGGGCAGTCGACGGCGTCGACCTCTCCGTACGCGCCGGCGAGGTCTTCGGCTTGCTCGGGCCCAACGGTGCCGGGAAAACCACCGCGATCCGCTGCATCACCACCCTTCTGCCCGTCCCGGCCGGCATGGTGCGGGTGTTCGGGCACGACGCGTCCAGGCAGCGGATGGCGGTACGTCGACTGCTCGGCTACGTCCCCCAGCAGCTGTCCGCCGACGCCGGCCTGACCGGCCGGGAGAACGTCACACTCTTCGCCCGGGTCTTCGACGTCTCCCGCCGCGAGCGCGCCGCACGCGTCGACCAGGCGCTGGCGGCGGTCGGCCTCACCGACGCGGCCGACCGCCTCGCCAAGACGTACTCGGGAGGCATGATCCGCCGCCTCGAACTCGCTCAGGCCCTGGTCAGCGCGCCCCGGCTGCTGATGCTCGACGAGCCGACGATCGGCCTCGACCCGATCGCCCGCACCAGCGTCTGGGACCACATCAACGCGGTACGGGCCGCCACCGGCATGACCGTCCTCGTGACCACCCACTACATGGACGAGGCCGACCAGTACTGCGACCGTGTCGCCCTGATGCATCACGGCCGGATCCGCGCCCTCGGCACACCGGACGAGCTCAAGTCCGCCCTCCGCGCCCGTCGCCGGACAGCCCCTGCCCCGGCCACGACGGGCACCTCGGCCCACCCGTCCCCGGTCTCGACGTCACATCCCCACTTCTCCGCTTCCCCGCTCTCCTCCCCGCCCTCCTCAGCGGCACCGTCGCGCTCGTCCGATGCCGCGCCGACGCTGGAGGACGTCTTCCGGGACGTCGCCGGCAGCGGCCTCGACGAGCAGTCAGGAGACTTCCGCGATGTCCGAAGCACCCGCCGCACCGCCCACCGCGTCGGCTGACGCCCGTCACGAGGCCGGACAGCTGAACCTGCTGCTGGCCCCGCCCCGCGCCCGTACCGGATGGCGGGTGCTGCCCGCCCGCGTCCTCGCGATGTGCGTGGTCGAGCTGCAGAAGCTGCGGCACGACCGGACCGAGCTGTACACCCGCGCCGTCCAGCCCGCCCTCTGGCTTCTCGTCTTCGGGGAGACCTTCAACCGCATCAAGGCCATCCCCACCGGCGGCACCCCCTACATCGACTATCTCGCGCCCGGCATCATCGCTCAGTCGGCCATGTTCATCGCGATCTTCTACGGCATCATGATCATCTGGGAGCGGGACGCCGGCATCCTCACCAAGCTGCTGGTCACCCCGACCCCACGCGCCGCCCTGATCGCCGGCAAGGCGTTCGCCGCCGGGGTGAAAGCGCTGGTCCAAGCCGTAGTGGTGATCGTCATCGCCGCACTGCTGGGCGTGGCCATGACCTGGAACCCGCTGCGGCTCCTCGGTGTGGTCGTGGCGGTGGTGCTCGGCTCGGCCTTCTTCTCCTGCCTGTCGATGACCATCGCCGGCATCGTGCTCACCCGCGACCGTCTGATGGGCATCGGCCAGGCCATCACCATGCCGCTCTTCTTCGCCTCCAATGCGCTGTACCCGGTGGCGATCATGCCTGGCTGGCTCCAGACGGTCAGCAGGATCAATCCGCTGAGCTATCAGGTCGATGCCCTCCGCGGCCTCCTCCTCGGCACTCACGCCCATCTCGCCCTGGACTACGCCGTACTGGTCGCGGCCGCCGTGGCCGGTATCGCCGCCGCCTCCTCCCTCCTGGGCCGCTTGGCCCGCTGACCTCGCCCCCATGAGGCCCGTCGGTCATGTGTGCCGCCGCTCATGGGGGCCGACGGTTATGGGAGCCGCGTCCCGCGACGCCGGGCATCCGGCTGCGCACGGCGTCCCACCGGTCGTGCCCTGCCTGCCGGTCGGCCGGCGCTCATCCGGCCATCGCAGCCCCGTCCGTCGCTGCTCCCTCAGCCGTGCGCGCGGCGTCCGCCGTCGTACGCTCGGCCCGCTCCAGCCACTCCAGATACCAACTCCGGAACGTGGCCGGCGTGCCGTCGTCCGGGCCCAGCCGCAGGGGCTGCATGTCGACGCCGTCGCAGCGGGCGTCCGCCCATATCCGGCCCCGCTCCGGCCCGCTCACCACCAGCCACCGGCGCTCGGCACACCCGATGTGGCACAGACATATCGCCCCGACGGTGCGGTCCTCGGACCACATCAGCGTCTCCCACCGGTCCCACCAGGCCTCTTCCGCCTCCTCGTACTCCTCCGCACTCTCGAAGTCGGCCTCGTCGGGCCGCTCCGCCTCCAACGCGTCGAGCAGCTCGGCATCGGGACCGGCCTGGGGAAACGGCTCGGGCAAACGGGCGGGGGTCGTCATATTGCCGCCGTCGCCCACCCACTCCCAACCGCCGCCCGCCACCCTGCGCACGGGAAAAACGCCGTAGGCCGGGCCCGCCCCGCCCGCGCCCACCTCTCGGAGGAACTCCCGGTACGCATCGGGCAGGCGCACCCCCAACCAGCGCTCAAGATCCGCCAGTTCGTCCGCCGTGAGCGGTTCGGCCAGCGCGAACCCATGGCCGTGATACCCGAATACCTGCTCCGCGCCCGGTGCCGAGCACAGCCGCAGCACCCGCTCACGGACCCCCGTCCATGTCTGCTCAGTCATGCTCCCACCGTACGAGGCACCACTGACAACGCCGGCCGCGCAGCCGGCTCGCGGTCGGCGCCGCGACGGTGGGTCGAACCCGCGGCACGCCTCAGAGCCAGTCCCGCCGCTTGAAAATGAAGTACAGGCTCACGCACACCACCACCATCAGGCCGATGGCGAAGGGATACCCGAATCCCCAGTGCAGCTCCGGCATGTTCTGGAAATTCATGCCGTAGATCGTCCCGACCAGCGTCGGTGCGAACAGGATCGCCGCCCACGACGAGATCTTCTTGACCTCTTCGTTCTGCTCGAAGCCTGCCTCGGCCAGGGCCCGCATCTCGGCGTTCTGCTGCTGGTTCACCAGGGTGGCGTTGACGGTGAGGATGTCCTGAAGGGCCTGCCGGAAGCCGTCCACCCGCTCCGTGGTGTGCAGCACGTGGTCCGCCACGTCCCGCAGATAGCGGCGCAGCTCCTCGTCGATCGCATACTTCTCGAAGCCTGCGGTCAGGCTCTCCAGGATGCCGTTCAGCGGACGGGTGGCGCGCTGGAACTCCACGACCTCCCGGGAGAGTTCGTAAATACGGCGGGAGACGCGCGGGTCGCCGCCGAACACCTCGGTCTCGATCTCGTCGATGTCGGTCTGTACCCCGGCCACGACCGGCGCATAGCCGTCGACGACCGCGTCGAGGATCGCGTAGAGCACGGCCTCCGGGCCGCGCTTGAGCAGCTCCGGGGCGTCCTCCATGCGGCGGCGCACGGCCGTGAGGTCCGGTGCGCCCCCGTGCCGCACGGTGATGACGAAGTCCCGCCCGACGAAGAGGTGCAGCTCGCCGAAGTCGACCTCTTCGGCGTCGTCCAGATAGCGCGCGGCGCGCAGCACGACGAACAGGGTGCCGCCGTAGCGTTCCAGTTTGGGGCGCTGGTGAGCCTCCAGGGCGTCTTCGACGGCGAGCGGATGGAGGTCGAACTCCGATGCCAGCGTGACCAGTTCGGAGGGTGTGGGGCGGTGCAGCCCGATCCAGGCGAGGGTGTCCGTAGTGGCGCGCTGCTGCCGGAACGCGTCGGCAAGTGAGTCGTGGGTACTGACGCGGTGTCCGTCGCGATACAGGGCGGCGGTGATGACGCTGCTGGCGTTCTCGGCGGGCGGTTCCGGTGGCTGGGATCCGTCTGCGTTTTCGGCGGGCGGGGGCCCGGCGGGCCGCTTCTTCGCGGTTTTGCGCAGGCCACGCAGGCCACGCGGCCGACGGCCGGGAGGTTCAGAGCTCACGACAGAACCGACCTCCGTCACAAGGGGGGATGAACGGGCACACAGAATCTCGACGCAGGATATCTGCCGCAGATGTCAGCACAGGTCAGCGGGCATGGTGCAGGATGGAACGGGACGTGACGCGGCGTGTGTCGCGTCCGGCGAGCTTTGTATGTTTATCCCTAGAATTGCGCGATGCAGATACCGCAGACAGCCATTGCTCCTCTGGGTGAGGTGATTCGGTGAACGGCCCCGATGCCACCGACGAACAGTGGGAAGGGCTCGCCGAGGTCGTCCCGCTCCGCGGCAGTAGTGAGTGGCCCTCCTGGCCCGACCACCGCGCCCTCCCCGAGGACGAACCGGCCGAGGAGCATCGGCGGTTCATGGTCATCCGGGTCCAGACCTTCGCGGACGCCCGCGAGGTCGCCGAGTACCTGATGGCACAGATCCCGGTCCTGTTGGACCTCAGCAGCGCCGACACCGATGTCGCGAAGCGCATCCTGGACTTCTCCAGTGGTGTGGTCTTCGGGCTCGGCAGCGGTATGCACCGCGTTGACACCAACGTCTTCCTTCTGGCGCCGGTCGGCACCGAGGTGGCAGAGGCGGTGACGGGGGCCATCCCCCGTTCGTAGGAAGGATGATCGGGCGGAACGGTTCTCCGGTCGCGCCACTGCATAGCGTCCACGTATGGATACCGGCAGTGTGCGACCGGCGGTCACCGAGTTACGGCTGTCCGCCTTCAAGACCCATCGCGGCATCACCCTGCCGCTCGGCCCGCTCACCCTGTTGAGCGGCGAGAGCGGGAGCGGCAAATCCAGTGCGCTGCAGGCGTACGAGATCCTCGCCCGCCTGGGAAGCGGGGAGTCCCTGGCCCGGGCTGTACGGGACGTAGCAGGCAGCGCATCGGCGTGTGTGCCGGCGGGGTCGCGTCCCGACGAACAGGGGAGACGCGGCTTCCGCATCGGCTGCACGGTCGACGGGCCGGCCGGTCCGGTCGATCTCGATCTCGCCGTACAGGCCGAGCCGGAACTCCGGATCGTCGGCGAGCGGTTGACCGGCGGCGGCGAAACCCTGCTGACCACCGCCCTCACCGACCCGGCGCGTCCCGCGGTGCAGGCGGCCTGGCACACCGCGGGTACGACCCCGGTCACCCGCGCCCCGCTGCCCGACGACCGTCTCGGTACGTCGCTGCTGCCGTTGCGCGTCGCCGGTAAAACGGAGGGCCAGCGGCTCGTGCTGGCGGCCGCCGAGCAGGTCGTGGTCGCGCTGCGCTCGGCGTTCGTCTGCGATCCCCGGCCGGAGGTCATGCGGGGGATGAGGGCGGCCATGGTGGCCGGCGCCGTAGGTGCGGGCGGAACGGGGGGCCGGAACAAGAAGGCGGGCACGGGAAAGGCCGCGGGAAAAGGGGCGACGACGACGGCAACGGCCGGGAGCTGGGGCGCCCGGGTCCGCAACGGGAGCGGAGGCGGTGGCGAGGCAGGGCGTTGGGATCGTGACGCCGACGATGCGCAGGACGAGGGGCGGCTGCGGACCTCCTGCGACAACCTGCCCGCCGTACTGGAGCGGACGAGCAAGGAATGCGCACGACGGCATGCGGTGCTGGTCGCGGCAGTACGGGAGGCCTGCAACGGCCCGGTCGACGGACTGCGTGCCGTCCCGAGACAGCCGGATCAGACAGCGGAGGCGGCGACCGCAGTTCCTTCGCCGGCGGCACCGACGGCACCGGCGAGCGGCGGCCGCAGCGGTTCCGGTACTCGGCGGGCCGGGCAGGGAGCGGTGGCGGAAGAACGGCGTCTGCAGGCCGTGGTCGACCGGGGCGCACTCGGCGAGATGCCCATCGAGCAGCTCGGCGACGGTGAACTGCGGTTCGTAGCCCTGGCACTGGTGCTGCTGACCGGGCCGGGCGTGCTGGCCATGGATCCGGCCGGGGAGATCCCCTCGGCACAACAGCAGATGACCGTCATGGCCGACGGCATGGACCGCTGCATGGACCGCCGGCAGGCGCGCGAGCTGGTGTCACTGGCCGTGCGCATGGCGGAACGCGGGCACGTCCGGCTGCTGGGCACGGTTCGGGACCCCTCGGTCGCCGACGGACTGCCCGACGTACAGGTGCTACACCTAGGAGCATGAGCGAGGATCTTCATGCGCTGCAGCGACGACTGGCCGAATTCGCGGCCGCGCGGGACTGGCAGCAGTACCACACCCCCAAGAACCTGGCCGCGGCGCTGAGTGTCGAGGCCGCGGAACTCGTCGAGATCTTCCAGTGGTTGACCCCGGAGGAATCGGCGGAGGTGATGTCCGATCCGCGGGTCGCCGGCCGGGTCGAGGACGAGGTCGCGGACGTGCTGGCGTATCTGTTGCAGTTCTGCGGGGCGCTGGGGATCGACGCGTTGGCGGCACTGGCCGCGAAGATCGAGCGCAACGAAACGCGCTTCCCGGCGGTCCGGCAGGCCCGGCCGGACCGGCCCCGGGAGGGCGAGGAGTAGCGGGCGGGAGGGGGCGGCTCCGGAAGCGGGGCCGCCCCCTTGATGCTGAATTTTCCGGTCATTGCAGGTTTTTCTGGTGCTCCGAGTCGATCGTGTGACGGGTGGGGGTGATGTGACGTGAGGGGAGCGGGCCACGCGCAAATCGGACTCTCGTCACTCTCTGGAGTTATGGATCTATCCACAGCGCCTTGGTTGTCCACAGATTTGCGAATTCCCCTGGCTTTTTTGGCTGTTGACCCTCACTCTGGGTAGTGAAAGGAGTGCGGGGTGCATGCGAAGGAAGAAGGAAGGAGGGGGAGAGGATGGACGCGGTGCGGATCATCGCGGCCAGCCGGCGCGGCCTGGCGGAGTCGACCACGGTGCAGGACGTGATCGTCGAGGCGTGGCAGGCGCAGGCCTTGGCGGAGGCGATAGGTAGCCATCTCGCGATATGCGGACCGTACGAGGTGCGGTCCCGGGCCCAAGGGCTGGGCGCTGCGAGCGGGCGGTTCAGCGGGGGACTGCCGCGCTCGACGCCGGCCAGAGGCGGACTGAGGGCAGCACAACTCTCCGAAGTGCGTGACGTCAGGGCTGCCTTGTCGGGGCTGTGTCGACTACTGCGCGAGGTATGCGAAGCGCTGGTCGCAGTGGTGCTGCTCGCCGAGGAGGAAGGAACGTACTGGACCTGCGTGGAGGCGATGGACACGCTCGATGAATCGAGAGACCGCGTTACCGGAATACTGGAGAGGCTGGAGGTGCGTGACCCGAACCCTGCCTGAGAACGACCGTAGAAGAAGTCGGAGGACACCAGAAGAAGCCTGATGGTGGTGTGGTAGCCCTGACACGCCAGTTTGCCTGACGGCAGCGGCAGCGGCATCGGTAGCGGTCACATGCAGCGCCGCCACTCCTTCCGAAGGAATGCCTTGCGGCCCCTTCGCACCCTCTGCGCCGGCCACTCCGCCTGCTGCTGACGAATCGCCCTGCATCGCGTGACGGGTCTGCCAGTGGCGGCCTACCTACCGCTGACCGGCGCACCCGCCACGGCACAGCCCGCCTGGCGCAGCCCTCTCGCCACCGCCCGCCCGCCCTCGCCGGACGCCGCGCGTCGCCCCATGCTCACCGGTCAAGGTCCGGCCCGCCGCCCTTGGTCCGTCGCCCGTCGCCCGTCGCCCGTCGCCTGTCGCTTTCGTGCCCTTTGAAGCCCGCTCATGGGCGGGCCGCCCCCGACGGGCCTGAATTCCCCGCTCATCGGCGCCACGTGCCGCAGCTGAGGTATGCAGAGCTACGTACCTACGTCTCTACGTCCCTATGCCCCTATGGCCATCGATCGCCCGCGTGGTCGGGCAGCCAGCAGCGGTGAATGAGCAGGGCCCGGCCGGGACCGGGCGTGCCCGATCCGACCTGAAGCAACGCCATGCAACGACGAACTGCCGCGGTTGGTCCGCCGTGAGAAGTGCAGGATGGAGGTATGGACCTACGAATCTTCACCGAGCCCCAGCAGGGGGCTTCCTACGACACGCTTCTGAAGGTCGCCAAGGCCACGGAGGATCTCGGCTTCGATGCATTTTTCCGCTCTGACCATTACCTGAGCATGGGCAACGGCGACGGGCTGCCCGGTCCGACGGATGCCTGGATCACCCTGGCGGGCCTGGCTCGTGAGACGAAGCGGATCCGGCTCGGCACGCTGATGACGGCAGGCACCTTCCGGCTGCCGGGTGTGCTGGCCATTCAGGTGGCGCAGGTCGACCAGATGTCGGGCGGCCGGGTGGAACTCGGCCTCGGGGCAGGGTGGTTCGAGGAGGAGCACAAGGCGTACGGCATTCCGTTCCCCAAGGAGAAGTTCGCGCGGCTGGAGGAGCAGCTGGCGATCATCACGGGCCTGTGGGCCACCGAGACAGGAAAGGAGTTCACCTACGACGGGACCTACTACCAGCTGGAGAAGTCGCCGGCGCTGCCCAAGCCGGCCCAAGCCAAGGTGCCGGTGCTGATCGGTGGGCACGGTGCGACCCGTACGCCGCGGCTGGCCGCGCAGTACGCCGATGAGTTCAACATCCCCTTCGCCTCGCTCGAAGACAGTGAGCGCCAGTTCGGACGGGTGCGGGCGGCCGCCGAAGCCGCCGGGAGGAAGGGCGATGAGCTGGTGTACTCCAACGCCCTGGTGGCCTGCGTCGGCAACGACGATGCAGAGGTGGCGCGGCGGGCCGCAGCCATCGGGCGGGATGTGGACGAACTGAAGGCCAACGGCCTTGCGGGTTCCCCCGCGGAGGTCGTCGACAAGATCGGGCGCTATGCCGCCATCGGCACTTCCCGCGTCTACCTGCAGATCCTGGACCTAGATGATCTGGACCACCTCCAGCTGATCTCGGATCAGGTGCAGTCCCAGCTGGGCTGAGGTGGTCAGGGGAGGCGCCGAGTCGAACCAATGCGTTGCTGAGCCACGAATCAATGCGTTGCTGAGTCGAACCAGTGCGTTGCTGAGCCGGAGCGACTGCGTTGCCGGGTCGAACGAACTGCGTTGGGTTGGCTGGCCGAGGTAGTGCAGGGGAGTGGTGCGGCTGGGAAAACTGGTGGGGATCGGGGAGCGGTGCCGTAATACTCGGACGGGTGTTCCTGACGATAACCACCACCGGCAGCGCCGACCGTCCTGCGACCGACCTCGGATTCCTGCTGCACAAGCATCCCGACAAGGCGCAACAGTTCTCGACGGCCCATGGCACCGCACATGTCCTGTACCCGGAGGCGCATCCGGAACGGTGCACCGCGGCGCTGCTGCTGGAGGTCGATCCCATCGCCCTGGTGCGCCGGAGTCGTGGCAAGGGCCGTGGCGGAGCTCCGGACTCGGCGCTCGGGCAGTACGTGAACGACCGCCCGTACGCGGCCTCCTCGCTGCTGGCGGTGGCGTTGCGGAGCGTCTTCTCCAGCGCGATGAAGGGGCAGTGTGCGGCGCGGCCGGAGCTGGTGGCGCGGGCGATGCCGTTGCGTATCGAGGTGCCCGTGCTGCCGGCCCGGGGCGGTGCGGAGCTGGTGCGCAAGCTGTTCCAGCCGCTGGGGTGGCAGGTGCTGGCCGAGGCGGTGCCGCTGGACGAGACGTTCCCGGAGTGGGGTGACTCCCGCTACGTACGGCTCGTACTGGAAGGGGAGTGCACGCTCGCCGAGGCGCTGCGGCATCTGTACGTGCTGCTGCCCGTGCTGGACGACGCCAAGCACTACTGGGTCGCGCCCGACGAGGTCGAGAAGCTCCTGCGGGCCGGTGAGGGCTGGCTGGAGGGGCATCCGGAGCAACGGGTGATCGTCGGCCGCTATCTGGCGCGGCGCTGGGCGCTGACGCGGGAAGCCATGGCGCGCCTGGAGCTGGAACGGCTGGCCGAGTCGGACGACGTGGCTGCCGAGGAGATCGACAACGCGGTGGACGAGGAGGCGGACACCGAGGAACGGCCGGTGCCGCTCGCCGTACAGCGGAGGGAGGCGATTCTCGCGGTGCTGCGGTCGGCCGGGGCGGCGCGGGTGCTCGATCTCGGGTGTGGGCAGGGCCAGTTGGTCGGTGCGCTGCTCAAGGACCCGCAGTTCACCGAGATCGTCGGGATGGACGTGTCGATGCGGGCGCTGCACGAGGCGCGGCGCCGGCTGCGGCTGGACCGGATGTCTGAGCGGCAGGCAGCGCGGGTGCGGCTCGTACAGGGGTCGCTGGCGTACACCGACACGCGGCTGAAGGGGTATGACGCGGCGGTGCTCAGCGAGGTCGTCGAGCACGTCGACCCGGAGCGGCTGCCGGCGCTGGTGTACGCGGTGTTCGGGGCGGCCCGGCCGAGGACGGTCGTGGTGACGACGCCCAACGTCGAGTACAACGTGCGCTGGGAGTCGCTGCCGGCCGGGCATGTGCGGCATGCGGACCACCGCTTCGAGTGGACCCGGGAGGAGTTCCGGGGCTGGGCGCGGGAGGTGGCCGCGCGGCACGGTTACGAGGTGGACTTCGGCCCGGTGGGGCCGGACGACCCCGAGGTCGGGCCGCCGACACAGCTCGCCCACTTCCGTAGGGCGGAGGAGGGCGGCAGTGGGGAAGCCGCGGTTGCGGTCGCAGTCGTAGCCGGTGGTCGCGGCGAAAGCGCCGCCGGAACCGGAACCGAAACCGGAACCGAAACCGGAACCGGTGCCGGTAACGGTTTGGGTGCCGCCGCCGGTGCCGGCAGGCGTGCGGAAGGAAGCGGTTCGGTGAGTGGGGAGGAGGGTGCGGTATGACGGGCGTCGACCGTCGGGAAGGAGCGGTGGAAGTGGCTGAGGAAGGGCGCGTGAGGCGCGCGGAGCGGCGGGCGCTCGGGGTGCCGGACCTGTCGCTGGTGGTGTTGGTCGGAGCCACGGGGTCCGGGAAGTCGACCTTCGCGGCCCGGCACTTCAAGGCGACGGAGGTCATCTCCTCCGACTTCTGCCGTGGGCTGGTCAGCGATGACGAGAACGACCAGAGCGCGAGCAGCGATGCGTTCGACGTACTGCACTTCATCGTGGGGAAGCGGCTGGCGGCCGGGCGGCTGACGGTCGTCGACGCCACCAACGTGCAGTCGGAAGCGCGTACCCAGCTGGTGCGACTGGCGCGGGAGCATGACGTCCTCCCGGTGGCGATCGTGCTGGACGTGCCCGAGCAGGTGTGTGCCGAGCGCAACGCGACGCGTGCCGACCGGGCCGGGCTGCCGCGCCGCGTCATCCAGCGCCACCAGCGCGAACTACGCCGGTCCCTGCGGCACTTGGAGCGTGAGGGATTCCGTAAGGTGCACCACCTCAGAGGCCAGGCGGAGGCAGATGCCGCCGAGGTCGTCAGGGAGCGCAGGTTCAACGACCTGCGGCACCTCACAGGGCCGTTCGACATCATCGGTGACATCCACGGCTGCCGTTCCGAGCTGGAGACGCTGCTCGGCCGGCTGGGGTACGTCCTGGCGCGCGACGGGCTCGGCAGGGCCGTGGACGCGGCGCACCCACAGGGCCGTACCGCCGTGTTCGTCGGGGACCTGGTCGACCGCGGACCGGACAGCCCCGGGGTGCTGCGGCTGGTGATGGGCATGGTCGCGGCCGGGCACGCGCTCTGCGTACCGGGCAACCACGAGAACAAGCTCGGCCGCTACCTCAAGGGCCGCAAGGTCCAGCACACCCACGGCCTCGCCGAAACCGTCGAACAGCTGGAGAAGGAGGACGCCGCCTTCCGGGACGAGGTGGGGACGTTCCTGCACGGGCTGGTCAGCCACTACGTCCTCGACGGAGGCGGACTGGTGGTCTGCCACGCCGGGCTGCCGGAGAAGTACCACGGCCGGACGTCCGGCCGGGTACGGTCCTTCGCGCTGTACGGCGACACGACCGGCGAGACCGATGAGTTCGGCCTGCCGGTGCGCTACCCGTGGGCCGAGGACTACCGCGGCCGCGCCGCCGTCGTCTACGGACACACGCCCACCCCGCGTGCCACCTGGCTGAACAACACCATCTGCCTGGACACCGGCTGCGTCTTCGGCGGCCGGATGACCGCGCTGCGCTGGCCGGAGCGGGAGCTGGTGGACGTGCCGGCGGAACGGGTCTGGTACGAGCCGACGAAGCCGCTCGCCACCGAGGCGCCGGGCGGTGCGGACGGCCGTCCGCTCGACCTGGGCGACGTGGCCGGCCGGCGGATCGTGGAGACCCGCCACATGGGCCGGCTCGCCGTGAAGGAGGAGAACGCGGCGGCCGCGCTGGAGGTGATGAGCCGCTTCGCGATCGACCCGCGGCTGCTGCCGTACCTCCCGCCGACGATGGCGCCCTGCGCGACGTCGCAGGCGGACGGCTACCTGGAGCACCCGGCGGAGGCGTTCGCCGGGTACCGGGCGGACGGCGTACGGGAAGTGGTGTGCGAGGAGAAGCACATGGGTTCCCGTGCGGTGGTGCTGGTGTGCCGCGACGAGACGGTGGCCGCCGAGCGCTTCGGGGCGCCCAAGGGGGTCCCGGGTGCGCTCTACACCCGTACGGGACGGCCGTTCTTCGACGACCCGGAGGCGACCGGAAACCTGCTGCGACGGGTCGCCGCGTGCGTCGCGGGGGCCGGGCTGTGGGAGGAGCTGGAGACCGACTGGCTGCTGCTGGACGCGGAGTTGATGCCCTGGTCGCTCAAGGCGACCGGGCTGCTGCGCAAGCAGTACGCGGCGGTGGGCGCGGCCTCCGGAGCGGCGTTTCCGGGCGTGCTCGGCGCGTTGGAGGCGGCGGCCGGCCGCGGGGTCGCGGTCGGACCGCTGCTCCAGCGGCAGCGGGACCGGGCGGCGGACGCCGCGGCGTTCACGGCGGCGTACCGGCGCTACTGCTGGCGCGTCGGCGAGCGGGCGGCGTCGGACGGGCTCGGGGCGCTGGAGGGAGTGCGGCTGGCACCGTTCCAGATCCTCGCCGTCCAGGGGCGCAGCCTCGCCGGGCTGGCACACACGGAGCAACTGGCGCTGATCGACCGGATGGTGGCGGCGGAGAGTGCGGTGGCCGGCCATGACGACGGGGTGGCCGGAGGCGGACGTACGGCCGGCGGGGCCGGGCTGCTGGCCACGACGCGGCGGATCATCGTCGACACCGAGGACGAGGCGTCGGTCGCGGCCGGCATCCGGTGGTGGCTGGAGCTGACCGCGGAAGGCGGCGAGGGGATGGTCGTCAAACCGGTGCAGGCGCTGATACGGCAGCCGGACGGGCGGCTTGTCCAGCCGGGCGTCAAATGCCGCGGGCGCGAGTACCTGCGGATCATCTACGGGCCCGAGTACACCCGTCCGGACAATCTCAAGCGGCTGCGCATACGCCACCTGGGCCACAAGCGTTCGCTGGCACTGCGGGAATACGCGTTGGGCCTGGAGGCGTTGGACCGGATGGCGGAGGGCGAGCCGCTGTGGCGGGTGCACGAGGCGGTGTTCGGCGTGCTCGCACTGGAGTCGGAGCCGGTGGACCCGCGACTGTAGGGCGGCGGCCTGCTGGCCGAGGTGGCGTACTCAGCCCTGCTGGCCGAGGTGGCGTACTCGGCCCTGCTGACCGAGGTGGCGTACTCGGCCCTGCTGGCCGAGGTGGCCGAGGTGGCGCGCCCCCGCCCGTCAGACCAACGGTGGCGCTCGCTCGTTCGCCGTTGGGGGCTGGGGCCTTCGCCGGGCCGTTGAGGGCGCGCTCGCCGTCAGGCCGTTCTCGTCGCGCTTGTTGCGCCTGTCGCACCTGTCGCGCCCGTTGTGCGGTAGGACCGTCGGTAGTCGTTCGGCGGTACGC
Source organism: Streptomyces sp. NPDC048196 (assembly GCF_040652715.1). Classification (NCBI taxonomy): domain Bacteria; kingdom Bacillati; phylum Actinomycetota; class Actinomycetes; order Kitasatosporales; family Streptomycetaceae; genus Streptomyces; species Streptomyces sp. NPDC048196. The sequence continues at coordinate 41,481 of NZ_JBEZMM010000004.1, read as the reverse complement.
CTACCGTGCGGGGGAAGTGGCGGCGGAGGGTGGCGGCGTTGCCCAGGCCGGAGAGTTCGGTGATCCGGTCGACGGGGCAGGTTGGCTCGTTCGAGCAACTCGCGCGCCTGGTTGATGCGTTGGGGCTGGAACCACTGCATGGGTGGATGCCTGCGGCCGTGTGGAAGCGGCGGACGAGGGTGCGCGGGCTGGTGTTGGCGCGGCGGGCGAGGGCGGCGACCAGGCCACGCGCCTGGCCAACCACTGACGGGACCGTACGCCCGCCGCCGGGCACTGGCCAACCGCTGTCGGCACCGTACGCCCGCTGCCCGGCAGCGGCGACCACCCGTCCCGTAGGCAGGCGCCTGCCTCGCCCGGTCCAGCCCGGCCCGCACCTTCCGCCCACCACACCGGTGAGCCCCCCGACCCGGCCACCACTAGGACCGGCCGCCACCAGGACCGGTCACCACCAGGGCCCAGCCACCCCAGGCCCAGCCACCGAGGACCCGCACTCAGAGCCCGACCGCCACCGAGGACCCGGCCACCACTAGGACCGGCCACCAGCAGGACCCAGCCATCCCAGGCCCGGCCACCAAGGACCTGGCCCCAGGACCTGGCCCCCACCAAGGACCCGGTAACCAAGCACCGTCCCCAGGACCCGGCCCCCACCACGACCCAGCCTCCACCACGGCCCGGTCACCACAAGACCCGCCCCCCACCGCGACCCGCCCCCACCACGACCCCGTCACCACAAGACCCGCCGCTAAAGCCCGCCTCCCGCCACCCACCCCGTCCGCCGACCTGTGCACCCCACATCGGCCGACTCCCTCCACCCGGCCCCCGGAGCGGCCAAGATGGGGAGATGGGATTCCAAGTCGACTCCGAGGCCGGGCGGCTGCGCCGGGTCATCCTGCATCGTCCCGATCTGGAGCTGAAGCGGCTCACCCCCACCAACAAGGACGCCTTGCTCTTCGACGACGTGCTGTGGGTACGCCGGGCGCGGGCCGAGCACGACGGGTTCGCCGACGTACTGCGCGACCGGGGCGTGGAAGTGCACCTCTTCGGGGATCTGCTGGCCGAGAGCCTGCAGATCCCCGCGGCCCGTGCGCTGGTCCTGGACCGGGTCTTCGACGAGAAGTTGTACGGGCCGCTGGCCACCGACCATCTGCGCGCCGCCTTCGACGAACTACCGGTACCGGCACTCGTCGAGGCGCTGGTCGGCGGGATGACCAAGCGCGAGTTCCTGGAGCAGCATCCGGAACCGACCTCGGTCCGCTTCCATGTGATGGATCTGGACGACTTCCTGCTGGGGCCGCTGCCCAATCACCTCTTCACGCGCGACACCTCCGCCTGGATCTACGACGGGGTGTCGATCAACTCGATGCGCTGGCCGGCCCGCCAGCGCGAGACCGTCCACTACGAGGCGATCTACCGCTACCACCCGCTCTTCCGAGGCGAGGACTTCCACGTCTGGTCGGAGGGGCAGGCGGACTACCCCTCGACGATCGAGGGCGGCGACGTCCTGGTCATGGGCAGCGGCGCGGTGCTGATCGGGATGAGCGAGCGGACCACTCCGCAGGCCGTCGAGCTGCTGGCGCGCGGGCTGTTCGCGGCCGGTTCGGCGCGCACGATCGTGGCGCTGGACATGCCCAAACGGCGGGCGTTCATGCACCTGGACACCGTCATGACCATGGTCGACGGGGATACCTTCACCCAGTACGAGGGCCTGGGCATGCTCCGCTCGTACACCATCGAGCCCGGCTCGGGCGAGACGGACCTCAAGGTCACCGATCACCCGCCGGAGCACATGCACCGCGCCATAGCGGCCTCGCTGGGACTGTCCGACATCCGGGTGCTGACCGCGACCCAGGACGTGCACTCCGCGGAGCGCGAGCAGTGGGACGACGGCTGCAATGTGCTCGCCGTGGAGCCGGGCGTGGTCGTGGCGTACGAGCGGAACGTCACCACGAACACCTTTCTGCGCAAGCGCGGCATTGAGGTGATCACGATTCCCGGGAGCGAGCTGGGGCGGGGCCGGGGCGGACCGCGCTGTATGAGCTGTCCGGTGGCGAGGGACGCGGTGCCCGGGGCAGGCTGAGGCGTGCGGCGGCGGTGGTGGTGGGCGGGGTGCGTGTACGGCGCGGCAGCCGCAGGTAGAACGCGGCCGCCACGGTACGGCGCGGCCACCCCGGGTACGGCGCGGCAGCCGTAGGTAGGACGTGGCAGCCACAGGTCCGACGCGGCCGCCACGGGTACGGCGCGGCAGCCGTAGGTAGGACGCGGCTGCCACAGGTCCGACGGGGCCGCCCCGGGTACGACGCGGCCACCGCACGGAGGGCTTGCCGTATATAGATACGAGACGTCGTATACACTTCCAATCCAATCCCGTCCCCCGACCGCCGCGAAACAGGAGCCGACCGATGGCGATAGACCTCACGGGCCGCCACTTCCTCAAGGAGCTGGACTTCAGCGCCGAGGAGTTCCGCCGACTGATCGACCTCGCGGCCGAGCTGAAAGCGGCGAAGCGTGCCGGTACCGAGGTCCCCCGCCTCCGCGGCAAGAACATCGCCCTGATCTTCGAGAAGACCTCCACCAGGACCCGCTGTTCCTTCGAGGTCGCGGCCGCGGACCAGGGTGCCTCGACCACCTACCTCGACCCGTCCGGTTCGCAGATCGGGCACAAGGAGTCGGTCAAGGACACCGCGCGGGTGCTGGGCCGGATGTTCGACGGCATCGAGTTCCGCGGCAGCCGCCAGTCCGACGTCGAGGAGCTGGCCGAGCACGCCGGCGTACCCGTCTTCAACGGGCTGACCGACGACTGGCACCCGACCCAGATGCTCGCCGACGTCCTGACCATGGTGGAGCACGGCGGCGGCCGCGCCCTGGAGGAGACCGCCTTCGCCTACCTCGGCGACGCCCGCAACAACATGGGCAACTCCTACCTCGTCACCGGCGCCCTGCTCGGCATGGACGTACGGATCGTGGCGCCGAAGGAGCTTTGGCCCGAGGAGGCGGTGATCGCCCGGGCGCACGAGCTCGCCGACACCAGCGGGGCCCGGATCACCCTCACCGAGGACGTCGCCGACGGTGTGCGCGGCGCGGACTTCGTCGCCACCGACGTCTGGGTGTCCATGGGCGAGCCCAAGGAGGTGTGGGACGAGCGGATCACGCTGCTGGCGCCGTACGCGGTCACGATGGACGTGCTGCGCGCCACCGGCAAGCCGGACGTGAAGTTCCTGCACTGCCTGCCCGCGTACCACGACCTGGGCACGGCGGTCGGCCGGGAGATCCACGCGCGGCACGGCCTGTCGTCGCTGGAGGTCACCGACGAGGTCTTCGAGTCCGCGCACTCGGTCGTCTTCGACGAAGCGGAGAACCGGATGCACACCATCAAGGCGGTACTGGTCGCGACGCTCGCCGGCTAGCCAGGGGTCGCGACGCTCGCTGGCTACTAGGGGTGGCGGTCTACGCCTCTCGCCCGACGGCCGCGATATCGCCCCACCGCACCGCACATATCGGCAATATCACACTGCATAGGCATACGTCCCATAGGGCGATCATGCAGCTCCGGCGGCTACCATCGAGCCGCTAGCGGGGTTCGGACCCACCGGTCCGGACCCCGCTCGTGCGTGGCCCACCCGTGCCCCGCGCACCGCACCACCAGAGAGAGAACGCCCATGCGTGCCCCAGGTCCCTCCGGACTGCGCATCAAGTCCCCCGACCTCCTCGTCGCCGAATCGGGCGCGGACCGTGAAGGCAACGGCCTCAAGCGCAGCATGGGCCTCTTCCAGCTCGTCTGCTTCGGCATCGGCGCCATCGTCGGCACCGGTATCTTCGTCGGCCTCTCCGACACCGTCGCCGAGGCCGGCCCCGCGGTCATCGTCTCCTTCCTGCTGGCCGCCGCCACCTGTGTCTTCACCGCCTTCTCCTTCGGGGAACTGGGCGGCGCGATCCCGGTGTCCGGCAGCTCGTATTCCTATGCGTACGCCACGCTCGGCGAGCGCACCGCCTTCCTCGTGGGCTGGTGCCTGCTGCTCGAATATGGCGTCTCGGTGTCGGCCGTGGCCGTCGGCTGGGGGCAGTACCTGAACGAGCTGCTGGGCAGTCTGACCGGCTGGGAGCTGCCGGCCGCGCTCTCCAACCCGCCCGGCGAGGGCGGGATCGTCAACGTCCCGGCCGTCGTCGTGATCCTGCTCGCCGCGCTGCTGCTGGTCCGGGGGATCCGGGAGAGCGCCCGCGCGACCGCCGCGATGGCCGTGCTGAAGCTGGCGATCCTGGTGCTGTTCTGCGCGATCGGCTTCACCGCCTTCCGGGCCGGGCACCTCTCGCCGTTCGCGCCGCAGAGCATCGCCGGGATCACCTCCGGCGCCTCGGTCGCCTTCTTCTCGTACATCGGCTTCGACGCGATCACCACGGCCGGGGAAGAGGTCAGGAACCCGCGGCGGAACATCCCCCTCGCCATCATGATCTGCATCGGCGTGGTCACCGTGCTGTACTGCCTGGTCGCGGTCTCCGCCATCGGTGCGCTCTCCTCCGACCAGGTCGCCGACCAGCCCGCCGCGCTGTCGCTGATCGTCAACCGGGTCACCCACTCGACGCTCGGCGGCGGTGTCATCGCCTTCGGCGCGGTGGTCGCCATCGCGTCCGTCGTCCTCGCGGTGATGTACGGACAGACCCGCATCCTGATGTCGATGTCGCGGGACGGACTGGTCCCGCGCGTCTTCGAAAGGATCTCGCCGCGTACGTCCACCCCGGTCGCCAACACCTGGATCGTCGCGGCCGTCTTTGCCGTGCCCGCCGCGGTCGTCCCCCTGGACGTGGTGATGAACCTGACCACCATCGGGACGCTGGCGGTCATGGCGGCGGTCAATCTCAGCGTGCTGGTGCTCCGCCGGACCCGGCCCGATCTGCCGCGCCGCTTCCGCGTCCCGTTCTTCCCGCTCAGCCCCATTCTCGGCATCGCCTTCTGCGGCTATCTGATGTACGGGACCGGCCCGGCCACCTGGCTGCAGTTCGTGGCCTTCCTGGTGGCCGGCGCGCTGGTCTACGCGCTCTACGGGCGCCGCCACTCCCGCCTCGGCCAGGTCGACGGCCCCGGCACGGTCTCCGCGCCGGCCGCGGAGAACGAGGAGGACGGGGAGGACGGCGAGAGGGACAGGGCGACGGGCAACGACAGCGAGAAGGACGCCGAGAAGCAGAGCGAGAACGACGCCGAGCGGGACAGCGAGAAGGGCGCCGAGAGGGAGCGCGAGGCGACGGTCAGCGCCGGCGCGGCCGGTGCACTTCGGGAAGGGTGAACCAGACCGCCTTACCGCGCCCGGTACGCCGACAGCCGGACGCGGAGCTGAGCGAACGCACCAGGAGCAGCCCGCGATTCCGGATGGCGGGGGCGGGAGCGGTTGCCCGGATGGGAGCGGGGTCGGTTGCCCGGAGGGGAGCGGGGGCGGGAAGTGCGGTGGCGGCGACCGGTGCGTTCCCCGGTCCGTCTTCTGGTTCGTCGCGCGGTTCGTTCCTTGATTCGCCCTTCGGTTCGTCCCTCGGTTCGTCCGGCGGGGACGGTGTGTCCGGTCCGGACAGCGGCCGGGGTGCGCCCGCCCCGGTCATCGGCAGGGGCTTGCCCGATCCGACCGCCGGCAGTGGCAGCGGCAGGGGGAGCGGCAGCACCATCGGCAGCGGCTCTCCCAGCCCCTCGAAGAGCACCTCGTCGCCGTCGTGCACCTCCACCTGGCACCCGTTCGGCCTCCGCTCCACCACCAGCTCGATGGGGTAACCGTCACTGGTGTGCTTGAGGGCGTTGGCGACCAACTCGGCGGTCAGCAGCTGAGCGGTGGTGCGGTCCGCCGTGGTCCCCAGGTCCTGGAGCGCACAGCGGACCATCGCACGAGCGATGGGAACGGCCGTCGCTCCCCGAGGAAGCGCAATGCGCCAGCTCGACGGCGGAGGCGATTCCAACATTGCGCGCGGCGTTCCGTTCGCGAGGGCGGGCTCGGACGATTCCACCGTAGGAAGCGTGGGGGCGGCGCGGGCAGGGTCGGGCGGCCGCAAGGTACGTGACCCAGGTCATACGCGAGGCGGGGCCAAAGTCCCGAACGGGCGGGACCTTCGACCCAGCGAGGCGGGGCCGGGCGGGACGGGCTCGGCACGTACGGGGCGTAGGACGTTATCGCGCCCTCATGACGACAGTCACAGAACAGTGATAGCTTCGAAGGGCATCCGGAAGAGCACCACCGGCCGACCCGCCGAAGGGGGCAGGCAGTCCGATGAGTCCGTTCACAGGATCCGCCCGTAGTACAGAGGCCTGGCAGCACATCCGTGTGACCAGGGAGGACGGGGTCGCCACGGTCACCCTGGCGCGTCCGGAGAAGCTCAATGCGCTGACCTTCGAGGCGTACGCCGATCTCCGTGATCTGCTCGCCGAGCTGTCCCGGGAGCGCTCCGTGCGCGCCCTCGTGCTGGCAGGGGAGGGGCGCGGGTTCTGCTCGGGGGGTGACGTCGAGGAGATCATCGGGGCCACCCTGGGCATGGACACCGGCCAGCTGCTGGACTTCAACCGGATGACCGGGCAGGTCGTGCGGGCCGTGCGGGAGGCCCCGTTCCCGGTGATCGCGGCGGTGCACGGCGTCGCGGCCGGTGCCGGTGCGGTGCTCGCGCTGGCCGCGGACTTCCGGGTCGCCGATCCCTCGGCCCGTTTCGCGTTCCTCTTCACCCGGGTCGGACTGTCCGGTGGCGACATGGGCGCGGCCTATCTGCTGCCGCGGGTCATCGGGCTCGGGCACGCCACCCGGCTGCTGATGCTCGGTGACGCGGTCCGGGCGCCGGAGGCCGAACGGCTCGGTCTGATCAGCGAGTTGGCCGACGAGGGACGGGCCGACGAGGCGGCCGCGGCGCTCGCCCGGCGGCTCGCCGAAGGGCCCGCGCTGGCGCACGCACAGACCAAGGCGTTGCTCACCGCCGAACTCGACATGCCGCTGGCCGCCGCCGTCGAGATGGACGCCGCCACCCAGGCACTGCTCATGAACAGCGCCGACTACGCGGAATTCCACGCCGCGTTCACCGAGAAGCGGACGCCCAAGTGGCAGGGGAAATAGCCATGCGGGTCGCGGTCATCGGCGGCGGACCGGGCGGACTGTACGCCGCGGCGCTCCTCAAACGGCTCGACCCCACCCGTGAGATCACCGTCTTCGAGCGCAACGCCCCCGACGACACCTTCGGCTTCGGCGTCGTCCTCTCCGACGAGACGCTCGGCGGCATCGAGCACGCCGACCCGGAGGTCTACCGCGCGCTCCAGGCGGAGTTCGTCCGCTGGGACGACATCGACATCGTGCACCGCGGCCGTACCCTAACCTCCGGCGGCCACGGCTTCGCGGCCCTCGGCCGGCGCCGGCTGCTGGCCGTACTGCACCGGCGCTGCCGCGGCCTCGGCGTGGAGCTGCGCTTCCGCACCGAGGCGCCGCCCGCCGCCGTGCTGGCCCGGGAGTACGACCTGGTCATCGCCGCCGACGGCGTGCACAGCGCGACCCGCACCGCGCACGCCGACGTCTTCCGGCCGCAGCTGACCACCCACCGCTGCCGCTACATCTGGCTCGCCGCGGACTTCGCGTTCGACGCCTTCCGCTTCGAGATCGCCGAGACCGAGCACGGCGTCGTCCAGCTCCACGCCTACCCCTACGCCGCTCCTGCTCCCGCACCTGTTTCTGCCGATGCCGGCCTCGCCCCGTCCCACGCCCGTCCTGCCGCCGCCCCCGACGCCGGTCCCCCTCCGCCTACCGCCGGCTCTTCGGCGGAGCTCGCCGGTACTGACTCGGCCCTCGGTGCCAGCACCGTCATCGTGGAGATGCGGGAGGAGGTCTGGCGGGCCGCCGGGCTGGACCGGGCCGATGAGCGGACGTCGGTGGAGTGGTGCGGCAAGGTCTTCAACGACGCCTTGCGCGGCCGGGCCCTGCGGTCCAACAACTCCAGCTGGATCGCCTTCCGCACCGTCGTCAACGAACGCTGGTCGCACGGCAACACCGTGCTGCTCGGCGATGCCGCGCACACCGCGCACTTCTCCATCGGCTCCGGCACCAAACTCGCCGTCGAGGACGCCCTGGCGCTGGCCGCCTGCCTCGAAGAGCAGCCGGACATCCCCGCCGCCCTCGCCGCCTACGAGGCGGAGCGCCGGCCCGTCGTCGCCTCCACCCAGCGGGCCGCGCGCGCCAGCCTCGCGTGGTTCGAGGAGCTCGCCGGGTACGTCGAGCAGCCGCCGCGCCAGTTCGCCTTCAACCTGCTCACCCGCAGCCGCCGCGTCACCCACGACAACCTGCGACTGCGCGACCCCGGATTCGTCGCCGCCGTCGAGGACGAGGCGGGCATCCCGGCCGGCACCCCGCCGATGTTCACGCCCTTCCGGCTGCGCGGGCTCACCCTGCGCAACCGCGTGGTCGTGTCACCGATGGACATGTACTCATCCGAGGACGGTGTCCCCGGCGACTTCCACCTCGTACACCTCGGCGCCCGGGCCCTCGGCGGGGCCGGACTCGTGATGACCGAGATGGTGTGCGTCAGCGAACAGGGCCGGATCACACCGGGCTGCGCCGGTCTCTACACGGCCGAACAGGCGGTGGCCTGGTGCCGCGTCACCGACTTCGTGCACACCCGGGCGCCCGGCACCGCGATCGGCGTGCAGCTCGGCCACTCCGGCCGCAAGGGCTCCACCAAGCTGATGTGGGACGGCATCGACGAACCGCTCGACACCGGCAACTGGCCGCTCGTCGCCGCATCCCCCCTTCCCTACAAGCCCGGCAGCCAGCGCCCCCACGAGCTGACCACCGGCGAACTCACCGCACTGCGGCGGGAGTTCACCGACGCCACACGGCGCGCCGCCGACTGCGGCTTCGACCTCCTCGAACTGCACTGCGCCCACGGCTATCTGCTGTCCGGATTCCTCTCCCCGCTGACCAATCAACGCACCGACGCCTACGGAGGTTCCCTGGCCGGCCGGCTCCGCTTCCCGCTCGACGTCTTCGACGCGGTGCGCGAGGTGTGGCCGGACGACCGGCCGATGACCGTCCGGATCTCCGCCACCGACTGGGCCGACGGCGGCACCACCGCCGAGGACGCGGTGGCCATGGCAGCCGCGTTCGCCGAGCACGGCGCCGACGCCATCGACGTCTCCACCGGGCAGGTCGTCTCCGGCGAGCGCCCCGACTTCGGCCGCTCGTACCAGACGCCGTTCGCCGACCGGATCCGCAACGCGCTCGGCGTGCCGGTCATCGCGGTCGGCGCGATCTCCTCCTGGGACGACGTGAACTCCCTCGTCCTGGCCGGGCGTGCCGACCTGTGCGCACTGGCCCGACCGCACCTCTACGACCCGCACTGGACGCTGCACGCCGCCGCCGAGCAGGGCTACACCGGCCCGGGCGCCCCCTGGCCGCTGCCCTACCAGGCGGGCAGCCGCACCCCGCCCACCGGGCGCACCGACGCACCGAAGCCCCGCCTCACGCTGCGGTGACGGGGGAGGCACGGGCAGCGCGGGCGGGGCCGCTCCAGGAGCCGGTCCGTCAGGGCACCGGCACGCTGGTGATCCGCGCGGCGACCACCGGTTTTCCGTGCTGTTCCACGCCGACCTCGACCCGTCGCGCGCCGCCGGCCGTGACCGGGTCCGGGGTGCGCGCCCGCACCCAACTCGGCGCGTCCAGCTCGGCGTACCGCTCGAAGGAGCACTCCAGCGAGACCGGCAGCATCGGCACACCGGGCGTCACCGCCTGGGCGGCCTGCCGGGCGGCCTCGACCATCAGCATGCCGGGGGCGTGGTCCACGGGATGGCCGAAGAGCACCGGATGCGAGGTGTCGACCCGCAGTTGCCAGCGGTCCGGGTGGTCGGTGGGGGAGAGCACCACATCGCGTTCGTGGTCCCGGGCGACCAGCTGCGGACTTACCGGCTCCGGCACCGGCAGCCGGCGGGAGGTGGCGAACGCCAGGTCGCCGTATCTGCCGCGCAGCCGGCGGTGGGCCCTCGGGCTGTGACAGGAGTAGATCAGCCGGGCATGGGCCAAGTGGGCGCCCTCGCACCGGATGCGGACCTCCTGACGGGCGCTGATCAGGCGCTTCCCGCGGCGCACCACGTCATGGTCGGTGATCCGCAGCTCCACCTCGGCCGGTTCGTCGGCGGTGCGCAGCGCCTGCGGGGCGAGGTCGTAGCGGACGTGCTGCCAGACGATGGGGTGGTCGAGCGGCACCCGGTGCGCCACATGGCTCAGTAATATCCCCGCCTGCCGCACGGTCTCGATCAACAGCAGCGGATCGTGCAGCCCGGCGACCGGTCCGTAGAAGGTGTGGGCCCGCGGCCACTGGGCGCTGACCACCCAGCTGTCGCCGGGACCGGGCCGCCAGTTGGTGAGGAACACCTCGGACCCGGCGGTGCGGTGTCCGTATGCGCGAAGGCCGGGCGAGGGCGACGAGGCCGGGCGGTTCCCTCCCGCCAACGGGGTCGCCCGGTGGTGATGGTCGCGTGAGGAGGAGGGCATCAGGGTGGCGCTGGCCATGGGCGTCCCTTTCTGCGGTGCGGCTCTCAGCGCCCTCACGGGCGAACGATCGACGACGGCCCCGAGGTACCTAAGATACGGACCATGTGGTTTGTTTGCCAGGGGCCACCTGCCGGAGTGAAGCGCGGATCAGAGGGGGGACCTGGGTCCTGCGGCCGCGCGGTTCGAGACGGCTCAACGGGCCGGGCGCGGCCAGCCCCGGCAGGGTGTGCTTCCACAGCGCGGTGACCCGCTCGGGGAGGTCGGCGCGATTGGTCGCGGCCCGCGAGAACAACTGCACGCCCATGTAGGCGGCGACGAAGAACTCGGCCGCACGTTCGGGGACCACGCCGGGCAGTAATTCCCCGTTGTCCCGGGCCTCGCGGAACATCGTCGTGATGATGTCCGTCCACACCTGATAGGGCATCAGCGGTTCCTCGCTGAAGGTCGTCTCCACCGCGATACGGGTGCCGGCCTGCAGCATCGGGTCGCTGCGCAGCGCCAGCGCCACCTGGTGCGTGAAGTCGATGGCGTCCTGGAGGCGGGACGCACTGACCTGTGGGAGGAACGGTTCGGCCTGCTCCGTGATGACGGCACGAGCCAGCGCGTCCTTGGAGGTGAAGTGGAAGTACACCGCCCCTTTGGTGACGCCGGCGCGCTGGATGATCTCGGCCATGGTGGCCGCCTGGTAGCCGCGATGTCCTATGACGTGAGCCGCTGCTTCGAGGACCGTGCGTCGGGTACGCAGTGCGCGTTCCTGCTTGACCACAGATCATCCTCCGCATGCTCTCTTGGAGTTGTTCGGCCGTCGACCGCTGCTCGTGGCGGCGCAGTCTATTTGCGCCATCGTAAAGAAGCCAACCATGCGGTATTGAATCCGCGCGCCGCCCGACCCCAAGCCCGGTCGGTCACGGGGCACTTCATCGGGAGCAGGACCGGCCCCGCCGCCACGATCACGGATCACGGCGGCACGCGCGGATGTCGGAGGCGGCTGCGCGCTCCGGCGGACCCGGCCACCGCCGTTACGTGTGACGGGATTTCGCTGCCGACGCGCGGGTGCGGAGGGGGCCGCGGGCGCCGGACGGCATCGATGTGCCGGCATCGGCGCGGTGTTCGGGAGTGGTGACGCGGACGCGCGGTGACGGCAGCGCGTTGGCGTTCACCGGAGGGAGGAGGACGGGCCGCGGGAGCGGCCCGGTACGGCGCGACGGCTCCGGATCAGCCGGCCGCAGGCAGTTGTGCCGGTGCGGGAACGCCGGCGGCCGGCACCCGGTCCGGGGCCTCCGGGAGCAGCGCCCACAGCCCGGCGACGGCCTCCTCGTCCCACCAGGTGCCGTCCTCGCCGCCCAGGTGCAGCAGCCCCACCACGACCGAGGTCAGCAGTTGGGCGGTGCGCCGCGGTTCGGCGTCCGGCGCGTGCGCCGCGGCCGGTCCGCCGGGGCTGCCGGTGCCGCAGGTGACGGCCTTGTCGAGGAAGAGCGCGTACCAGCGCTGTTCCAGGGCGTAGATGCCGAGGCCCGGTGCGGTCTCGGGCCGCAGGCGCAGTCCGGCGCGCAGCACCGCGTCGGTCCGCACCCGGCCGAACAGCTCGACGGCGAAGTCCCGTACGGCGTGCGGCAGTGGCTCCGGGGAGCGGGTGAAGGCGTCCTCGATCTCCTGGAGGCTGGCGAGCGCGGAGTCCCGCACCGCGAGGGTCAGGTCGTCCTTGGACGTGAAGTGGAAGTAGAGGGCGCCCTTGCTCAGGCGGGCCCGCCGGCTGATCTCGACCATGCCCGCGGCCGGGACCCCCTTCTCCAGGAAGGTCTCGGCGGCCGAGCGGATGAGTGCCTGGCGGCTCTGGATGGCGCGATGCTGGGTGGGCACGGTGTCCGTCCCGTCTCTAGTACGGCTGCGAGCTGATTGCAGTCTACATAGAAAACCAACCATGCGGTTCGATATGCTTCAGGGGTTTGGCCGGAACTCGCGTCACCTGACGGGAAGTCGACGGTTCGCCGCCCCTTCGGGGGCATCGGCGGCCCCTGTGAAGCATGTGTCCCCAGTCTGAACGCTGGAAAGGGTGTTGTCGACCCGTCAGGGAGTGACCAAGGCGCATTGACAAACAGCGCAGGCGGTTTTTAAATCTCCGAAGGCGGTAAACGGGACGTTCCCTTCCGTTGCAGCCGCCCCGTCGGTCGCGTGCCGCCCCAGGACAGCGGTGCGCCATGGCGAGACCGCCTCAACCGTTACGAGTCGTCGACCGCGGGCCGCCCCACCAGCAGAGCCGGCAACGTCACCCGAACCCGCACCCCCACCGGAACCCGAAAGGTCTCCAGCCATGCGCGTAGCAACGGAAGTCCGCGAACGTCCCGTGAGAGGCGCACGGGGTACCGGAGTCGACACGCTCCGGGCCGCCGTCTTCGACCTTGACGGCACTCTCGCCAACACCCTGCCCGCAATCAGCAAACTGTTGGTCAAGGTGGCTTCGGAGCAGGGCTGCTCGGTGACCGCGCGGCAGGCGGCGGCGGCCATCGGCAAGCCGCCCGGCCCGGCCTTCGGCCGGCTGCTGGGCCGTCCCGAGGACGACGGACGGGTGCAGGCCGCCATCAACCGCTACCGCGAACTGTTCTCCTACGAAGTGCTCTGCCAGGGGCCGCAACTGCTCTTCCCCGGCGTGAGCGCGGGGCTGTCCGCCCTGCGCGCCCACGGCGTCGAGCTGGCGGTCGCCACGTCCAAGCCCACCCGCAGCGCCGAGGCGCTGCTCGACGTCATGGGCATCCGCGACCTGGTCGGGCCGGTCATCGGCCAGGACATGGTCCGACGCGGCAAGCCGCACCCGGAGATGGTGCTGCGGGCGGCCGGCCGCCTGGGGGTCGCGGCCTGGCAGACCGCATACGTGGGGGACACCGTGGGGGACATGAGGATGGCGGTCACCGCGCGCATGGAGCCGGTCGCGGTGACCTACGGGGTGGGCACGTTCGGCGAGTTGGCCGCGGTTGCCGGTACGCGCATGTGCAGTTCCTTCAAGGACGTGGTCTCGGTGATCGCCGCCGCCCGACCGCGCCCCGCCATGGCCGCCGGAGCCGCGGGCGCCGCGCGGGCCGTCCAGCGCCGCCGCTGACGCGCCGCGGCCGTCACGGCCCGGCCGTCACCTCACGCACGTAACGGGCGCCCGCCGCCTGCAAGGTGTCGTGCAGCCGGCCGAAGACCTCCGCAGCGCGGCCGCCCGGCCAGTCCTCCGGCAGGAGGGGAGAGGGCAGTCCGGGATCCGCGTACGGCAGACGGCGCCAGGCGTCCAGGGCCAGCAAATAGTCGTGGTAGGCAGCCTCGCCCGGCACCGTGCGCCGCCGTGACCAGCGGTGCAGCACCGGCTCCTGCTCCGCCAGGAAGGCGCGGTGCTGCGCGGCGATGGCGTCCAGGTCCCACCAGCGCGCCACCGACGAGGCCGTCGGCGCGAAGCCCGCATGCGTACCGGTGAACAGTTCGACGTAGGGGGCGAGTTCGAGCCGCTCCAGGGTGTGCCGGGTCTCCTCGTAGAGATGTGCGGGGGCGATCCACACACCCGGGGCGGCGGTCCCGAAGCCCAGCCGGGCCAGCCGTGAGCGCAGCAGGTGCCGTTTGTGCCGCTCCTCCTCGGGAACGGAGAAGACGGCCAGCACCCAGCCGTCGGACAGCCGCGCGGCCGGGCGGCCGAAGATCCGCCGGTCGCCGTCGTCCAGCAGCTGGCGGCCCGCGTCCGACAGCCCGTAGCCGGCCGCGCCGGTGACGGTACGCGCGGGGACGAGCAGGCCGCGCCGCTTGAGGCGGGAGACCGCGGAACGCACCGACGGCGGATCGACACCCAGCACGCCGAGCAGCCGGATCAGCGCGGCGACCGGCACCGGCCCGGCCGGCTGGTCCGCCGGGCCGGGCTCGTCGCGCCCGTACGCACCGTAGAGGGTGACGATCAGGGACCGTGGGGTGCGCTGTGTCTGCTGGTCGGTCACCGGATCACTGTAGATCGGCGACCGGATGTGGCCCACGGGACGGGTCGGCCGTCCCGTGCGGCGCGCGCAGCCGGAAGCGCTGGAGCTTGCCGGTCGGGGTGCGCGGCAGCGCGGTGTGGAAGACGATCTCGCGCGGGCATTTGTACGGGGCGATGCGGGACTTGGTGAAGGCGCGCAGCGCGGCGACGGTGTCCGGGCCCTGGGGCACACCGGCCCGCAGGACGACGTGGGCGACCACCACCTGCCCGCGTTCCTCGTCCGGCCGCCCGACGACCGCGGCCTCGGTCACGTCGGGGTGGTGCAGCAGTGCGTCCTCCACCTCGGGGCCGGCGATGTTGTACCCGGCCGAGATGATCATGTCGTCCGCGCGGGCCACATAGCGGAAGTAGCCGTCCGGCTCGCGGACATAGGTGTCGCCGGTGAGGTTCCAGCCGTCCCGCACGTACTCGGTTTGCCGCGGGTCGGCGAGGTAGCGGCAGCCCGTCGGGCCGCGGACCGCCAGCAGCCCGGGCTCGCCGTCCGGCACCGGCGCGCCGTCCGCGTCCACCACCCGCGCCTCGAAGCCCGGCACCGGCAGGCCCGTCGTGCCGGGCCGGATCGCCTCGTCGGCGGCCGCGATGAAGATGTGCAGCAGTTCCGTGGCGCCGATCCCGTTGATGATCCGCAGACCGGTCGCCTCGTACCAGGACTGCCAGGTGGCGGCGGGCAGGTTCTCCCCGGCCGACACGCAGCGGCGCAGCGAGGAGACGTCGTGCCCGGCGAGCCGGGGCAGCATCGCGCGGTAGGCGGTCGGCGCGGTGAACAGCACCGAGATCCGGTGCCGGGCGATGTCGCCGAGCAGCCGCTCGGGGCCGCCCCAGTCGGCGAGCAGGGCCGAGGCGCCGGCCCGCAGCGGGAAGATCACCAGCCCGCCGAGGCCGAAGGTGAAGCCCAGCGGCGGGCTGCCGGCGAACACGTCGTCCGGGGTGGGCCGCAGCACCTGCGCGGAGAAGGTGTCGGCGATGGCGAGCACGTCCCGGTGGAAGTGCAGACAGCCCTTGGGGCGGCCGGTGGTGCCGGAGGTGAAGGCGATCAGCGCGACGTCGTCGGCCGCGGTCGGCACCGCCTCGTACGGGACGCCGCCGGGCCGGGCCAGATGCCGCAGATCGCCCGGTCCGTCGCCGCCGTACGTCGTGATGCGCAGCCCGGGGACCCCGGCCTTGGCGAGGTCGTCGACCGCCTCGGCGGCGCACAGGGCGTGCTGCACCTGTGCCAGCCCGCAGATCGTGGCGAGTTCGTCGGGGCGCTGGGAGGCCAGGACCGTCACCGCGACCGCGCCGGCCTTCATCACGGCGAGCCAGCAGGCGGCCAGCCAGGGGGTGGTGGGGCCGCGGAGCAGGACGCGATTGCCGGGGCGGACGCCCAGCGGACCGGTGAGCGCATGCGCGATCGCGTCCACCCGGGCACGCAGTTCCCCATACGTCCAGACCCGGCCGGCCGCGTCGCGCAGCGCGGGCCGGTCGGCGCCGTACCGGGCGAGCGAGCCGTCCAGCAACTCGGCGCCGCAGTTCAGCCGGTCGGGATAGCCCAGGTCGGTCAGGTGCGGCCACTGCTCGCGGGGCGGCAGCCGGTCGCGCGCGAAGGTGTCGGTGTGGGCCGAGGACCGTGGCTCCATGGCGGTGCGCCCCCTAGGACGGCCGGGTGGCCGGCTCGGTCGGCTGCTCGTCCCTCCGGCCGGGACCGGCCGACGAGCCGTCGAGACTGCTCCAGAACTGTCTGTTGTCCAGGGACTGTCCGTCGCTCAAGGGCTGTCCCTCGCCCCGGGGGCTGCCGTTCGGATCCGTCGTCAGCGTAACGTGTTCGTGACGGCAGTCAACAGACCGCGATAGAGGACCGCTACCAGGGAGCCGCCTCGTGACTGTATTCGCGCTGGGACCGGACGAGCAGGAATGGTGTGCCGCGTTGCGCGCCATGACGGCCGAACGGCTGAGCCCGCTCGCCGAGAAGGGCACCGAGGGCCGGGTCAACCGCCCCCTGGTCGCCGCCCTCGGCGAACTCGGCCTGCTACGCCGCCTGTTCCCCGACGACGGGCCGCCGCGCGCCCTGGACCTGTGCCTGCTGCGGGAATCCCTCGCCCAGGAGTGCACGGAGGCGGAGACCGCCCTCGCGCTCCAGGGGCTGGGGACCTGTCCGGTCGTCCAGTCGGGGACCGAGGAACAGCGCGCCCGCTGGGTGCCCGAGGTCGTCGCCGGCCGCGCGGTCGCCGCCTTCGCGCTGAGCGAGCCGGACGCGGGCTCGGACGCCGCCGCGCTGTCGCTGGCCGCCGAACCGGACGGGCCGGGCCGCTGGCGGCTGACCGGCGAGAAGTGCTGGATCTCCAACGCGCCCGAGGCGGACTTCGCCACCGTCTTCGCCCGCACCGGCGGCGCGCCGGGGTCCCGCGGCGTCACCGCCTTCCTGGTGCCCGCCGACCGGCCCGGCCTGACCGGCGCGCACCTGGACCTGCTCAGCCCGCACCCCATCGGCACGCTGGTCTTCGACGGCACCCCGGTGACCGGCGAGGACGTGCTGGGCGAGGTGGACGGCGGCTTCGCCGTCGCGATGCGCACGCTGAACCTCTTCCGGCCGAGCGTGGGCGCCTTCGCGGTCGGCATGGCGCAGGCCGCGCTGGACGCCGCGGTGGCGCACGCCGGCGCGCGCACCGCGTTCGGCGGACCGCTGAAGGACCTGCAGTCCGTCGGCCACCAGCTCGCCGAAATGGCCACCCGCACCGAGGCGGCCCGCCTCCTGGTCTACGCGGCGGCCACCGCGTACGACACCGGGGCCCGCGACATCGCCCGCCGCTCGGCGATGGCCAAGCTGCTGGCCACCGAGACCGCGCAGTACGTGGTCGACGCCGCCGTCCAGATCCACGGCGCCCGCGCACTGCGCCGCGGCCACCTCCTGGAGCACCTGTACCGCGAGGTCCGGGCTCCCCGCATCTACGAGGGCGCCACGGAGGTGCAGCGCTCGATCATCGCGAAGGAGCTCTACCGGGCCTGACCGCCGACGGCGGGCCGGTACCGGGCACGGCCCGCCGACCGTCGGTCACCCACCGTTCCGACGGGCGAGTGTCAGTGCCGAATGTCAGGCTGAGTCCAGAGAGGATCCGCGAAGGGAAACGCCATGATCACTACTGACTTCGTCCCCGGCTCCCCGTGCTGGCTCGATCTGGGTGCGCCCGACGTCGAGGTCGCGACGGCCTTCTACCGAGCGGTGTTCGGCTGGCGGTCGGAGCCGTTCGGTGACCAGCAGGCGGGCGGATACACGCTCTTCCGGCTCGACGGGAAGGCGGTGGGCGCGGTCGGCCCGCTCACCGAGGACGGCGCCACGTCGGCCTGGACGATCTACTTCCACACCCCCGACGCGGACGCCACGGTCAAGGCGGTGGAGCAGGCGGGCGGCTCGGTCCGTTCGCAGCCGGTCATGGTCGGCGCCGAGGACGGCCGCTTCGCGCAGCTCACGGACCCGCAGGGCGCGGACTTCGCCATCTGGCAGCCCGCGCGGTACCCGGGCTTCGAGGCCGCCGACGCCCCGGGCAGCCTGGGCTGGACGGAGCTGTACACCACCGACCCGGCCGCCGCCCAGACCTTCTACAGATCCGTCTTCGACTGGCACACCCAGGACATGCCGCTCCCCGCCGGAGGCGGCACCTACACCCTCCTCACCCCCGCGCACTGCGGCGACGACCGCACGCACGGCGGCCTCATGGGCGTCCCCACCGACCTCCTCGCCCCCACGGGCAAGCCCTACTGGCACCCCGTCTTCATCTCCAAGGACTGCGACGCCACCGTCGGCCTGGTGACCGGCAACGGCGGCACCCTCTCCATGGGCCCCGAAACCGCCGAGGGCGTCGGCCGCCTCGCCGTCTGCACGGACTCCGCCGGCGCCGAATTCGTCATCCTGACGCCGCACGGAGCGCTGTAACGGCTCCCCGCACCCCGGGATTCCCGGTACGCCCCGGCTGACGACAGCCGGTGGCGTGGGCCCGCCCGAACTGCCGCAGCCGGGGGCGCGGTTCAGATGTCCCGGAAGATCTCGATCTGCGCCCCGATCGAGTTGAGGCGGGCCGCGAGGTCCTCGTAACCGCGGTTGATGACATAGACGTTGCGCAGGACGGAGGTGCCCTCGGCGGCCATCATGGCGAGGAGGACGACGACGGCGGGGCGCAGGGCCGGGGGGCACATCATTTCTGCGGAGCGCCAGCGGGTCGGGCCGTCGACCAGGACGCGGTGCGGGTCGAGCAGTTTGACCTGGGCGCCGAGGCGGTTGAGGTCCGTGAGGTAGATCGCGCGGTTGTCGTAGACCCAGTCGTGGATCAGGGTCTGGCCCTGGGCGCTGCCCGCGATCGCCGCGAAGAAGGGGACGTTGTCGATGTTCAGGCCCGGGAAGGGCATCGGGTGGATCTTGTCCAGCGGGGCCTGGAGTTTGGAGGGGCGGACGGTCAGGTCGATCAGCCGGGTGCGGCCGTTGTCGGCGGCGTACTCCGTGCTGCGTTCGTGGTCCAGGCCCATCTCCTCCAGGACCGCGAGCTCGATCTCCAGGAACTCCACCGGCACCCGGCGGATGGTCAGTTCCGACTCGGTGACGACCGCGGCGGCCAGCAGGCTCATCGCCTCGACCGGGTCCTCGGAGGGGGCGTAGTCCACATCGCGCTCGATGTGTGCGATGCCGTGCACGGTGAGGGTGGTGGTGCCGATGCCGTCGACCCGGACGCCCAGCTCCTCCAGGAAGAAGCAGAGGTCCTGGACCATGTAGTTGGAGGAGGCGTTGCGGATCACCGTGACGCCGTCGTGCCGGGCCGCCGCCAGCAGGGCGTTCTCGGTGACGGTGTCCCCGCGCTCGGTCAGTACGATCGCGCGCTTGGGGGTGACGCTGCGGTCGACCTCGCCGAGGTACGTGCCGTCGGTCGCGGTGATCTCCAGGCCGAAGTGCCGCAGCGCCGCCATGTGCGGAGTGACGGTCCGGGTGCCGAGGTCGCAGCCGCCCGCGTACGGCAGTTTGAAGCGGTCCATGCGGTGCAGCAGCGGACCGAGGAACATGATGACGCTGCGGGTGCGGCGGGCCGCCTCCAAGTCCATGGAGTCCAGGTCGAGTTCCGCGGGCGGCACGATCTCCAGGTCGTTGCCGTCGTTGATCCAGCGGGTGCGTACGCCGATGCTGCCGAGCACTTCGAGGATGCGGTAGACCTCCTCGATGCGGGCCACCCGGCGCAGAGTTGTGCGTCCGGCGTTCAGCAGAGTGGCGCAGAGCAGCGCCACGCAGGCGTTCTTGCTCGTCTTCACGTCGATGCTGCCGGACAGTCGACGGCCACCGACCACCCGCAGATGCATCGGGCCGGCATAGCCGAGCGAGACGATCTCGCTGTCCAGTGCCTCGCCGATGCGAGCGATCATCTCAAGGCTGATGTTCTGATTCCCGCGTTCGATGCGATTCACCGCACTCTGGCTTGTGCCGAGCGCTTCCGCGAGCTGCGTCTGCGTCCAGCCACGGTGTTGCCGGGCGTCACGGATGAGCTTGCCGATGCGTACGAGGTAGTCGTCTGCCATGGGGCGACCGTATCTCAGATATGAGATGGGTATGCAATTGATGGTGGTTGAGTTGTTCTATTAGTATGCGAATAAGTGGGGGGCGGTTGAGGGTGGGTCACCGTCGGTGTGTGCGCGATGTCGTGGGGCGTAGCGCCGATGGGTCTTATTCGGCGGGTACCCCTCACAGCGCACTAAATGCTGCGCAAAGGGTTCTTGGCGAGTGAAGGGTGTGAAGAGTGTGAAGGGTGTGAAAGACGCGAAAGGGATGAAGGGGGCGCCAGGGGGTGGGGCGCGGGCACGTTCCGGGTTGGCGTCGAGCGGTCCTTGGTGGGCCCTGATCGCCGCGTTCCCTTTCGTCGCGGCGCTCACGACCGTCGTGCTCGTGTACGCCGTCGTCGCCGACCGGCTGCCCGAACCGCTCGCGGCCCACTTCACGACCACCGGCGGCCGGGCCGACGGCTATGGCACCGCCCAGGACTTTCTGACGGTGGTTCTGGGGCTCCTCCTGGTGAGCGGGGCCGTCTTCGGTGCCCTCCTCCAGGTGCGTGCGTTCCGCCCCGCCACCCCTTGGCTGATCGCCGGCGGATACGCCACGGCCGCGGGGGTCGGCTATCCCGGCTGCCTCACCCTGCTCCTCAACGACGGGGCCGCCGATGCCTCGGCCGTACGGCTGCCCTTGTGGCATTTGCCCGTGATGCTCGTGGTCGCCCTGGCCGCCGGTGTACTGGGCCGGCTGCTGGCCGGCGCCCCACCCCGCCCGCCGGACCCGGAATCCGGCGGGGCGCCCCGGCTCGACCTCCCGGCCGGCACGGCCGCCGGCTGGTCACGCACCATCAGCTCGCCCCTGATGGCCGTCCTCGGCGGCGTGCTGTTCGGCGCCGGGCTGGTCCTCGGCGTCCTCGTCGACTGGCCGGCGAGCCTGAGCCTGATCCTCGCGGCGGCCCTGGTCCTTCCCTTCGCCTCCGTGCGGGTGACCGTCGACCGTCGCGGTCTGACCGTTGCGCCCGCCCTGCTGCCCTCGCGGCTCCGCATCCGCCGTGTCCCCCTCGACCGCATCACGGAGGCCACCGGCCGGCCGATCGCCGCCCTGGCGGAGTACGGCGGCTGGGGCTACCGCATCCGTCCCGGCGGCAGCGGGCTCATACTGCGCTCGGGTGACGGGATCGTGGTGACGCTCACCGGCGGCCGGACGTTCGCGGTGACGGTCGACGACGCGGCCACGGCCGCTGCCCTGCTCAACACGTACGCGGACCGCGCGCGGTCGCAGCAAGGAGGCTGAGGTGCTCTTCCGGGTCGATCCCGGCTCGTCCGTCCCGCTCGGCGACCAGATCGCGGCAGCGGTCCGCGGGGCGATCGCCGACGGCAGCGTCAGCACCGGGGAGCGGCTGCCGGCCGCCCGTGAACTCGCCGCTTCCCTGGGCGTGAACGTGCACACGGTCCTGCGCGGCTACCAGCGCCTCAAGGAAGAGGGCCTGATCGAACTCCGCCGCGGCCGCGGCGCGGTCGTCACCGGCACCAGCTCACCGGCCCGCGCCCGCCTCGGCGAGGCCGCCGCCCGCCTGATCGCCGAGGCCCGCCAACTGGGGCTCTCGGACGAGGAGATCGTGGGGGTGGTGCGGGTGGGGCTGAACGGGCGGTGAGGGGACAGGCGGAACGGTGTGGAGCCGGCCGCCGGCCCGTTGCGGCCCCTCCCCGTGCTGCGCCATCCGGGCCACACTGCAGCCATGGAACCCACCCAGGGCCGGCGCACCGACGTCCTCCTCCAGCGCTTCCGCACCGACCTGCACACCCGACTGCCGCTCCGGGCCCTGTGGGCGCACGGGTCGCTGGGCGGCGGGGACTACCAGGAGGGCCGCAGCGACCTCGACCTGATCGCGGTCCTCGACCGTCCCGCCACCCCGGAAGACGAACGGGACATCGGTGCGCTGCACCGCACGCTGGACGCCGACGACCCGCTCGCCCGGCATCTGCACTGCAGCTACCTGGTCGCCGATGACACCGCCGCCGACCCCGGACGCAGCCACCTCACCTGGGCCCATCGGGAGGTGCTGCACCGCCCGGTCACCCCGGTCACCCGGCGCGAACTCCACACGTTCGGCCGCGTCCTCTCCGGTGAGGCCCCCGGTGCGCTGCTCCCGCCGGTGACCGATGCCGAGCTCGCCAGCTACATCCGTCACGACCTGCGGAGTTACTGGCGACCCGCCCTGGACGACCCGGCGCGCTGGCTCCAGGACGCCTGGGTCGACCTCGGACTGCTGACCCTCGCCCGCGCCACGGTGACCCTGCGCGACGGCGCCCTCATCACCAAGGCCGAGGCGCTGACCGTCCTCGGCGAACTCGGCGCCCCGGACGCCGTCGTCACCGACATCGAAAACCGGCGGTACGGCCCCCGGCCCGCCCTCGCGTCCGTGGACCCGGACCGCCCCGGTCCCTCGCCCTGGCACTTTCACCGCGCCGACCTCACCCGGGCCTTCCTCGGCCCGGCCATCGACCGGACCCTCGCGACGTACGGAAAGGGCCGGGAGTGAGGCATCAACCGGCCTCAGGTAGCGCGGGGTTGAGGAGGTGGCGGGGTCGGGCGGGCGCGGCGTTCCGGGGTCGGTGAAAGCGGGCAATTGCCGTGACCTAGATTGGGCCGGTGACCACTCGCCCCTCCCGTGACGAAGCCCCGACGCCGACGTCGACGCCCTCGCGGACGTCTGCGCCGGCCCCGGCTCCCGGCCGTTCCCGGTCCCGCGCCCGTGTGCGGGGGATCGCGCTCGGCGTCGTGCCGCTGGTGGCGCTGCTCGCCGTGGTGGGGTTCGCGCCGCTGCCGTACTCGGTGGCGCGGCCCGGGCAGACCACGGACGTGCTCGGGAAGCACGGCGGCGGGGAGGTCGTCGCGGTCAGCGGCGCCCCGGTGCGTAAGACCCGTGGTCAGCTGCGGATGGTGGCGATCCAGGCGACCGGGCCGCATGTCGACATCCACCTGGGCCAGGTGGTCGACGCCTGGTTCCGTCCGGATCGTGCGGTGATGCCCAAGGATGCCGTCTTTCCTTCTGGAAAGTCCGATGCGCAGGTCGCCCAGCACAACCGCGCGGACATGAAGTCCTCCCAGCGGTCCGCCGTCGCCGCCGCGCTCGGGCTGCTGCACAAGGACCCGGACCAGGTGAAGGTCAAGCTGACGCTCGACGATGTGGGCGGGCCCAGCGCCGGGCTGATGTTCTCGCTCGGCATCGTCGACAAGCTGGCCGGCGACGGCAGCGGCGGCGACCTCACCGGCGGTCGCACCATCGCCGGTACGGGGACGATCGACGCCGACGGCACGGTGGGTGCGGTCGGTGGCGCGGCGCTCAAGACACAGGCGGCGCGGCGCGACGGGGCGAGCGTCTTCCTCGTGCCGGAGGAGGAGTGCGCACAGGTACAGCCCGCACCGGCGGGACTGCGGCTGGTCCCCGTCACCACGCTCAAGAGCGCGGTGCAGGCGCTGCGCGCACTGGCCCGCGGCGGCACGGTCCCGCACTGCTGAGGCCGCCCACGCGACGCCTCAAGTGGCCGCCTTCCGAGGCCAATTGACCGCCCTCGCCGTCAGTCGGTGACCTCGGCGTCCTCGTCCTCACCATCGTCGTCGTACTCGTCAAGGATGGTCAGGTCCAGCCGCCGCAGCCGCGCGAGGTCGGCCAGGATGTTGATCTCGACGATCCTTCCGTGCGCGAAGGTGAAGCCCATGACGGCGAAGAGCCGGCCGTTGTGCACCGTGACCACCCCCGGCGCACCGTTGACCAGGGCCGGCCGGGCGGACAGCGCCAACCGGGAGAACAGCAGGGCCTGTTCGACGACCGGCCGGGCCCCGCGGACCAGCTTCGAGACGCCGCCGGGCGCGGCACCGGCGTCCGCCCGCAGCACCACGTCCGGGTCGAGCACCGCGAGCAGCGCGTCGAAGTCGCCCCCGCGCGAGGCGGCGAGGAAGGCGTCGACCACCTCCCGCTGGCGGGTGAGATCGGTGTCCGGAGCCGGCGCCGTGCCCCGGACCCGCCGGCGGGCGCGGCTGGCGAGCTGCCGGGTGGCGGCCGGCGTACGGTCGATGACCGGCGCGATCTCGTCGAAGGGCATCGCGAACATGTCGTGGAGCACGAACGCCAGCCGTTCGGCGGGGGAGAGGGTCTCCAGAACGACCAGCAGGGCGAGCCCCACCGAGTCGGCCAGCAGCGCTTCCTGTTCCGGGTCGACGCGGTCCGGGGAGCTCACGATCGGCTCGGGGACATGCGTGTCGAGGGGGTCCTCACGACGCGCCTTGCGCATCCGCAGCTGGTCCAGGCAGACCCGGCCCACGATCGTGGTCAGCCAGCCGCCCAGGTTCTCCACCCCGTCCACGCCGGACCGGCTCAGGCGCAGCCAGGCCTCCTGCACGGCGTCATCCGCCTCGCTGAGCGAGCCGAGCATCCGGTAGGCCACCGCCCGCAGATGCCTCCGGTTCTGCTCGAACTGCTCCGCCAGCCACTGGGTGTCGGTCATCGCTCTCCTGCTTCCCCGTCGAGGTGCGTCATGAGGATGACGGAGCGGAGCGGAACGATGTGACGGTCGCATGACGTAACGCGAGTGTCGCGCTGGGTCGCGTGACGGTGGCGCTCGCCCGCAGGGCGCGGTGCGCGGCACCGGCGCCGGTCGACGAACGACGGGTGTCAGGGGAGCCCCGCGTCACCCGTCAAGGTCGGCGCCGCCGGCAGCCGGGGGCGTGAGCCCGTCCGCGAGTTGGGCGGCGGCAAGGGCGACGGCCTCCTCGGCAGTGGTGCGGTAAGAAGGCGCGGTGGAAGTGCCGGGACGGTGGACGCGGAACCGTCCGTCGGGCAACGGGGTGATGGCCGCCCGAACAACGTACGGATAGTGGGGGCGGCTGCTGAGGCACACGGTGAAGTGGCTGGTGAAAGGATGGAGCCGACCCAGGCGCGGATCTGCGTGGCAGGCCTCCAGGAGGGGGACGATGCCCGGGTACGGCCTTCCCGGCGTGAGGGACTCGTGACGTTCACGAGTCCACTGCCAGACCCGTATCAGCCGCTGCCACCTGACCTCGCCCGCTCCGGCGGGCCCACCACCGTGGGCTGCCACCAGGTCGGCGAAGTCGGGCTTCGGCGGTATCGGCCTGTGCGTCGCCCGGGTGGAATCGTCAAGGCTCATCACTGCAGTCTGCCCCCGCGTCGTCGCCCCGGGGGCGGTTCGGCCGGGCAGGGGCGCTGCGGGGTCGAATTTCGGTGAGAACGGTCGGGGGTTCCCTGGGGCAGGACAAAAGTCAGGGCATGACCGCGCCGCCTCGATGTACTAGAGTTATCTCGACATCGAGATATCTGCCGAGAGGCGTACCGCTGCCGCGCTGGTAAGGCGAACCTAACTTAGGCTCACCTTAGCGGATGGGGCGAAAGCCTGTGACGGCAGGATGCGGTGGTACGCGCGAATTCATGCATGAAGGAGACTGTCGTGTCGGCGAACAGCTTCGACGCCCGCAGCACGCTGCAGGTGGGCGACGACTCGTACGAGATCTTCCGGCTGGACAAGGTCGAGGGCTCCGCCCGTCTGCCGTACAGCCTGAAGGTGCTGCTGGAGAACCTGCTCCGCACCGAGGACGGCGCGAACATCACCGCCGACCACATCCGGGCGCTCGGCAACTGGGACTCGCAGGCCCAGCCCAGCCAGGAGATCCAGTTCACGCCGGCCCGCGTGATCATGCAGGACTTCACCGGTGTGCCGTGTGTCGTGGACCTCGCCACCATGCGTGAGGCCGTGAAGGAGCTGGGCGGCGACCCGGCGAAGATCAACCCGCTGGCCCCGGCCGAGCTGGTCATCGACCACTCCGTCATCGCCGACAAGTTCGGCACGAAGGACGCCTTCGGCCAGAACGTGGAGCTGGAGTACGGCCGCAACAAGGAGCGCTACCAGTTCCTGCGCTGGGGCCAGAAGGCGTTCAACGAGTTCGCCGTCGTCCCGCCCGGCACCGGCATCGTCCACCAGGTCAACATCGAGTACCTGGCCCGCACCGTCATGGTCCGCGGCGGCCAGGCGTACCCCGACACCCTGGTCGGCACCGACTCGCACACCACGATGGTCAACGGCCTGGGCGTCCTGGGCTGGGGCGTCGGCGGCATCGAGGCCGAGGCCGCGATGCTCGGCCAGCCGGTCTCCATGCTCATCCCGCGCGTCGTCGGCTTCAAGCTGACCGGTGAGCTCAAGCCCGGCACCACCGCCACCGACCTCGTGCTCACCATCACCGAGATGCTGCGCAAGCACGGCGTCGTCGGCAAGTTCGTCGAGTTCTACGGTGAGGGCGTCGCCGCCACCTCCCTCGCCAACCGCGCCACCATCGGCAACATGTCGCCCGAGTTCGGCTCCACCGCCGCGATCTTCCCGATCGACGACGAGACCCTGAACTACCTCAAGCTGACCGGCCGCTCCGAGCAGCAGGTCGCCCTGGTCGAGGCGTACGCCAAGGAGCAGGGCCTCTGGCTGGACCCGAAGGCCGAGCCGGACTTCTCCGAGAAGCTGGAGCTGGACCTCTCCACCGTCGTCCCGTCGATCGCCGGCCCGAAGCGCCCGCAGGACCGCATCGTCCTCGCCAACGCCGCCGAGCAGTTCAAGCTGGACGTCCGCAACTACGTCGACGTGGTCGACGAGGCGGGCCAGGAGTCCTTCCCGGCCTCCGACGCCCCGGCCGTCCACCCCAACGGTGCGCCGTCCAACCCCTGCACCGTCACCGCCCCCGACGGCTCGACCTACACCCTCGACCACGGTGCGGTGACCGTCGCGGCCATCACCTCCTGCACCAACACCTCGAACCCGTACGTCATGGTCGCCGCGGCGCTGGTCGCCAAGAAGGCCGTGGAGAAGGGCCTGACCCGCAAGCCGTGGGTCAAGACCACCCTCGCCCCGGGCTCGAAGGTCGTCACCGACTACTTCGACAAGGCCGGTCTGACGCCGTACCTGG
Source organism: Streptomyces sp. NPDC048196 (assembly GCF_040652715.1). NCBI lineage: Bacteria > Bacillati > Actinomycetota > Actinomycetes > Kitasatosporales > Streptomycetaceae > Streptomyces > Streptomyces sp. NPDC048196. The sequence goes on along the minus strand of NZ_JBEZMM010000004.1, from coordinate 14,537 downwards.
ACAAGGTCGGCTTCAACCTCGTCGGCTACGGCTGCACCACCTGCATCGGCAACTCCGGCCCGCTGCCGGAGGAGGTCTCCAAGGCCGTCAACGACCACGACCTGGCCGTGACCTCGGTGCTCTCCGGCAACCGCAACTTCGAGGGCCGGATCAACCCCGACGTCAAGATGAACTACCTGGCCTCGCCGCCGCTGGTCGTCGCCTACGCCCTCGCCGGCTCCATGAAGGTCGACATCACGCGCGACGCCCTGGGCACCGACCAGGACGGCAACCCGGTCTACCTGAAGGACATCTGGCCGAGCGAGTCCGAGGTGAACGACGTCGTCGCCAACGCCATCGGCGAGGACATGTTCTCCAAGTCCTACAGCGACGTCTTCGCGGGCGACGCCCAGTGGAACGCGCTCCCGGTCCCGACCGGCAACACCTTCGAGTGGGACGCCGAGTCCACCTACGTCCGCAAGCCCCCGTACTTCGAGGGCATGCAGATGGAGCCGGCGCCGGTCCAGGACATCAGCGGCGCCCGCGTTCTCGCCAAGCTGGGCGACTCGGTCACCACCGACCACATCTCCCCGGCCGGTGCGATCAAGGCCGACACCCCGGCCGGCCAGTACCTCACCGAGCACGGCGTCGAGCGTCGCGACTTCAACTCCTACGGCTCCCGCCGTGGTAACCACGAGGTCATGATCCGCGGCACCTTCGCCAACATCCGCCTGCGCAACCAGATCGCGCCGGGCACCGAGGGCGGCTACACCCGCGACTTCACCCAGGCTGACGCGCCGGTGTCGTTCATCTACGACGCCTCGCGCAACTACATCGACCAGGGCATCCCGCTGGTCGTCCTGGCCGGCAAGGAGTACGGCTCCGGCTCGTCCCGCGACTGGGCGGCCAAGGGCACCGCGCTGCTCGGCGTCAAGGCCGTCATCGCCGAGTCCTACGAGCGCATCCACCGCTCGAACCTCATCGGCATGGGCGTGCTGCCGCTGCAGTTCCCCGAGGGCGGCTCCGCCGAGTCGCTCGGTCTGACCGGTGAGGAGACCTTCTCCATCGCCGGCGTGACGGAGCTGAACGACGGCACCACGCCGCGCACGGTCAAGGTCACCACCGACACGGGCGTCGAGTTCGACGCGGTCGTCCGCATCGACACCCCCGGTGAGGCCGACTACTACCGCAACGGCGGCATCATGCAGTACGTGCTGCGGTCGCTGATCGGGAAGTAATCCCCGGCAGCCGCAACCGGCAACAGCGCCACGACGGGCCGCACTCCCTCTGCCGAGGGGGTGCGGCCCGTCCGCGTGGGCGCGGTGGCGTCACCGCCCCCGGTCACCGGGTGTCCGGCGCTCCCAGCAGCTCGACCTCGGCGAGCGCGGCGGTGCCGTCGGGCACCAGCCGGTAGTGCCGGTAGTCCGCCGGGTGGCCGAGCGCGAAGACCCGGGTCTGCCGGTCCCAGGCGAACGATTCGCCGGAGCGGCGGTCCAGCGGTGTCCAGTGCGTGCCGTCCGCGGAGCCCTCCAGCCGCCAGCCGGCCGGGGCGGTGCCGCGGTCGGCCGAGGTGAGCGTGTACGAGGTGACCCGGGCCGGCCGGGGCAGGTCGATCGGCGCCGCGGTGAGCGGGGCCGCCGTGTCGGAGGTGTTGTCGAAGAGCGGGCCGGCGGACGGGTCGGTGGTGTCCGCCGGCGGCATTGGCACCTCGTCGTCCTTGGTGAGGGAGGTGGGCGCGGCGTGCGGGCCGCTGCCCCAGGAGGACGGCCGGTCGCCCATGGTGAATTCGAGGGTGCCGCCGCGGGCGAGCAGCCGGTGCGGCAGCGCGGTGGAATTCCACGGCTTTCCGTCGACCCGGAGGTCCTGGACGTAGACGTTGCGGGCGTTGTTGTGCGGGGCCTTGATGACGAGATCGTGGCCGTTCTCCAGATGGATCGTGGCCTTGGGGAACAGCGGTGATCCCACCGCGTATTCGCCCTGTCCCATCACCAGCGGGTAGAAGCCGAGCGCGCTGAAGACGTACCACGCGGACATCTCGCCGTTGTCCTCGTCGCCCGGATATCCCTGGCCGATCTCACTGCCGAGATAGAGCCGGGAGAGCGCCTGACGGACCTTCTCCTGGGTCTTCCAGGGCTGTCCGGCCGCGTCGTAGAGATAGGCGATGTGGTGCGACGGCTGGTTGTTGTGTCCGTACATGCCCATCCGGGTGTCGCGGGCCTCGGTCATTTCGTGGATCACCCCGCCGTAGGAGCCGGCGAATTCCTTGGCGGCGGTTTCCGGGGTGGAGAAGTAGGCGTCCAGTTTCTTCGCCAGCGCGGCGCGGCCGCCGTAGAGGTTGGCCAGCCCCCGGGTGTCCTGCGGTGCGGTGAAGGCGGCGGTCCAGGCGTTGGTCTCGGTGTAGTCGTTGCCCCAGACCCGGGGGTCGAACTTCTCCGGGGGCAGCCGCCAGTGGCCCTCGGCGTCCTTGCCCTGGAAGAAGCCGATCCGGTCGTCGAAGAGCTTGACGTAATTCCGGGCGCGGCCCAGGAAATAGTCGGACTCCTCCTTGTAGCGGGGCTTCTTGGTCTTCTCGTAGAGCGCCTGGCCCATACGGGCGATGCCGAAGTCGTTGAGACAGCCCTCCAGCGCCCAGGACATGCCCTCACGGGTGTCGGTGCTCGTATAGCCGAGGAAGGGCGCGGTGCTCATGCCCTTGCGGCCGACGCCGGAGCCGGGCGGGGCGACCGTGGCGTTCTTGACGGCCGCGGCATAGGCGGCTTCGGCGTCGAACTTCACGCCCTTGACATAGGCGTCGGCGAAGGCCACGTCGGAACTCGTACCGGTCATCAGGTCCGCGTATCCGGGCGAGGACCACCGCGAGATCCAGCCGCCGTCCTTGTACTGCTGGACGAAACCGTCGACCATTTTCCCGGCCCGTCCCGGGGTGAGCAGCGAATAGGCCGGCCAGGTGGTCCGATAGGTGTCCCAGAAGCCGTTGTTGACGTAGATCTGCCCGTCGACGATCTTCGATCCGGTGCGGGTCGGGGTGTCCGGGCCGGTCTGCGGGGAGAACGGGCTCGCATAGCGGCTGCGCGAACCGACCTGCTCGAAGCCGGAGTTGGGGTAGAGGTAGAGCCGGTAGAGGTTCGAGTAGAGGGTGGTCAGCTGGTCGCGGGTGGCGCCCTGGACCTCGATGCGGCCGAGGAGCGCGTCCCACTGCGCCTGGGCCCGCTGCTCGACGGTGCCGAAGGCGGTGCCGGCCGGGATCTCCCGGTCCAGGTTCGCCCGGGCCTGGTCCACGCTGACCAGCGAGGTGGCGATCCGCATCGTCACGGTCCGGTCGGCGCCCGGGCGGAAGCGGAGGTAGCCGGTGACGTCCTTGCCGCCCCCGCCCTCCAGCCTTCCGCCGCCGGTCACCGGTGCGTCGAAGACCCCGTAGACGAAGAGCCGGGTGGCGCCGACGGACAGCCCGCTGCGGACGTCCGAGAAGCCGGTGACCACACCGCGGTCGGTGTCCAGGCTCAGCCCGCCCTTGTTGTTGACGTTGTCGAAGATCAGGCTCGCCCGGTCGCCGGGGAAGGTGAAGCGCATCAGCGCGGCGTGGTCGGTCGGGGTGATCTCCGTCTTGAGGCCGTTGTCGAAGGTGACGCCGTAGTAGTGCGGCCGGGCGGTCTCGTTGCTGTGGTGGAACGGCAGCGCACGGCCGGTGCGGGAGGCGTCCGGGGTGCCCTCCGCGACGGACGGCATCACCTGGAACGTCTGCCGGTCGCCCATCCAGGGACTGGGTTCGTGACTGGCGCTGAACGCCTGGAGGGTGGGCAGGTTGTCGGCGTTGTTCTTCCGCGCGTACTCGTAGAGCCAGTCGGCGGAGTTCGCGTTGGTCACCGGGGTCCAGAAGTTGAAGCCGTTGGGGACGGCGGTGGCCGGAAAGGTGTTGCCGCGCGAGAAGCTGCCGCTGGAGAGGGTGCCGCGGGTGGTGACGGCGTAGTCCGACAGATGGGCGAGCGGTTTCTCCGGCGGGGTGGGCCGGAGGGTGATGTCGTCGACCCAGCCGCGGAAGGCGGGCGCGGCGGTGGGGGCCTTGGGCGCGTCGTAGGCGACCAGGATCCGGTCCACGGTCTTGCCGGCGGCGACCGCGCCGATCCGCGAGGTGCGGTGGTTCCACTGGTTGACGTAGAGGGTCTTGGACGCGGCCTGGCCCTGCGGGGTCAGCGGGGCGCCGTGCTGGTCGACCGCGGACAGGTCGCTGAGGTAGGTGCCGTCGGTGAAGGCCAGATCGACCGCGACATGGGTCGCGGGGTAGGACAGATCGGTTGTGGCCATTTCCGGGAAGAGCAGGTACGAGAGCGAGGTGGACGCCGTGACCGGGACGTCGACGTCGAAGATCTTGTTGTACGCGTAACCGTGGCCGTCGGCGGTGTGGGTGCCGGCGTAGCGCAGCGCATGCCCGCCGGTGAAGCCGGCGTGGGCCTTGGCGGTGGGGGAGTCGGTGGGGCCGGTGTCGGGACGGGTGCTCATGCCGGGCGCCGCCGGGGTGGTCTCCGGGCCCACGCCGGAGGCCCGGGGTCTGCCGTCGGGGCCGGTCTCGGCGGTGTCGGTCCAGTCCGGGCGGGGCTGGCCGGGTTCGAAGGAAGAGCTGAACTCCCCGTCCGTGCGGGGGATGTGGGGCGGCGCGGCCTGGGCCGGGCCGGGGAGGGTGAGGACGAGCAGAACGGCCGCGGTGAGGGCGGCCGGGCGGGTGATGTCCCGCAGTTGACGGTGCCGGTGTCGGATCCGCACGCGAGCCCTCTCAACCAGATTGACATCGTTGTCAGTTGAATGGCGCCAAGATAAACAGAGATAAGTAACGTGCGTGGGGACTTTGGTGTCAAGGGTGTCGCTGCGATCGGGGTGCCGGTCGTGTCGCGGGGTGCTCCGGCGGACCACCGGCGGCGGATGTGCCGCATGTCCGCGAGGTCTCAACTAGGGAAAGATGCCCGGCCAACCCTGCATTCGATCTTGCCCCTTCGGCTGGAAGTGGACTATACCTGTCGGCGTCCGACCGGCCGTACGACCAAGGCCGTGGATCCGGGGGGAAGGCGGGGAACGGATGATTGACCCGCATTTCTCTAGCAGGCCCGGTGCACATCCCGTACAACTCAGCTTCATCTGACCCGCGGTGCCGGGGTGGCTCCGGTACACCGCCTGAGTCCTGAAGAAGGCGAGGACTTGAGCATGGGATCCACCTCAGAATTCAATCGTCGTGATCTGGTCAAGCGGGCCGCCGCCCTGGGGATCGTCGCGGTACCGGCCATGAGCATGCTGTCCGCCTGTGCCAGCGGCGGTGGCGGCGATGAGGACAAGGTCGAAAAGGGCAAGAAGTCGGCGAAGAACCCGCTGGCGGTCAACGAGTCGGCCGGTCTCGACGTGGTCATCTTCGACGGCGGATTCGGCGACAAATACGCCAAGGACGCCCAGGCGCTGTACGTCAAGGCCTTCCCGAAGGCCGACGGCAAGGTCAAACTGTCCTCCACTCAGAAGATCCAGTCGACCCTGCAGCCGCGCTTCAACGGCGGAAACCCGCCGGACCTGGTCGACAACTCCGGCGCCGAGCAGATGGATTTCGGCACGCTGGTGGCCAAGGACCAGCTGACCGACCTCACTCCGCTCCTGGACGCCCCCTCCGTCGACGACCCGAACAAGAAGGTGCGCGACACCCTGCGCCCCGGCGTCGTGGAAATGGGGCAGTTCGGCGGCAAGGAGACCTGGATCCTCTACTACGCCTACACGGTGTACGGGGTGTGGTACTCCCGGAGCAATCTGCAGAAGCTCGACGCGGAATACCCCGAAACCTGGGACGACATGCTCGCGCTCTGCGCGAAGGCCAAGAAGAAGGGCGTCGCGGGCTGGACCTACCCCGGTAAGTACCCGTACTACCTGCCCTTCAGCCTCTACCCGTTCATCGCGAAGATCGGCGGCGAAGAGGTCCTGAAGAAGATCGACAATCTGGAGCCCAACGCCTGGAAGGACCCGGCGGTCAAGGCGGCCTTCGAGGCCTATTACGAGCTGTACCGCAAGGGCTATGTGCTGAAGGGCTCGCCCGGCCTGGACCACCTCCAGTCGCAGAAGGCCTGGGCCGAGGGCAAGGCGCTGTTCATTCCCAACGGCTCCTGGGTGGAGAACGAGTCGGCCAAGCAGATCGCGAAGAACCCCAACTTCGACCTCGCGGTCGGCGCCCCGTCCAGCCTGTCCACCTCCGACAAGATGCCGTACGGCACGATCTGGGCGTCCGGCGGTGAGCCGTACATCGTCCCGAGGAAGGCCCGGAACGCCGAGGGCGGCATGGAATTGCTGCGCATCATGCTCAGCAAGCAGTCCGCGCAGAACTTCATCAAGCAGGTGTCCTCGCTGACCTCGCTCAACGGCGGCACGGAAGGACTGAAGCTGCCGCCGGGCCTGGCATCGGCGCAGGCCGCGCTGCAGAAGGCGGGCCAGAACATCGTCAATCCGCGGCTGCAGGACTGGTACGTGGCGCTGCAGAAGGAACGCATCGGGGTCGGCGCGCTGGGCGAGATGATGGCCGGCCGGATGACGCCCGACGAGGCCATCGCGAAGATCCAGAAGTATGCGGACGAAACCCGCGACGATTCCAGCGTGAAGAAGTACAAGCGCTGACCGATACGTCGTCCGACGCGTCACCGGCGGCGGGAACGCAGGCAGAGAGCGGGACCGGTAGTCATGAAGCACGGTAAGTACCGTTTCATCGCGGGGTTCTTGGTGCTCCCGCTGGCGATTTATGCGATCTTCGTGATCTCGCCATTCCTCCAGGCCATCTACTACTCCTTCACGGACTGGACCGGACTGAGTCCGGACCTGAAGGTGGTCGGGTTCGACAATTACGCCCGCCTCTTCCAGGACGAGGTGTTCTGGGCCGCGGTGGGCAACAGCGTCACGCTGTTGCTGCTGCTGCCGGTGGTGACGCTCTCGCTCGGGCTGTTCTTCGCGTTCATGCTCAACGTCGGTGGCCGCCGCCGGAAGAAGGCGGTCATCGGCGGAGTGCGCGGCTCGGGCACCTACAAAATCCTCTACTTCTTCCCGCAGGTGCTGTCGGTCCCGATCGTGGCGCTGCTCTTCCAGTTCGCCTACAACCCGGAGAGCGGCGCCCTGAACGCGTTCTTCAAAGCGATCGGGCTCGACGGTGTGCAGCCCGACTGGCTGGGGGATCCGCAGCTCGCGCTGTGGTGCGTGATGGCCGCCATGGTGTGGGCCAACGTCGGTTTCTACGTCGTGCTGTTCTCGGCCGGTATGAGTTCCATTCCGAAGGACTTCTACGAGGCCGCGCTGCTGGACGGCGCGAACCGCTTCAACACCTTCTTCCGGATCACCCTGCCGCTGCTGTGGGACACCGTGCAGACCGGCTGGATCTATATGGGCATTCTCGCCCTGGACGTTTCGGCCTTCGCGTTCGTGCAGATCATGAGCGTCGGCCCGGGCGGTCCCGACTATTCGACCGAGGTCCTTCCGCTGTACGTGTACCAGAAGACGTTCCGCGACGGTCAGGCCGGTTATGCGACCGCGATCGGCGTTTCCCTGCTGATCGTGACCCTGATCTTCTCGGGCATCGTCATGCGGCTGGGACGCCGCGAGCGACTGGAGTTCTGATGAGTGCGCAGACCGACCCCGCGGACCTCCCGGGCGTCACCAAGGAGCAGGGGCCGCCCGGCGGGGTCACTTCGCGGGTGCCCGGACCGCGCGCCGGACGCGGCGGCCCGGACGGCACGGCCGGCCGGGACGGCGGCGGCGAGGGCCGGGTCCTCAACGTCTTCTCGCACGGAGTCCTGGTCATCTGGGGCCTGTTGGTGACCATGCCGCTGCTCTGGGCGGTGGTCAGCTCCTTCAAGGACGACACCGAGATCTTCGGCTCGCCCTGGAGCCTGCCCTCGGTGCTGCACTTCGACAACTGGGCCCGCGCCTGGGACAAGGCCAACATGGGCCAGTACTTCCTCAACTCGCTGATCGTGGTGGGGGGTTCGCTGATCGGCACGATGCTGCTCGGGTCGATGGCGGCCTATGTGCTGGCCCGCTTCGACTTCCCCGGCAACCGCTTCCTCTACTTCCTGTTCGTCGGTGGCATGGGCTTCCCGGTCATCCTCGCGCTGGTGCCGTTGTTCTTCGTCATGAAGAACATGACGCTGCTGGACAGTTACCACGGCCTGATCCTGGTCTACATCGCCTATTCGCTGCCGTTCACGGTCTTCTTCCTGAGCGGCTTCTTCCGGACGTTGCCCACCTCGGTGGCCGAGGCCGCGCTGATCGACGGCGCCTCGCACACCCGCACCTTCTTCCAGGTCATGCTGCCGATGGCCAAACCCGGTCTGATCAGCGTCGGGATCTTCAACTTCCTCGGGCAGTGGAACCAGTACCTGCTGCCGACGGTGCTCAACGTCGGTGACCCGGACAAGAAGATGCTCACCCAGGGACTGGTGGCACTGGCGGTGAGCCAGGGATACAAGGGCGACTGGTCGGGACTGTTCGCGGGTCTGACGATCGCGATGCTCCCGGTGCTCGCCGCGTACATCATCTTCCAGCGCCAGGTGGTGGCCGGGCTGACCGCCGGCGCGCTCAAGTAGTGCCTGATCAGACCGTGCCTCCCGCCGGATTGCCGGCGGGAGGCCGGTGCGCTGTGCTGGTTTCGGGGTGGCTGGAGGACTTGACGGGAGGTGGCCCGGGCGGCTCAGCTTAGATTCACATGTTGGAGACAAGCCGGGCCCCGCTGCTGTGGTCCGGCAAGGCGGGCGGTCGTCGCGCCGTCCGTCCCAGGCGGGAGTGGATGAGTCGATGGAGACTCCGGGGTCGCAGTCCTCGCTGCACCGGGCCAATCTGGAGCGGGTGGTACGCGCCGTACGCATGGCGGGCTCGCTCACGCAGGCGGAGATCGCCCGGAGCACGGGGCTGTCCGCGGCCACCGTCTCCAACATCGTCCGGGAACTGAAGGACGGCGGCACCGTCGAGGTCACCCCCACGTCGGCGGGCGGCCGGCGGGCGCGCAGCGTCTCGCTCTCCGGTGACGCGGGCATCGTCGTGGGCGTCGACTTCGGCCACTCCCACCTGCGGGTGGCGGTCGGCAACCTGGCGCACCGGGTGCTCGCCGAGGAGGCCGAGCCGATCGATGTGGACGCCTCCGCCGCGGAGGGCTTCGACCGCGCGGAAGTGCTGGTCAACCGGCTGATCGAGGCGACCGGCATCGGCGCGGACAAGGTCATCGGCGTCGGCCTGGGCGTGCCCGGACCGATCGACGTGGAATCCGGGACGCTGGGCTCGACCGCGATCCTGCCGGGCTGGACGGGCACGAACCCCCGCCAGGAGCTGTCCGGGCGGCTGGGCGTCCCCGTCTACGTCGACAACGACGCCAACCTCGGTGCGCTGGGCGAGCTGGTCTGGGGCGGCGGCCGCGGGGCCGCCGACCTCGCGTACATCAAGGTCGCCAGCGGTGTCGGTGCCGGGCTGGTGATCAGCGGACAGATCTACCGCGGGCCGGGCGGCACCGCGGGCGAGATCGGGCACATCACGCTGGACGAGTCCGGGCCGGTGTGCCGGTGCGGCAACCGCGGCTGCCTGGAGACCTTCACCGCGGCCCGGTACGTCCTGCCGCTGCTGCAGCCGAGCCACGGACCCGATCTGACCATGGCGCGGGTGGTGCAGCTGGCCCGCGAGGGCGACCCGGGCTGCCGGCGGGTCATCGCGGACGTAGGCCGCCATATCGGAAGCGGCGTGGCCAACCTGTGCAATCTGCTCAATCCCAGCCGAGTGGTGCTCGGCGGCGATCTCGCCGACGCCGGTGAGCTGGTGCTCGCGCCGATCCGCGAATCCGTCTCCCGGTACGCAATTCCCAGCGCCGCACGGCAGTTGGGCATCGTCACCGGCACGCTCGGCGGTCGCGCCGAGGTGCTGGGCGCGCTGGCGCTGGTGCTGAGCGAGATGGGCGATTCGTCGCTGCTCGACGGCGCTCAGAACGTGGACGCTCCCGCGCTGGCATAAGCGCTCTGCGTTCACACAGCTAACGCATGGCACCGTTGTCATCTCGTTAAGGATTTACTCCTTGACGGTCGGCTAGCGGCCGAGTTGACTTCCCCCACCTCGGCCGCAACGACGCGGCCTCGTCAGGGAGGCAACCCCAATGAACGTTTGGACGCGCCGCGTCGTCATAGGCACCGCCGCCGTCTCGATGGCACTCTCCGTGGCCGCCTGCGGCAAGGCCGGAGACGGTGCCAAGGGTGGCGGTGGCGACAACAAGACCATCGGCCTGCTGCTGCCGGAGAACAAGACCACGCGTTACGAGACCTTCGACCGTCCGATGATGGAGGCGAAGATCAAGGAACTGTGCAGCGACTGCACGGTCAAGTACAACAACGCGGCGCAGGAGACCGAGACCCAGAAGAAGCAGTTCGACGCGCTGATCACCCAGGGTGTGAAGGTGATCATCCTGGACCCGGTCGACTACAAGGCCACCCAGTCGTGGGTGAACCAGGCCGCCAAGAAGGGCGTCAAGGTCATCGCCTACGACCGTCTGGCCGAGGGCAAAATTTCGGCCTATGTCTCCTACGACAACGAGAAGATCGGCCGCCTCCAGGGGCAGGCGCTGGTCAAGGCGCTCGGCGACAAGGCCAAGGACAGCAATGTCGTCATGATCAACGGCTCGCCGACCGACCCGAACATGCCGTTCTTCAAGAAGGGCGCACACAGCGTCCTCGACAAGCAGGTCAAGAAGATCGCGTACGAGCAGGACATCCCGGACTGGTCCTCGGACGAGGCCAACAAGAAGATGAACGCCGCCCTCGACTCGCTGGGCAAGGACGGCATCCAGGGCGTCTACTCCGGCAACGACGGCATGGCCGGCGGCATCATCACCGCGCTCAAGCAGAAGGGCGTCAAGGTCCCGGTCGGCGGCCAGGACGCCGAGCTCGCGGGTCTGCAGCGGCTCCTCAAGGGCGACCAGGCGTTCACCATCTACAAGCAGATCAAGCCGCAGGCCGACTCCACGGCCGAGATCGCGGTCAAGCTGCTCAAGGGCGAGAAGATCGACTCCCTGGCGCCCACCAAGGTCGACAGCCTCAGCGGCGCGGTCAAGGGCATCCCCGCCAAGCTCTACGACGCGCAGATCGTGACCAAGGACAACATCGCCTCCACGATCATCAAGGACAAGGTCTACAAGGCGAGCCAGATCTGCACCGGCGACGTCAAGAAGGCCTGCGCGGCGGCCGGCATCAAGTAGCCGGCGACAGCCCCTACGCCCCACCACCCACGCGGCACCACCCCCTCGGTACCGCGTAAGGCCTCCGGCCCCGGCCCGCGCCGACCCGTTCCGGCCGCGGGCGGGGCCCTCCCCCGCATCCCCTCGGCTCGCGGAGCACCCCTCTGACCGCTCGCAGAGCCCCCTCTTCGCACCACCATGCCCCCCGCCGTTGTGACGGCGGCGAAGGAGATGATTCACGTGTCCGCTACGCCTGTGCTGGCGTTGCGCGGAATCTCCAAGCGGTTCGGCGCCGTCCAGGCACTCACGGACGTCACGCTGGAGATCCACCCCGGTGAGGTGGTCGCCCTCGTGGGCGACAACGGCGCCGGCAAGTCCACCCTGGTCAAGACCATCTCGGGCGTCCACCCGGTCGACGACGGCACCATCGAGTGGGAGGGCGACGCGGTCCGCATCAACAAGCCGCACGACGCCCAGGAGCTCGGCGTCGCCACCGTCTACCAGGACCTCGCGCTCTGCGACAACCTCGACGTCGTCGCCAACCTCTTCCTCGGCAACGAGAGCCGCACCGTCGGCATCCTCGACGAGATCGCCATGGAGAAGCGCGCCAAGGAACTGCTCGACACCCTCTCCATCCGCATCCCCAGCGTCCGCATCCCGGTCGCCGCGCTCTCCGGCGGTCAGCGGCAGGTCGTCGCCATCGCCCGTGCGCTGATCGGCGACCCGAAGATCGTCATCCTCGACGAGCCCACCGCCGCGCTCGGCGTCGAGCAGACCGCGCAGGTCCTCGACCTGGTCGAGCGGCTGCGCGAGCGCGGCCTGGGCGTCATCCTCATCAGCCACAACATGGCCGATGTGCAGGCCGTCGCGGACCGGGTCGCGGTGCTGCGGCTGGGCCGCAACAACGGTGTCTTCGACGTCGAGGGCACCTCCCACGAAGAAATCATCGCCGCCATCACGGGTGCCTCGGACAACGCGGTGACCCGCCGCAAGGCGCGCACGGACCAGGTGAAGAAGGAGGCCGGGGCATGAGCGAGCGCAGCGAGCGAATCGTAGAAAGGTGCGCGCGTCGCGAATGCGGCGCCGAGCGCAGCGAGGTGTCGGCATGAGCGACCTCACCAAGGAGCCGGCGGGCGGGGCGTCGGAGACTGCGGCCGACACCGTGACGGAGACCGCGACGGACACCGTGACGGAGTCCCCGGCCGACGCCGCCGCGGAGACCGCGGAGACCGCGGAGACCGCGGAGGCCACCGCCGCCGACGCCCCCCAGCCCGCCGCCGTCGACCCCCGGCTGCTGGTCCGGGAAGCGGGCCTGGCCGGCTACCTCGCCGACTTCAAGCGCCGGGTGCGCGGCGGTGAGCTGGGCTCGCTGCCGGTCGTCATCGGCCTGATCGTCATCGCGATCGTCTTCCAGCTCAAGAACAGCAGCTTCCTGTCGGCGGACAGCCTCGCGAACATCGGTGTCTACACCTCCGGCCTCGGCATCATGGCCGTCGGCATCGTCTTCGTCCTGCTGCTCGGTGAGATCGATCTCTCCGTCGGCTCGGTCGCCGGCGTCGGCGCGGCCGTCTGGGCGGTGCTCAGCGTCACCCACGGCGTCAACGACTGGCTCGCGGTACTGATCGCCATCGCGGCCGGTGTGGTCATCGGCGTCATCCATGGCTTCTTTTTCGCCAAGATCGGCGTACCGGCGTTCGTCGTCACCCTGGCCGGATTCCTCGGCTGGAGCGGTCTGCAGATCTGGATGATGGGCCAGGAAGGCTCGATCAACACGCCGAGCGGCAGCCTGGTCGAGAACCTCACCGGCTACTACTTCGAGGACAAGGCCGCCGCGTACGGCCTCGCGCTGGTCGCGGTCCTCGCGTACGCCGGTTCGCTGCTGCTGGACAGCAAGCGCCGCAAGGCCGCCGCGCTGACCTCCCGGCCGCTCAGCGAGATCCTGCTGCGCACCGGTGTGGTCGCGTTGATCGCCTTCGTGGTCGCCTACGTCCTCAACGAGCCGGCCGGTGCCCGCGGGCTCCCGCTGGCCCTGGTGCTGTTCCTGGCCGTGCTGGTCATCGCCGACTTCGTGGTGCGCCGCACCTCGTACGGACGGCAGATCTTCGCGGTCGGCGGCAACGCCGAGGCGGCCCGCCGGGCCGGTATCAACGTGAACAAGATCCGGATCAGCGTCTTCGCGATCTCCGGGATGCTCGCCGCCTTCGGTGGTCTCTTCATCGCCAGCCTCTCCGGTGGCGCCACGAAGAACCTCGGCTCCGGCAACACCCTGATGAACGTCATCGCGGCGGCGGTCATCGGCGGCACCAGCCTCTTCGGCGGCCGCGGCAAGATCTGGTCCGCGCTGCTGGGCATGCTGGTCATCCAGTCCATCCAGCAGGGCCTGAACCTGCTGGGCATGGCCAGTGAGATCCAGTACATGATCACCGGCGCGGTGCTGCTGGCCGCGGTCGTGATCGACTCGGTGTCGCGGCGCACCCAGAAGACCGCCGGGCGCACCTAAACCGCGGGTCGTTGGCCGGGTGCGGCAGCGCCATCAGGCGCACGTAACCGCAGGTCGTTGGCCGGGTGCGGCAGCGCCATCAGGCGCACGTAACCGCAGGTCGTTGGCCAGGTGCAGCAGCGCCACCAGGCGCACGTAAACCACGGGTCGTTATCCGTGTGCGGCAGCGCCACCAGGCGCACCCGACCACACCGTCGGCCTCCGACGGCCGGTCGTCGGCCCCCACCGGGCGTGTCCCGGTGGGGGCCGAATCGTGTTCCTGGAGGCATTTCCGGGGCGGCCGAAAGATGGCTTTCACCCGAGTGACATACATCGCAAGGCCCGGGCGTCGCCGCGGCGGGCGCGACATTAGACTCATCTGATCGGCAAGCTCGATCGATCGACGGCAGCAGCAGCAAGCAGCAAGGAGGCAGGGGTGGCGTTGCTTTCCCGTATCAGGGGACCGCGCGATCTGGACCGACTGGGCCCGGAGCAGCTGGAGCAGCTGGCGGGGGAGATCCGTTCCTTCCTTGTCGACGCGGTCTCCAAGACCGGCGGCCACCTCGGCCCGAATCTCGGTGTGGTCGAGCTGACCATCGCCCTGCACCGGGTCTTCGACTCACCCAAGGACCGGGTCCTCTTCGACACCGGCCACCAGTCCTACGTCCACAAGCTGCTCACCGGCCGTCAGGACTTCTCCAAGCTGCGGGCCAAGGGCGGCCTGTCGGGTTACCCCTCGCGGGCGGAGTCGGCGCACGACGTCATCGAGAACAGTCACGCCTCGACGGTGCTGGGCTGGGCGGACGGTCTGGCCAAGGCCAATCAGGTGCGCGGGAAGAAGGACCATGTCGTCGCGGTCATCGGCGACGG